>NZ_JBTJER020000004.1:252352-353693 GCF_054456695.2 Leucobacter faecis
ACGGGGCACGGGCACGGGCACGGGCACGGGCACGGGCACGGGCACGGGCACGGGCACGGGCACGGGCACGGGCACGGGCACTATCCCGGCCCTCGAGTTCACCGACGTGCACTTCACCTATCGTTCTGCGGCCCCCGCCCGCACCGACGCCCGCGACCTCGTACGCAGTGGCGGCCGCGGGTCGCGCCGCGACGCCGAAGCCGCCCCCGCCGAGATTCTCGAGACGCCCGTGCTGCACGGCGTCAGCTTCACCGTGCCGCGTGGCGCCCGCGTCGCCCTCGTGGGCCCCTCGGGCGCGGGCAAGTCGACGATTCTCGCGCTGATCGAGCGGTTCTACGACCCCGAGTCGGGCTCGGTGTCGATCTTCGGCCAAGACCTGCGCACCCTCGACCGGCGCGAGCTGCGCGCCCAGTTCGGCTACGTCGAACAAGACGCCGCGGTGCTCGCCGGCACCCTGCGCGACAACCTCACGCTCGGCGCGCCAGACGCGAGCGATGCCGCCTGCGAACGCGTGCTGCGCGCGGTGAACCTCGGCTCGCTGCTCGATCGCTCCGGATCAGCCAGCTCTAGTGCCACTACTGCGCATTCGGCAGCTATCAGCGGCAACCGTGGCACCAACGGCACCGACGGCAGCGACCACGCCGACGGCAGCGATGGCAGCGGCGGCACCAACGGCACCAACGGCAGTGCAACTGAAACGGCGCGCGCACACACGGCAGGTAATGCCGCGACCGACTGGCTGTCGAAGGCGCTTGACCTGCAGGTCGGCGAGAACGGCGTCATGCTCTCGGGCGGCGAGAAGCAGCGCCTAGCAATCGCCCGAGCGCTGCTCACCGCGCCGCCGTTTCTGTTGCTCGACGAGTCGACCGCGAGCCTCGACGGCGTCAACGAGCGCCTCATGCGCGAGGCCCTCGACTCGGTGGCAACCGGGCGCACGCTCGTCGTTATCGCGCACCGCCTGTCCACCGTCGTCGACTCAGACAAGATCGTGGTGCTCGAAGAGGGCCGCGTCATCGGTGAGGGCACACACGCAGAGCTCGTCGAGTCGACGCCGCTCTACCGCGAGCTCGCACAACACCAATTGCTCGTGGCGCAAGACTAGCCCGTCAGAGCGCTGGCTCACTCCACGGATGCTCGATGAGTGGGTTAAGCCAAAATATGCGCGACAAATTCCGCTTATGACTGACCCAGAAGCGGAATTTGTCGCGCATATTTTATTGTCAAGATGTGGCCGAGCCCAACCACTCAGCCCACGCGCAACGACTCGAGTAGCTCCGACAGTGCCGGCCGGTAGTCGGCGATCTTGTCACTCGCGGCCCCCGGCTGCCCCGTGATGCGCGCGAGCACCCGCACCCGCTGCCCGTCGACCGTGACGACCGCTCGCACCTCACCGGTCGCATCGACGTGCTGCAGCTGCGCGCCCGACGCGAGGGTCTCATTCAGCACGGCAGCGGTGTCGGGCGCGGCGCTATCACTCGCGCCTTCGCCCAGCCACGTGGCCGCAGCACCACCAGCACCACCAGCACCACCGGCACCACCACCACCACCAGCACCACCACCAGGCGCAGCCGCGAGCTCGACGCTCAACCCACGATCGGGGCTCAGCAGTTCAACCCCGGTATCGGCGCCGGTGAGCACACGCCAGTCGCGCACCGCCGGCAGCGGCGGCCACGCCACCAAATTGGTAACGCGCGGCTGCGCGATCCACCCCTCACCCGGCACGACCTGCGCCACGCCACTCACTTCAACCACCGAGTCGCCACTCAAGCGCTCGGCTTGAGCCGCCGCGTAGTGATCCGGAGCCAGCGTGACCAGGTACGCGGCCGCCGCTACCAAGAGCAGCGCGGCACTCGCGGTCACAGCGATGACGCGGCGCGACCGCGGCGACCGCGGCGACCGCGGCGACCGCGGCGAGCGTGCGACACCCGCCGCGGCAGGCGGCTCATCGAGCAGCGAGCCACCGGGTAGTTCTTCACCCAGCGCTTCTTCGCCCAGCGGCGTCTCTGTGTTGGTGTGCCGGATCATCGGGCAGACACCCTTCCTTGCGGCACACTGCCGCCAAACAGTTGAGTCACCGTGACGGGCGTGAACCCGCGGTCTTTCAGCCCCGCGAGCACGTCGTCGGCCGCGTTGACCGAGTCGGCGTGTGTGTCGTGAAACAAGATGATGTCGCCGGGAACGGCCACGTCAACGGTGCGGTTCACGAGTTCGGTTTCGCCGGGGCCCTGCCAGTCGAGCGTGTCGATCGACCACAAGATGGCGGGCAGCCCCACCGCCTCAAGCACGCTGTCGTTGACCGCGCCATAGGGTGGCCGGTACATGGTGACCGGCTGGCCGGTGATCTCGGTGATCGCCTTGCCCGCGCCGACGACCTCGCTGCGGGCAGCGCTCGGGCTAATGCTTGTGAGGTCGGGGTGCGTAGTCGAGTGGCTCGCGAGCTCGTGCCCCTCGCCCGCGGCACGCGCGACCACATCGGCGCTACCCGCCACCACATTGCCCATCATGAAGAACGTCGCGGGCGACTCCTGCGCCTGCAGCGTATCGAGCAGCTCGGCGGTGAACGCCGAGGGGCCGTCGTCGTAGGTCACCGCGACGCAGGCAACCAGGTCACAGTCGACGTTGTGGTCGCCGCTCCACGCGGGCACACCCACGAACGGGGCGTCGCGCTGCGCGAACAGCTCTTGCCCGTCGGGTGTCAGCCAGCCGTCGGGCAGCTCATTGACCGTGAGAGTGAGGGGCGCGGTCGTCGCAGTGACGCCGAGCGCCGCGAGTTCGTCGGCTGCGAGTCCCGCAGGCAACGTGAACTCGAAGCCGGCGCTGCCAGCGCTGCCAGCGTTGTCAGCACCGCCGCCGTCGCCGCCTCCGTCACCAGCGCCGTCATCAGCGCCGTCATCAGCGCCGCCGTCAGCGCCGCCGTCGCCGCCGTCAGCGCCGCCGTCACCAGCGCCAGAGCCCCCGCCGCTCGCGGGCCGCACAGCGCCGAGCGCCCCGCGTGCAAGCTCGAGCTGTTCTTCGCTCGGGGCCGCGAGCGGCGCGGCGCTCAACGCGCCAGCGTCGCGGCGCACCCCTTCGACAGCGAGCTCCCACAGGCCCGCGGCCGCTTCGGGCGCCCATAGTGCCCCAGCGTCGACCGCTTCGCGCGTCTCAACGTTGACGAAGAACAGCTCAGACTCGTCGCCCGTCACCTCGGTTGCTGCACCAGTGACGGTGCGAAACATGACCCCGAGCATCGGGCCAAACGCCGCCGTCAGCTCGCATACGACTGCCGTGCCCGCGCCGCCCACCGGCCCGACTGTCGGATCGGCGAGCAGCTCGGCCGCGGGCCGCTGGGCGGAGCCAGCCACACAACCGCGGTCACCGAGCCCGGCCTGCCCATCAAACACCTCGGGCACAAACCCCGCCGCCCCCGAGCGCCCTACCGCACCATCGATCGCTGCATCGAGCACGCCCCGCACCAGCTCAGTGAACTGGGGAGCCCCTGGCATCTCGACGTACCGCGCCTGCAGCGCCACGGCGTCGTTGCGAATGCGCCCGTCGACGAGGCCTGCTGTGTCGCTCGCGGGTGACACGGCGGCTACGCTCTGGGCATCTGCTTCTTCGGCGCCGCTTTCGGGGGCGGCCGGTTTTGATCCGGATCCTGCGTCATCTCCCACAAGCATCGTGACCGCCGTGGAGCCCGCGGGCCAAGCGGGCGGCACCCATGAGGCGTCGGCGGGAGGGCCAGCGCAGCCGGCCAGCAGCGCCGCGGACAGACCCGCTGCTACGGCCGTAGCGATCCGACCTGCACGACGGCCATCGGTCTTCATGCTGGCTCTCACGATTGCCCCCTGCTCGTTTGTGTGGTTTCGACGCTACCGCGAAAAGCAATCTCAACCTGGCGACGCGGCGGAGCCACAGATCCCACATTGTTAGACCACATGAAACGCCTGCGCGCGATGACTAGAACGCTAGAAGGTGAAGCCACCCCTGTTGACGGCCGGGTGACCATCTTTCATCACCAACAAGATTTTGCTACTGTCAGTGACCAGCGAGATATCTTGCAGCGGGTCACCGTCGATGACCACGATGTCTGCGAGCTTGCCAGCCTCTACCGTGCCGAGGATATCGTCAACCCTGCAGCACTCGGCAGAGGTTTTTGTGCCCGCCACGATCGCTTCCATCGGGGTCATTCCGCCGTACTCGACGAGCAGCGGGAGCTCACCCAGGTTGTCCCCGTGATCGGGCACCAGGCCCGCGTCGGTGCCCACGGCGACCTTAATGCCCGCGGCGATCGAGGCGCGCACCGACTCGTGCGCGATCGCGTGCCATTTCTCGCTCTTCGCCCGCGCCTGCGGGGTCGCGGTGTCTGGGCGGATCGTTTCGAGCAGCGTTGGCACGAGAAACTGACCATTTTGTACCATCTGCTGGCGCAGATCGTCGTCGATCTCGTAACCGTGCTCGACACTGTGCACGCCGCCCTCCACCGCCGCCTTAATGCCCCCGTAACCGATGGCATGCGCTGCGACGGGAATGTTGCCGTAGTTCTTGCCTTCCTCGACAATGGCTGCCACCATTTCTGTGCGCATGCCCACCCACGTGGGGTCGTCGTTCATGGAGGTGACGCCTCCACTCGACGCGATCTTGATCACGTCAACATGGTCGCGCAGCAGCTCCCGTGCAGCCTTACGGGCTTCATCGACCGAATCGACGAGCTTGCCACCGACCACCGAGGTACCGTCGACCCCCGAGCCCATGTGCCAGTCAGCGTGACCGCCCGTCTGGCTGAGCATCTTGTCGGCGACGAGCAGGCGCGAACCCTTGATGAGCCCGTACTGCGCCGCCAGCCGCACCCCCGTGTCAGTGCCCATCAGATCACGCACAGTCGTCACTCCGGCCGCCAGCGTCTTCTCGAGCCGCGCGGCGATTTCGAAATAGCGAAACGAGGGCGGCACGATCGCTTCTTGCATGAGGGCTTGGCTACCACCGCTGGGACCGGGAAGTGACAGATGCACGTGCACATCAAAGAAGCCCGGCGTGATCGTGTTGCCGCAAAGATCTACCTTGACCGGGTTCTTAGAAGCGTCAACCTCGGGGGCGTCGGTCGCGGACCCCGCCCAAACGATTTTGGCAGCTTCGATGATCACCACGGCATCGGCGATCACGTCGCGCCCGGTCCCATCAATCAGCTGGGCATTGTGCAAAACTATGGTTGACGTCATTGGTATCCCCCCCTGTAGCACCGAAGCTGGCTCATCGGCGAGCGGCAGCTGAAGCGTCTTACGGCAACGCTACTCGGAGTCTACAGGTGACGTATTGCGCGGTGCACTAAATCTACTTGCGCGACTTCTCGCCGGGATCACGGGTGAAGAGCCAATCGATCCGGGGCTCGATGAGAGGGCGCGTGGCGCGCGAGACGAGCGTCGTCGAAAGCAGCACAGTGAGCGCGACCCCGAGGACGATGAGCAGTGTGATGCCCCCGAGACCGAGGCCGTAGATGGCGTCGATCGCGCCGGTCTTGCGCAGCGTCCAGACGATGGGCGCGTGCAGCAGATAAACGTAGAGCGTGCGGGTGCCCCACACCGTGATGATCGAGTGGCCGCGCGGTACGACGATGAGCACCGCGAGCGTCATTCCCGCCGCGAGCACCAGCAGCATCGCCGTGATCGAGAAGCCCGAGAGTGTGCCGAGCAGCTCCGTGGGCGCCCGCCACTCGTCGATAGGCGCCTCAGAGAGCAGCTGTGCGTCGCTGTCGCGCCAGGTGAGCCAGGTGTCGATGCGCCAAATCTCGCGCAGGTTTGGAATGAACGCGATCGCCAGGCCAACCGCGGCGAGCAGCCCCCAGCCCGCTCCGCGCAGTGCCAGCGAGGGGCGGGCAAACCAGTCACCCGTGAACCAGCCGCGCGTGCGCGCGAGCCACCCGAGCATAAAGAACGGCAAGAACGAAAGCGTGCGAGACGCCGAGAATTCGGTGCCAGCGGCGGGCAGCAGCCCGCTCAGCAGCGCGACCACGACCGAGAAGATGAACGGGTGACGCATCTTTGCGAGGTACGGCAGCAAGATGCGCATTGTGGCGAGGCTCACCAAAAACCAGAGGGTCCATGCGGGTGAGATCAAGAACCTGGGCCCGGGCTCCTCGCCCTCGACCGTAAAATGGATGATCGCCCAAATGCCCTCCCACATGAGCCACACCGCGATGAGCTGAACCGTCGACTTGATCGCTTTGGGTGAGACCTCGGCGTGCGCGAAGTACCCCGACAGCAGAATCATGGCGGGCATGTGAAACAGGTAAATGTAGGCGTAGAGCCCAAAGGTGAGCGCAGAGTCGGTGCGCACCGTCGAGATCACGTGCCCCACAACCACGAGCGCGATGATCAAGAAGCGTGCGTTGTCCCAGAGCGCGATGCGCTTGCGCGTGGGCCGCGGGGCGGGCGGGCCCTGCTGGCGCTGCTGGCCTTGCGGGCCCTGCTGGGGTGTGGGTGACACGCTCAAAGTGAACCTCCGTGGCTCGAATGCATCAAGGATACTTGCCGCGAGACGAGAGAAGCCCTCGCAGCATATGCTGTGAGGGCTTCTGGCTGAGCCGCCTGCCGGAATCGAACCGGCGACCTATTCATTACGAGTGAATCGCTCTACCGACTGAGCTAAGGCGGCCTGGCGCGCAATCTCTCGCACACCAGGGAACACTTTAGCACGCGGTGAGCGCTACTCGTGACACGGGTCGCGGCCCTCGCGTGTCACGAGCGCTTGAGGTGCTCGCGGCACCCGCGAGTCGCGGGCGCCGCGAGCACTATTTACTGCAGGTCACAGCTGCACTGGGAGCCTCCCCCGTGAGCAGGTACGTGTTGATCACCTCGTCGACGCAGTTACTCTCGCCGTAGGCCGTGTGGCCCTCGCCCTCATAGGTGAGCAGCACGCCGCTCTCGAGCTGGTCGGCAAGCGACTCGGCCCAGCGGTACGGCGTGGCGGGGTCACCCGTGGTGCCAACCACGAGAATCGGGTCTGCACCCGCTGCAGTCACACCATTTCGTTCGCCCTTACCGTCGACCGGCCAGACGGCGCACGAGATGTCACCGAAGCCCTGAAATCGGCCGATTGTCGGCGCGATCTCGGCGAGATCCTTGGCTTCTGCACGCATGCGCGGCACGTTGATCTCGCGCTCGGGGTAATCGAGGCAGTTGATTGCAGAGAACGCTTCGGTCGAGTTCGACAGATACTTACCGTTCTCGCGCTCATAGTAGAAGTCGGCGAGCTGCAGTGCGACGTCTGCATCGTCTTGATGCACCGTCAACAGCAGCTGATCGAGGTAGCCCCAGTTGCTCTGCGCGTAGAGCGGGGTGATGATCGCCGTGAGCAGCGTATTGGCGGTCACGAGCCTGCCGTCGCTGCCGGTGAGGGGCGAGCTGTCGACTTTGTCGAGCAGCCCCGAGATCTGGGCCATTGACTCGTCAACGCTGCCGCTCAGCGGGCAGTCACTGCGAGTGAGACAGTCGGTGACATACGCACGCAGCGCGAGCTCAAATCCGAGGGTCTGTTCACGTACCACCTCACGCATGGTCGTTTTGGGATCCATCGCGCCGTCGAGCACGAGCCTGCCCACCGTCTCGGGGTAAGCGTCGGCGTAGCGGGCACCGATGTACGTGCCGTAAGAGAACCCGAGATAGTTGAGCTTGTCGTCACCCGCAATGGCGCGCAGCATGTCGAGGTCTTGCACCGTGTCGCTCGTGGCGACATGGCCAAGTAGCTCACCCGTCTGCTCGGCGCACGCATCACCAAAGGCGCGCGACTCGGTCTCGGCAAGTTCTAGCCACTCGTCGCTGCCACGCTCAAGGCCTGCGTCGGCGGCCTCACCGGCACCCTCACCAAACAGGTATTCGTCCATGCCTGCTGCGTCGAGGCAGGCGATGGGAGACGAGGCTCCCACACCCCGCGGATCCCAACCGATCACGTCGTAGTCGCGCTGAATCTCGCTGGGCACCGAGTAATCGAGGCTGTCGGTGACATAGCTTGCGCCCGAGGCGCCCGGGCCGCCCGGGTTGACGAACAGTGTGCCCTGCGGGTTCTTGCCTGTCGCCTCGTGCTTCACGAGCCGCAGCGTAATCAGGTCACCGCCCGGGTCAGCCCAGTCGAGCGGGGCGTACACATCGGCGCACTGCATACCCGCGGCACAATCGCGCCAGTTGGGTTGCTGCGCCCCGAAGCCCTCGACCGTGCCCTCAGGTTTTTCGGGCAGATCGACCGGATCGGCGCCGCCAGGTGTCGCGCCCCCCTGCGCCGCCGCCCCTGTCACCTCGGCCAGTAGCCCGGCGAGGGAGCTGCACCCCGTCAGCGCAAGCGCCAGCGTTGCCGTCAGCGCGACGGCCCCCGCGGCCGCACGAGCGCGCCAGCGCTCGGCGCCGCTCTTGATCCGGATCATTGTTGCCCTTCCCTGTTTGACACCCTGCTGGCCGATCACCGTTCGCTGCCCGCGCCCACGGCTGTCGCGAAGAGCGCTTCGAGCACGAGCCCCGGCGTAATCTGGCGGCCGAGACGCTCGCGCGCTGACTCAACCGCGTCGACGGCGCGCAGCGCGCCCTTCGCGCGCCAGCGTTCGGCTAGCTCGGTGATTTGCCGCGCATACTCTGCGTTCACAAGCGCGGGACTCGCAGCGCGCACAGCACCCGCAGCGCCCTCACCCACAGCGCCAGCACCCGAGGCACCCTCGTGCATCAGCGCGGTCACAACAACGTCGCGGTACAGCGACAGCACATCGGTCAAGATGCGGTCGACGCCGTCGCGCACGCCGCGCTTGGCACGCTGTTTCTGGTCTTCTTCGAGCGCGCGTATTTGCGAGCGCATCTGCGGCGGAATCGCAGCGCCCTGCGCTAGCCCGAGGCTGCGCATCGCGTCTTCACGCTCAGCGGTCTCCCGTCGCTCGGTCGTGGCCGCTGCGTCTGCTTCGGCCACCTTCATGAGCGACCCAGCCACAGCCATCGCATCTCCCAGCGTTTGCACCGAAAGCGCCCCACGAATGACCCGTTCACGTCGCTCGAGCGCGTTGGGATCACGCGCGAGGCTGCGCGCCATGCCGATGTGGCTCTGCGCGAGCCTCGCCGCCCGCTCAGCATCGGCGAGGTCGATACCGTCGCGCGCATGCAAAAGGGCGGCCACGTCAGTCACCGCGGGCGTCACGAGCCGCAGCGATCGCGTGCGCGATCTGATCGTGGGCAGCAGGTCGGCCTCACTCGGTGCGCACAATACCCACACCGTGCGCTCGGGCGGCTCTTCGAGCGCCTTCAGTAACACGTTCGAGGTGTGCTCGGTCATGCGGTCGGCGTCTTCGATGACAAACACGCGATACCGCCCCTCGCTCGGGGCGTAGTACGAGCTCGCTACGACCTCGCGGGCCGCATCGATCTTAATCACCGTGGTCTGCGTCGTGAGCACCCCCAAGTCTGGGTGCGTGCGCGCGAGCACCTGCGCGTACACGCGCTCACGATCAGCCTCGCTACGCGCGATGAGCGCCGCGGCAAAACGGTACGCAATGTTCGACCGGCCCGACCCCGGAGGCCCCGTGATCAGCCAGGCGTGCGCGGGAGTGGCACCCTCAGCGGCCGCCCGCTCAAGGGTCTGCGCAGCGGCCTGTTGACCGGCGATATCTGACCAGAAGTCCATGCCGTTTAGCGTAGCGTGTGCCTCTGACACGGGCCCGCGGGCTGCGAGCGCCACCGGCCCGTCATCGCCATCGCCACCGGCCCGTCATCGCCACTGCCACCGCCACCGCCACCGATCTCGCGTAAACCATCAAGAACTCACAAAATTTGATGGTCTACGCGAGATTGATGTAGTTGTCGTTGCGCGCGACCGCCCAAGCACCCCAGCGCCCAGCACCCAGCACCCCAGCGCCAAGCGCCCCAGCACCCCAGCGCCCACCTCGCCTTACAGGTCGACGTAGCGCGGTTCGCCCGTTTCAAACAGGGCCACACCGGCGCTCAGCTCTTGCGCGGCGGCCGTGAGCTGCTCGATGTAAGGCTCGGCCACCCAAAAGTCTTGCGCCACCCGATCTGTGTAGGCCGCCTCGCCGACGACGAATCCGCGGCGGCGCGCCTCTGCCTCAATCTGAGCGGCGACGTCGTACGCCGAGGTGACCGTTACTGGAAACCGCAGCCCGCGCCGCACCCGCGGGGCTACCAGTACCGCCTCAGCGACCGCTGCACGGTAGGTGCGTGTGAGCCCGCCCGCGCCAAGCAGCACCCCGCCAAAGTACCGAGTCACCACAGCGACCACATCGCTGAGCCCCGCCGACACGAGCGCGTCGAGCATGGGTGCGCCCGCCGTGCCGCTCGGCTCGCCGTCGTCGCTCGACCGCTGCACGCGGCCGTCTGGTCCGAGCACAAACGCGGTGCAGTGGTGCCTCGCGCGCGGTTCTTCTGCTTTCACTTCGGCGATAATGTCACGCGCCGCGCGCTCGTCACTCACCTGCTCGAGCCGGGTGATAAACCGCGACCGCGACACCTCAATCTCGATGTCGGTGCGCCCTGCCACCGTTTCGTACTCCGTGGGATGTGCCATCTGCCCATTGTCTCAGCTGCGGGTGCACCACCTCAGCTGCGGGCGCGCTACGATCGGGGCATGAGTAGCGTGCGCGTCGACAGTTGGGTGTGGGGTGTGCGGCTGGCCAAGACCCGCAGCCAGGCGACAGCCGCCTGCAGGGCCGGCCACGTGCGCATCAACGACCAGACAGCGAAGGCCGCGCAACCCGTCAAACTCGGCGACGTCGTGAAAGTGCGCTTACACGGGTTCGACAAGATCTACCGTGTCACCGGCCTGCCCACGAAGCGCGGCAGCGCCCCCGAAGCTGCGAAGCACTACGAAGACCTCACCCCGCCACCGCTGCCCCGCGAGGAGCGGCCAGCCGCCATCGTGCGCGACCGTGGCGCTGGTCGCCCCACGAAGCGGGAGCGCCGCGACATCGACCGCCTGCGCGGCCGCGACGCCGAGGTCTAGCGGGCTGCTGGCCTCGGGAGGCGCATCCACACCACCAGCAACCGTCAGGCCGTGATCGCCTAGGCTGGTTGAGTGAATCCGTACCCCGCCCAGCTCGGCGAGCCCGAGTGGCGCACACTCGAGGCCGCCCACGCCGCGCGCGCCGACGCGCTCACCGAAGCGCACCGCGCTCGCAAGCTGCGCGGCGAGACGCACCCCATCGAGGACTTTCTCTGGACCTACTATTCGGTCAAACCTCGCGAGCTGCGGCGCTGGCATGCCGGGGCTGGCGTGCTGCTCGAGAACGCTGCTCCGGATCGCGCCTCATGGAAGCACTACCGCGCGACCGGCGGCCCGCTCGCGACCGCCCACGAAACGACGGATCGTGAACCCCAGCACGCCGAGGTCGACGCTGCCGGGTACCTGGAGCGCCGCGCTCAGACCGTTAGTTACGTTGAAAAGCTATTGACGGCCACGCTCGCGCACGCGCCGCGCTACGGCTGCTTCGGTCTGCACGAGTGGGCGATGGTGTACCGCATGACGCCCGAACAGCTGCGGCATTCTGCCCTGCCGCTGCGCATTGGCCACGAGGCGACCAACGCCGTCGTCGAATCGCACACGATCGGCTGCACCCATTTCGACGCGTTTCGTTTCTTCACGCCCGCTGCCGCGCCGCTCAACACGATCGAGGTGAGCCGTGAGGCTCAGCACGAGACTGAACAGTCGGGCTGCCTGCACGCGGGCATGGACGTCTACAAGTGGGCCTTAAAGCTCGGCCCCATCGTGCCGGGCGAACTACTGCTCGACGCCTTCGTGCTCGCCCGCGACATACGCGAGCTCGACATGCGCGCCTCCCCCTACGATGTGACCGGATATTTCGGCGCCACCGGTGACCCGCTCACCCCCGTGCCCATCGAAACCCCCGACGGCAAGCGCGAGTACGCGCGCCAGCAGCGCGGGTTTGCGGCGCGCGGCGACGCGATCCGGAACAGACTGCTTGACGCGATCGCGAGGACTAGAACCGTCCGCCCGTAACGCACCGGTCACCACACGGCATCGAAATGACGAATCGGCCCGATAAATGCGCTTTTTCGATACCGTCTCGTCATTTCGATGCCGACTGTAATGCTGCTGCGCAACCGGGGCGACAGGAAAAGGGGGCGCCTCCTTTCGGGTGCGCCCCCTCATCTCGTGGGTGCTACGTGCCTGTTGCTAGTTTGCCCGCTTGCGCCTGCGGGTCAGCATGAGCGCGCCCGCGCCCAGCCCAAGCAGCACGACGGCGGCGGCGATCATGCCGGTGATGTCGCCACCCGTGACGCCCAGCCCGCCAGCACCCTGACCCGTCGTGCCCTCACCGTTGTTACCCGTGCCCTGGTCGGCGGGCTTCTTGCCCAAGAACCCGTTCGAAACGAGCACGTGCTGCGCAGAAGCACCGACTGTGACGCCGGTGACGGTCGCGCCTGCCTCGTCGGTCGCGCCGCCGTTGCCCGTGGACGACGTGCCAGCCACCGTGATTTCGACGGAGTTCGCGCCGCCCGTGGCGACCTCTGTCAGGTCACAGACCGCGCCCTGCGGCAGGTCGCTCAGCGCGTACTGCTCACCGGTCTTGAGTGAGAACTTGCGCTCGATGGGCTGCTTGGCGCCCTGGGCGACGCACGAGAGCTCGAAATCGAAACTCTTGGCAAGCGTCTTCTCGTCGAGATCATACTCGTTATCGCTGCGCACACTCTTCTCGACGATCAGCCCACCCTGACCATAGGTGTTGGTGAGCGCCACGAGGGTCGCCTCACCTTGCGCGCGCGGTTCACGAATCTCGATCTGCGCGGTCTGCCCGTCGACCGACGGGTTGACGCCGTCGCTCACCTGGAAGGTGCGCGCGATTTCGCCGTGGTCGCCGAGCTCACCCGACTCGCTGATTTCACAGTTCGTGCCGATCGGCAGGCCGTCGACGCGCACCGGGGTGCCATCGGCGGGCAGCGTCAGGGTAGCTTCGTCGCCGAGGTCAAGCGCGACCCGCTCGGGGTCCGCGAGGCCACTCGGCACGGTGCACGCGAGCTCAACGTCGAATGCCTCGGGAGTGTCAGTCACACCGTTTGCTGCCACGGTTTTCGAGACTTCGAGCGCCCCCGTCTTCACTGTGACGCCCGCGGGCTGCGGGGCTTTCACCAGGTTGATGGGGGTGCCCGCGGTGTCCCACGCAAACACACCGTGCTGGTTCCAAGCGAACTGCGGCTGCTCGAACTGGGCGAGCGTAGGCTGCAGACCGCCAGCGGCCTGACCCGCGACACGGTTGACCGTGTCGTAGTTCATGTTGACCCACTTGCCGGGCGCGAGGGGCGTCGCGGTCATATCAACCATGACGCGGAAGCCCGCAACGTCTGCTGCGTCGCCCGTGAAGCTCTCGAGCGGAGTCCAGTCGGCATTTGCCGGGTTAATCGTGGTGTCTTCACAGAACGGATCGTCCGCCGTCCACAACGACGGGCCCGAGCCGTCACCGATGCACGCCTGCGCGTTCGTGGTGACGTCGATAGCGGTCTCGGCGCCCGCGGGCAGCTCATCGAACTCGAGCGAGTCGAGATCGATGACGGGGCGGAACGTGCTGTTGCGCGGTGCCGGCCCCTGCACGAGCAGCATGTCGCCCGGGGTGGGCAGCAGATCAACGATAGTCATGCGGTTAAGGTTCGTAGTGCCCGCGTTGACCTGCTGGAGGCGCCAGTTGTCGGTGGCGCCGACCGTGGTGTAGTCAGCGCACTCGGTGCGCGTGTAGTCGTCGGGAGCGCCGGGAGTCACGCAGTCTGCTGCTTCAGGCTTCTTGGTGCTCATCGACCCAGTGACGAGGTTCTCGCTCAGGGTGTCGATGTACTCACCGTTGACGAACTTCTGAGCGCCCACGAGAGTGCCCGTGCGCGGGGTCACGAAGTTGGCGTTCGCGCAGTCAGTCGTTCCCAGAGTAGGCGCGTGTGCCGACTGCTGGCCGTTGTTGCTCGGCTGCGTGCAGCTTGCGAGCTCAACGCCCGTTTCGACGACCACTGAGTTCCATGCCTGCTGCGAGGCGGTGAGACCGGGCTGCAGTGTGATGCCCAGCTCGATCGTGATCGTCTCGCCCGGATCCATGCGGGTGCCCTCGGGCCAGGTGAACTGCAGCGAGCGGCTGTCTGCTGACAGCTCCACCTCGATCTGTTCGGGGTCGATCGTCGCCCCCGTGCCGCCCGTCTGCGAGAAGGTCGGCTGCGCGCCGTTCCAGTCAAGCGTCGCCGGCAGGTGGTCGGTGACCGTCTCGAGCGGCAGGTAGCCCGTGCCGTTGTTCGTGAAGATCAGCTGCCACGGCATGCTGGTGAGCGGCTCGACCTGGTGCGTCGTCGAGTCGAGCGGAGCGCGCTTTTGCACGGTGAGCTTGTGCGTGCCCTCGTTGAAATCGAGCTCGGCGGGTGCGTTAGCTGAGACGGTCATGCCCGGGCTGCCGTTGGCCGTCGTCTTCGCGACGTTCTCGACGCTCACGCCCTTCTTCCAGTCGATCGACTCTGGGTTGCGCAGCTTCACTTCGATGGGCAGCTCGGCGCTGCCCCAGCTCGAGGTCCACGAGGTGGCACCAAGCGGAAAGTACTTACCGTCGACCCGGTCGAATGTGATGCGTACACCCGCGACATCACCGAGCTCGCCGGTGAACGCGCTCTGCGCGACCCACGCTCCGTCGACGTAATAGTCGTAGCGGTACTGATCGCTGTTGGTCGGTTTCGAAGCCGGCTCAGGCAGCGAGACGAGCTCGAAGGTGCTCCAGAACGCAGGCGTAGTGTCTTCGATCGTGAGCTCCGACAGCGGCACCTTTGATGCGCCGGGTGTGGCCTTGATCGCCACGTCGACCGGGGTCTCTGCCTCGGCTTCGATGAGCGTCGTCGCACCGCCGCGCACTGCGATCTGCTTTTCGAGCAGCACGTCGATGCTCGCGTCGGTGAGCAGCACCTCGGCGTCGTCGTTGTTTGCGGGCATATCGGTCGGGTCGATCACACTGTCTTGACCAACGGCCTGGGCCGAGTTGAAGACGGGAATCGCGGCGCCAGATTCACCGCCGGTGATCGGGGTGCCCGGCGTTGTGGCCGTCTCGCCCGCGCGGTGCGTCGCGCGCATCTGCACGTCGAGCCGCACGGTGAGCTGGTCGCCCGCGACGATCGCGTTGCCGTTGGCCTCTGGATCGGTGCTCTGGTAGGTCACCGAGACACCAATCGCGTCGGCAAACTCGGCGGCGGGCACGAGACCCGCCTCGACATCGGCGATCGAGTAGCTCACGGTGCTCTCTGCACCCTCGTTGTACAGCCACAGCTCGACCGTGCTCGCGCTCTTGTCGATGTAGCTCGGCAAGGCTGCGAAGGTCAGCCCGGTGAGGTTGAATTCGTCGAAGGTGTTGCCGTCGTTGCTTGCCGCTTCGGCGTCAAAATCGCGGCCCGCGAACGGGCTCACGCCCATGTCGCTGTTACCCACGCTGCTGCTCGCGACATCGGTGACCCGGATCTTGCCGAGCTTCATGATGCCGTTGGCGTTGTTGGGGGTCAAGAGGTCGTTACCCGACGCGTTCGTCGCGGTGAGTGTGAACCAGGTGGCCGGGTAGAACGCCGGGTCGACGTCACCGTACTTGGGTACGACGAGCGATACCGTTACGTCTTCGTCAAGGCCACCGACGGTCTTCACGAGGCCCACGTTGGGGGTGCCGTCGATCAGGCTGATCTCGTCTGAATCAGCCCCCACCGTATAGCCGCTCGATGTATAGCCCCTGAATTCAAAGGAGTTGAGCACGCATCCCTGCTTGAGCGCAGGGGTGCCCGTCGTACAGTTGAACGCCTCGTCCGACGTCACCCAGTCACCGCTGCGGGCTTTGTCGCGCAGCTGCCAAGTGAGCTCGTAGCTGCGGTCGGCGCCAGACGCAGAAATACCACTTCCGGCTGCCGGCACACCGATATCGCCCGCATCGATCGCGGTCTGACGTGCAGTGTCATTGGGGGCGTAGCTGATGCGCATACCGAGCGTGGACTGCTGCTCGGCCGCGGTGAGGGTAACCCCAACGAAGCCGGTGGCGTTCATCCAGTTGCCGTCTGCCGGGGCATTGGTCGCGGCGACCCACGACAAACCGTCATAGAGCTCGACGTTGGAGACGATGTCCCACGCGAGCTGCGGGTCGTCAGCGAGCGTTATCGGCTTCACGCCCGTCAGGTTGAAGGCGTCAAAGACGGAGCTATCTACCGACGCGGTCGGCGACAACGGGTCAGTGAAGAGGACCTTCGTGTAGCCGGTCTTTGACACGTGCCAGGTATGCACGGTCGAAGTCTCGGCGTCAGACTGCGTGACAAGGTGGGAATCAGTCCACTTCTTCGTCGCGTAAATTCCGTGACCTGGGCCATCCCACTCGGGGGCCCGCAAGTTTACGTTTTCGGTGGCAGATGCATCGTCCGTCACCGGGCGCGTGTCGAGGATTCCCTCGGCTTCGGCCGTCACCGTGTTTTCGTACGGGGTCGGATCAAACGGCGCGGTGTCGTTGGGCGTCGTCGTGCCGCCGCTGCGCAGCTCAGTGCGCGCTTTGAACTTGAGGTTCGGCTTCACGAGCGTCGTCTCACCAAAGCCAGCCGCATTGGTGTAATTGAAGCGAATACCGGTCGTACCTGTCGCGCCTGGCACCGGGATATCGCCCGAGGTCTGCGTCGCCGTGAGCGTGGAGACCGGTTCCCATGCGCCGGTGCCCGAATCGAAGCGCTCAATCTTGAGCGTGCCGCCGGTGGGCACCTCGATCGGCGCCAGCACATGAGTCACATTATGGGCGTCCCAGAACGTGTCGTCTCCGTTCGTGCCATCGCCCGTGAGCTCGTCGGTCACGACGATCTCGGTCGGCTTGGTCTTATCGCCCGTCGCGGTGGCGGTGGTCGGCAGCTGCACGATCACATCGTCGCCCGGCAGCACAATGCTGGGGCTGATCTTCTTTTCGGTGACCACCTCGATCTTCGGCGAGACGACCTTGAGGTCTGCAGAGTCGCTGTCGGTGGCAGGCTCCGTGATGCCGGCGCGTGTACCCATCACATCGATCACGTTCGTGAACGGGCCCGCCTCAGCGGCGTTCGTCGCGAGGTTCTCGCTGGTATTGATCTTGTACTTGACTTGGCTCACCGCGCCGGGCACGATCGCACCTGTGAAATTGATCCAGAACCCCACCACGTCTTCGTTCGTGTGCCCCGCTGGGGGAGCCGCCGGAAGCGCTGCCCCCGGGGTGTTAAGCGGCACGCCCTGGGTCCTACCGTCCGCGTACTTCCAGGTGAGCGTCGCGCGCTTCGCGCCCTCAGGCCACACATCCGTAAACGCCGGGTCGAAGCCCGCGAACTGCAAGGCGTCAGAGAAGTATTCCGCGTCGGCACCTACGCCCGGCTCTGCAATGGTCAACATATTGAGCGTCGCGCTCTGCGGCGAGTCCTGGTTCTTCGCAGTCAAGAGCACCTCGACGGTGTTGCCTGCGACCGTGGTGAGCGGGTCGACCTCGGTGCCGGTCTTGTCGATGAACGTCTTGCCCGCCTCAACGGCGATGGTGAGCGGGGTTACGGCAAACGGGGCGTCAGCCTGTTTCGTGACGGGCGCTTCCCCCGGCACGGTGACGGTAGCCGAGACCTTGTTGCTTGCGTCGTAGCCCTTCGAAAGGTCGACCGTTCCGAGCCGGTCTTCTTCACGCTGCGTCACATCAAACGGTTGGGTCGCGACCGCGCCGGGCTCAATGTCGCCCGTGTATCCGAGGCGCACACCCGCGATATCTGCGTTGTCGATCGACGAGGCGTAGGTGGTCCAGTTCCACGTTCCGCCGACGAACGCGTAGACCTCCACGCTTACCGCGGTGGCGCCAGTGGGCCAGTTCGCCTGCGTGTTTGGGTCGGTAGTAAAGCCCGCGAAGTCGACGTAGCGAAAGGGGTTCTCGGCGTCGAGGGCGGTGGCGCCGTCTGCGGCGCCGGGGTGATCCTGCAGCACGAGCGAGGCGGCCTCAACGTTGGACGCCTGCGTGGCACCGATCGTGATCGTCGACGCTGCGCCGGGCTCAAAGCCCTGGCTCGCGGGGTCCCATGCCTTTGCGGGGGTCACGTCGACCGTGAGAGGCACATCAACCGAGATTACCGCGGTGTCGTTCTTTGAGATCACGCCGTTTGTCGTCCCACCGAGACCGCTAATCTCGGCGGTGTTGACGAGATCCTTACTATTGCCATCCCAGCGCGGGGAAAGCGTATCGGGCACCGTGATGACGTATTCGAGCCAGCCCTGCGCCCCGGTGGGGAGACCGGTGAGCCCGTCATCGGTGGGGGCCTTGATATCGACCGTGATGCTGCGGTCAGCATCATCCGTGCCAATCGTGCCCGCGTCGGAGGGCGAGACGCCCGGCACGTTTACTGATACGGCCGAGTTGTGCCCGGCGAGGCCAACGTTTACACCGCTAATCGCCCAGCCCGCAAACTCTGCAGGCAGCGTGTCAACGAGCTTCACGGCACCGTTGTCAGCTGCCGCGCCGTCGACGTCGTAGTTCTCTGCACTGAACTCAACGCGGTACGTGACGCTCTGACCGGGAGTGAGCTCGCGGTGCGCGTCTTTCCCGTCAACCTTCTTGACGATCTGCAGCGCACCGTTCGGCGCGGCCGTGGCGGGCACGATGCCTGCACCGCTCGCGACCGCGGTCGAGCCCAGCAGCAGCGCGGTTACGCCCACCGCCAGCCATCGCCTGATCGTTTGCACACGTGAGTTGCGAGGTTGACGCACTATTGAGCTCCCCTTAAAGCTGGACGGCATACACATGTAAAGCTATCAGCAAGCTGTGTCCTGAATGACCAAAGGCCGCCGCCCCAACGGGACGACGGCCTCTACGCAAGCAGCAAGCGCGAGCGGCTACTACCGCTCGGCAGCAATATCGGTGTGGTGCTGAATCACCTCGGCGACCACAAAGTTGAACCACTTCTCTGCGAACTCGGGGTCGAGGTGCGCAGCCTCAGCGAGGCTGCGCAGGCGCGCGATCTGTCGCGCTTCTCGATCCGGATCAGAAGCGGGCATCTCGTGCTCAGCCTTCAAGATGCCGACTTCTTGGGTGCAGCGAAACCGCTCAGCGAGCATGTGAATGAGCGCGGCGTCGATGTTATCGATGCTCGCGCGAATGCGCTCGAGCCGCTGCTGCGGCGAAAGCTCGCTCACGACCGGGCCTCTAGTCGAGCAGGTCGTGCAACACCACGACCTGTTCGCGCTCGGGGCCCACACCGACGGCCGAGATGCGCGATCCGCTCATCTTCTCGAGCGCGACGATGTAATCCTGGGCGTTCTTCGGCAGGTCTTCGAACTTGCGCGCGCCCGTGATGTCTTCGCTCCAGCCAGGAAACTCTTCGTAGATCGGCACCGCGTGGTGGTAGTCGCTCTGGTTGACGGGCATCTCGTCGTGGCGCACACCGTTCACGTCGTAGGCGACGCAGACGGGAATCGTCTCGAGGCCCGAGAGCACGTCGAGCTTGGTGAGCACGAAGTCGGTGACCCCGTTGATGCGGGCCGAGAAGCGCGCCATGGGGGCGTCGTACCAGCCGCAGCGGCGGGGGCGGCCCGTCGTCGTGCCAAATTCGAAGCCCTGCTTGCGCAGGTAGTCGCCCGAGGCGTCGAACAGCTCGGTGGGGAAGGGACCCGCGCCCACGCGCGTCGTGTACGCCTTGATCACCGAGATCACGCGAGTGAGGGCGTGCGGGGGCAGGCCCGATCCCGTGCTCGCGCCGCCAGCGGTCGCGTTCGACGACGTCACGAACGGGTAGGTGCCGTGGTCGATGTCGAGCATCGTCGCCTGGCCCGCCTCGAAGAGGATCGTCTTGTCGTCTTCCATCGCGTTGTGTAGCAGCAGCCCGGTGTCGCACACCATCGGCTCGAGCATTTCGCGGTAGCTGAGCAGGTCTTCGACGACCTCGTCGGCCGAGATGGCGCGGCGGTTGTAGATCTTGACGAGCACCTGGTTCTTAAACTCGAGGGCCGCCTCAACCTTCTGACGCAGGATCCCCTCGTCGAAGATGTCTTGAATGCGAATGCCCACGCGGTTGATCTTGTCGGCGTAGGCGGGGCCAATGCCGCGGCCTGTCGTGCCGATCTGGCGCTTACCGAGGAACCGCTCGGTGACCTTATCGAGCGTGCGGTGGTACGCCGTGATGACGTGCGCGTTGGCGCTCACCTTGAGGCGCGACACGTCGACACCGCGACCGCCCAGCGCTTCGAGCTCGCCCTTCAGCACCTCGAGGTCGACGACCACGCCGTTCGAGATCACGGGCGTCACCCCCGGCGTCAGAATGCCCGATGGCAGCAGGTGCAGCGCGTACTTTTCTTCACCGACAACCACGGTGTGGCCGGCGTTGTTGCCGCCGTTGAACTTGACGACGTAGTCGACGCGGCTACCGAGCAGGTCGGTTGCGCGTCCCTTACCCTCGTCGCCCCACTGGGCACCGGTGATGAGAACTGCGGGCATTTCAGCCCCTTCCTTTGCAAGCACGTACCGCACCAGTCTACCGACGATCAGATCGGCGCGGGCCGAGACTCGGCCCGGGCCGATTGATCCGGCGCTATTTCGTGCCGGATCAGTGCGTGCTCAGCGCCGCGCTACAGCGCCTGTTCGGTCTCGATCGCTTGAATCGCCCGCGGGTCAGCGCCGTCGAGAAACTCGGTGAGACGTTCGATCTCACCCGATTCGCCGATCGCGATGGCACCGCGGCGCAGCGCATAGAGGGCGCGCAGCACGCCGCGGTTGGGCTCGTGCGACCAGGGTACGGGGCCCGCGCCACGCCATCCGGCACGACGCAGGGCGTCAAGACCGCGGTGGTAGCCGACGCGCGCGAAGGCGTACGCCTCAATGTCGCGGCCGTGCTTGTTCGCCTCGTCGGCGAGAGCCGCCCACGCCAGCGGAGACTCGGGGTGGTCGCGCACGACCTGCTCGAGCTCAGTGCCCGCGGCGAGCGCGGCTGCAGCGGGGTCGATGCCGAGCAGGGTGGGCTCGGGGGCCAGAAGGTTTTCGCCGATCATGCCGCCAGTCTACGAGGGGTTCTGGGCTGTGAGCCGAGGCTTGCCGAGCTTGCGCCCAACGGGCGAGCTGGGGCGAGCACGGCAGGCCCTACGGTGCGCCGCGCTCCCAGTACCTGGCCGCCGCCGCGATCTGCGCGATGTCGGCCGCCCGCGCACCGAGCCTGCGCGCCATGTCGCGCTCAAGCGCACGCAGCACTACGGCGGCGGCACGCGCGTCGCCCGAGCGGCCGAGCGCCTCGGCCAACTGCGCGCGGCCACGCAGCACACTGGGGTGGCCGGGCGGCAGCGTGCGCTGCATGAGCGCGAGTGTCTCGCGAAACTCGCGCACCGCGTCGTTCGCCCTACCCGCTTCGAGCAGCGCCAGCCCTAGGTTCATGCGGGTATCGAGCGTGTCGGGATTTGTCTCACCGAGCGCCTCGGCACGCTCGCGGGCAAGCTGCGCGAACTGGCCTGCGGCCTGCTCGGCGTCGCCGCCGTCAAGCAGCATCACCGCGAGATTGTTACGGGTGGTGAACACCTGCGGGTCGCTGGCGCCGAGCGCGAGTTCTTGGTCTTCGAGCAGCATGCGGGTTTGCTCGGCGGCGGCGTGCGGCTGGCCGCTCTGGCTCAGAAACGCGGCGAGCGCACCTCTTACGAGGAACGTATTGGCGTTCGTCTCGCCGTACGCCTCCATGAACGCGGGGAGCAGCGCACGCAGCTCGGCGACGGCGGCGTCGTACTGCCCCGAAAGCCCGAGCGCCTCGGCCAGCCCGGTGCGGGCGTCGAGGGTCTCGGTCGCGCCCGCGCCCACCACCGTGGTGAGGTCGGCGATGACGGTGCGAAACTGGCCAATTGCCTCGTCGGTGACGCCAGCGTCGCGCAGTTCAATCGCGAGATCTCGGCGCACGGTGAGCGTGGCAAGATGGCGGGTGCCCGCATGCCGTTCCATTTCGGTGAGCAGGTCGCGCAGGGCATGTATAGCTTCGCTCTGCTGCCCGAGCTCGCCAAGCCACCCCGCGATGACGAGCCGCATCGCCCACTCGGGTGCGACTCTGGGCTGGTCGTCGAGGGTTCGTGGGGCGTGCTGCTGGACCTGCTGCTGTTGCAGCTCTCGCTGATTGCGCAGATACTCGGCCGGGTGGTCCTTGCCTAGTACACGTTGAAGTTCGGTGACGGCTTGCCGCGCACGATCGACGGCTTCGTCATAGTTGAAGCGCGCAGCAGCGTCGCAGGCGATGCGCCACAGCGCCGCCGGGTGTAAGCGGCCGAGCGGCGCAGGCGGCGCGGGTTTCGCAGGCGGCCCCGGCACCAACGTCTCGGCGAAGGCGACGTTCCAGCGGGCGATCAGGCTGGCCTCGTCTGTGTCTGGCAGCGTGTACTCATCGTGGGTGTCGTCGATCCACCGCGCGATGCGGGCGCGTGTGACGGAGCGCAGCACCGCGCGGTGCAAGCCCAGGCTGCGCAGCTCGAAGACGGCAGCGGCGTAGACGGTTTGTGCGAGTAGCCCGTCTTTAAAGCACTGCACCCCTTCTTCTAAGCGGCACCAACCATTCGGCGCCACGGAGCTCGCCCAAGCGTCGCGCAGCTGCGCAGGCGTAAACACGTGCCCCAAGAACTCGTCACACACGTCGGTCAACACGTCTACGGCGAAGGGCGCCACCCCCGCGGCGCGACGCGGATGCGCAAACACCGCGCACGCAAGCACCGCCCGCACGGCCGCCGGTAGTTCGCTCCACCGCTCGCGCAGCACGTCGGCACCGCGCTCGGGAAGCAGCACGCCTCCTTCGCGGTCACCCGCGGCCGCCGTTTCAGACGCCTCGAGCTCCGAGTGATCGGCGAGCCCTAAATGATCGGCGAGCACAATCACGCCGTCGTGCGCGGCAATGTGCCTGCGCACCGCGGCAGACGTCAACCAGAGTTCGAGGTGCAGCGGGCCACCCAGCCGCGCCACGACGCGCATCGCGGTCGCATCATCGGTGCCCGGGGCGTGCTCACGCAACAGGGCGATCAGGTCGGGGGCAGGCAACTGCGCGACGTCGATCACTTGCACGCCAGCGCCGGAATGCGCTAGCCACTCGATGAACGCGGGGTGCCGTGCAGACTCTGACGTTACGGTGCCGATGATGAGCACGGGCCGATCCGGATCAGAGATGCCCACCTCGTCGACCAGCGCCGCGAGCTCCTCGCCCATGAGCTGCATGTCTTCGATGATGATCACGCCGGGCAACTGTGGGTGGGCGAGGGAGCGCAGCGTGCGGCCGAGCGCGATGCCCTGCTCGGCCAGCGACTCGGGCAGTTGCTCGCCGCCAGCGCCGGCCTCGTGCTCACCCCACGCCGCGAACACGGCCGCGTAAGGCGCCGCAGCGCTGGGCGCAGCAGTGGGCTCAGCAGCGGACGCAGCAGCGAGCTCAGCAGCGGGCTCACCGGGCTTGGCCTTGGCAGCGATCTCACCCACCGCTTGGTTTCGGGCGAGCGCGAGTGGCGCCCCGTGCGCTTCCCACTGCGGGTGCGCGGCGCTTACGGCGCTGCGTGATGCCCCCGAGCTGAGGCTTTCACAGTCGAACACCCACCAGCCAAACTGGGGCACTGCACCGATGGTGCGCTCAAACTCGGCAGGGTATGGCGCCACTTCCTTGCGCGTCGTGATTGGGTCTGGTGACTGCCCCGTGGGCGAGGGCGAGCCAGCAGCGTGCTCACCGGGCTCAGCAAGCGCAGCAGGCACAGCGGGGGGCTCAGCAAGCGCAGCAGGCACACCGGGGGGCTCAGCACCTGCAAGCTCGGGCCAGTACTGCTGCGATGATGATGATGCCGCTGATGATGACGCTGACGCCGGCGCCGCCATCCGCAGCCGCGCATACACCTCTCTGATGATGCGAGTCTTACCCTCGCCCGCCCCGGCACGCAGCAGCACGACGCGAGGCGCCCCGCGGTCACCGCGCTGCAGTGCGCGCAGCCGTGACAACAGCTCTTCGACGATGCGCCTGTGCTCGCCCAACAACATGCCTGCCATGCGCTCACACTATCGCCGCCGGCGCTCTGCTCACCAGGGGCGACTGCCCGAGCTCGCCTGACACACGTGCGGCGTCGGGTGACGCACAGACGCACAGACTCGTGCACACTCCCGCAGACTCGCACAGACGCACACGATCACCCGGTGCGCCTGTGCTCAGGTGGTTTAGCGGTAGTTCACAAACTGCAGCGCTGTGTCGATGTCGGCACCTTTGAGCAGCGCCATCGTCGTCTGCAGATCGTCGCGGCTCTTCGAGCTGACGCGCAGCTCGTCGCCCTGGATCTGGCTCTTGACGCCTTTGGGACCCTCATCACGAATCAGCTTGTTCAGCTTCTTCGCGGTGGCCTGGTCGATGCCCTCCTTGAGGCTCGACTCAATGCGGGTCTCCTTGCCGCTCGGGTAGGGCTCGCCCGTGTCGAGCACCTTGAGTGACATGCCGCGCTTGATGAACTTCGACTGCAGCACGTCGAGCACTGCGAGCGCGCGTTCCTCGGTGTTCGCCTTGATCATGATCTTTTCGCCCGACAGCGAAACGTCGGCCCCCACGTCCTTGAAGTCGTAGCGCTGCTCGACCTCCTTGCGGGCCTGGTTAACCGCGTTTTCGACCTCCATAGAGTCGACTTTGCTCACAACATCAAATGAAGAATCAGCCATGTGCTCAAGCGTAGACGAAACGGGCTGAGCGCGCCTGGCTATCGCTGCAGGCTATCGCTGCACCCCCGGGCGGCCCCCGCCCATTGATCCGGAGCAGACACGGTGACCAACCTCACCCTGTGGCAAAAATATGCGCGACAAGTTCCGCTTAAGCGGCCCCCATAGACGGAAGAAGTCGCGCATATTTTCAAGTGTGGGGCGGGGCTAGCGGGCGAGCGCACGCGCCTCCGTAATCGCCTCAGATATGCGCCGCAGCGTCTCCACGGGGTCACGCATGTCGATCGAGGTGAACGTGAGCACGCGCCAGCCAGCGGCGCGCATACGCTCACGGCGAGCAGTGTCGAACTTGGCCTGCGCCGCGCCGTTCTCGAAGTGATACGCGCCGTCGTATTCGATCGCGATGCGCCACTGTGGATACCCAAGATCGGCGTGCAGGGTTCGCTCTGGCGTTAGCACCGGGCAGTTCGTCACCGGCTCAGGCAGCCCGGCACGCATCACGAGCAGCCGCAACTCAGTCTCGGGCGGCGACGCCACCCCCGGCCGAATCTGCGGCAGCGCTTCGCGCATGCGAGCGGCTCCCGGGCATCCCTTGAACCGAGCCACCGCTCCAGTAAGCTCCTCGAATGTGCACGATGGCGACGGGTCTTTGCGCACTGTCGAGATGAGATGGTCGCCGGCAATGATCAGGTCATCGAGGCCCACCACCGCCGCAAGGAGCGCCCAAGCATCGGCGGGGTGCGGGAGCCAATCGGGTGCACTCGGCAGCCCACTCAAAACGCCCGGCTGCACCTGGTGCCCCATGACTTCACGCATCTCAGGTGGCCTCCTGGGCCGCACCGCCCCCACTTCGAACCGGATCAGTGCGCTCGGGTTCACCGGTTCCCACGGCAGCGGAATCTTGAGGAGCCGGGCTGCCGTGCGACGGGAAAGAAACTGGCCTTCTGTGAGAAGCAGTTGCAGCCCGGTCACGCGCGCTTCCCACGTGGTCCCGTCGGTGCCCGGCCTCGCTCTCGTGCCGCGTATGGGCACAACCATGTCTGAGCCGTAGCGGCGCCAACGCTTCACGCCGGCCGCGCTGAGGTCGCTCACGCGCACCACGGGTGCGGTGAGGCCGGGGGCCTGAATCGGAGCAAGTCGCCTCATGTGGCCGAGGCTAGGCGGGTTTCGCTCTTATGAATGGGTTATCCACAGCCAACCCGACACCTGGTCAACTTTGACTACTTTTGTGTGCCTGTGGACGAAGATAGTTCACGCAGCGGCCGAGCAGCGGCGGGTGGGCGCCGCACACGGGTCGCGTGGAGCCGTGCCCGCGCCGCGTCGTGAAAATATGCGCGACAAGTTCCGCTTAAGTGGCCCCCATAGACGGAAGAAGTCGCGCATATTTTCAAGGGGCGGGGTCGCAGCCCCGCGCCTGCAACATAAAGTCATGTTTTATGATGCGTGCCATAACTGGAACGAATATGTGCGTATACTCGTCTCGGCCCGATTTACCAGATCGAGCCGCTCGAGCCCGGCACTACCGGGCCCGACCACCCGGCTCACTGACCCAGGCCAGCTCGCACACCAAAAGGAACCCACCAGTGCCACTCGACTCCCCCGCGGCAACCCCGGCCACACCGGTAACCCCGGCGACACCAGCAACACCAACAACACCGACCAGGCCCACCCAGAAGCGTCGCCTCCCCAAGTGGACCACGTCGTTCGGCTGGCAGATCCTCGCGGGCCTCGTGCTCGGCCTGGTGCTCGGCGGCATCGCCATGACGCTCGGCCCCGACGCAGAAGACAACAAGAACGGCCTACACGCAACGCTCAGCGTCATCGGATCGAGCTACGTGTCGCTGCTCAAGGCAGCGGTGGTGCCACTCGTGTTCACGGCGATCGTGTCGAGCATCGTGGGTCTGCGCAAGGTGACGAACGCGGCCCGCCTCGCCGGCCAGACCCTCTTGTGGTTTGCGATCACCGCGCTCATCGCGGTCACGGTGGGCATCGCGCTCGGCCTCGTGCTGCGCCCCGGCGCCGCCGCTTCACAGTCAGAGCTCACACCCGGCGACCCCTACGCGGTCGGCACCTGGTGGAACTTTCTCATCGGCCTCGTCCCCCAAAACTTCCTCGGTCTCGGCGTGGGCGGCAGCGTCAACGCCGACACCGGAGCCCTCAGCGCCAACGCCAGCTTCAACGTGCTGCAGGTCATCGTGATCTCGGTCGCCGTCGGCATCGCCGCCCTCAAGATCGGCGAGAAGGCCGAACCGTTTATCAAGCTCACTGAGTCAGCGCTCGCGATCATCCAGAAGATCCTGTGGTGGATCATTCGCATCGCCCCGCTTGGCACGCTCGGCCTGATCGGCAACGCGGTCGCCGAGTACGGCTGGGACAAGATGGGCTCGCTCACCTGGTTTGTGGGCACCCTCTACCTGGGCCTCGCGATCGTACTCTTCGTCGTCTACCCCACACTCGTCAAGGCGCATGGCCTCTCGATCAAGCAGTATTTCTCGGGGGTCTGGCCGGCGGTGCAGCTCGGCTTTGTGAGCCGCTCGTCGATCGGCACGATGCCGCTGACCGAGCGCGTCACCGAGCGCAACCTCGGTGTGCCGCGCGGCTACGCCTCGTTTGCCGTGCCGCTCGGTGCGACCACCAAGATGGACGGTTGCGCCGCCCTCTACCCCGCGATCTCTGCGATCTTCATCGCCCAGTTCTTTGGCATCGAGCTCACGATCGTGCAGTACCTGCTCATCGCGCTCGTCTCGGTCGTCGGCTCGGCTGCGACCGCTGGCACCACCGGCGCGACCGTGATGCTCACGCTCACCCTCTCCACGCTCGGCCTGCCCCTTGAGGGCGTCGGCCTGCTGCTCGCGGTCGATCCGATCGTCGACATGGGCCGCACCGCGATCAACGTCGCGGGCCAGGCGCTCGTGCCCACGATCGTCGCCAAGCGCGAGGGAATTCTCGACGAGCAGCTCTACAACGCGCCCCGCAAGGGCCTCGCGTTCGACAACACCGATGTCGAACACACCACTGTCGAGAGCACCGCTGTCGAGAGCACCACTGTTGGTCACACCGCGGCTGGGCGCCCCGCCGTCGATCCCGCTCAGGCCGCAGCTGCCGCCTCCGCACCGGCTGCGGCCGCTGTTTCGGCCACGACCGCGGCAGGCACCCTAGCGCCGGATCCGGATCAAGCAACCGTGCGCGAACCCGAGCCCGCCGCGTAACCAGTCAGCGCTCCTCTGACCCGTCCCGGCCCGAGCCGCAGCGCACCAAAATATGCGCGACTAGTTCTGCTTTAGCCGCAGCCATAAGCGGAACTAGTCGCGCATATTTCTTTCGAGCAGGGCGCCCCTACCTGACCGAGGCGCGGCGCATCGCGAACCAGGTGGCGATGAGCGAGACCGCCATGATGATCACGGCGGCGAGCGCGAGGCCCGCGCCGGTGATCGATGCCACGACCTCGCCGAGCACCGGGGCCAGGATCAGCAGGGTGAGCGCGGCCGCCAGCCCCAGGGCGAGGCCGACGATCGCGGGCCCCTTCGGGCCAAACCGCACCCAGATCGCGCCGAACACGCCGCCGATCGTGAGGCAGCCGAGCACGCCGAGAAAGCCGGTCGCGAGCAGAATCCACGGGTTACCGGCACCCATCGCGTAGGTGTCGAGCACGTAGGTGTTCGAGAACCAGTGCCCGGTCGCGAGCTCGAGGCCCAGCAGCGCGAGCAGCAAGACCGCGACGTAGGCCGCCTGCAGCGCGTTGGCCAGAAACGTGCCGAGAATGAAGTTGCGGCGGGTGGTGCCGAGGGCGAGCGCGAACGGGTACGTCGTCGAGACGGCCTGCACGCCGTAGTAGATCAAGAATCCGGGCATCGACCACACGATCGCCGAGTTATATCGCGCACCCTCGACGTAGTCGGGGCTGAGGGTGCTGACGCCCGCCCGCTGAATCGCGAGTGCGATCACAATCGACACGACCATGACGATCGCAAGAATCACGAGCGGCGTGACGGCGAACGTAGCCTGCTTGATGAGGTGCAGGCGGGTCACCTTGAGTGTGCGGTTCATGCTGCGCTCCGTTCTGTGCGGCCGCGGCGCGTGCCGGGCTGGTCTACTGCGGGTGACGTGCCGCCCGGGGTGCTCGGGTCGTTCGGGTCGTTTGGGTCGTTCGGGTCGCTTGTTCCGGATCCGCCCGTGCCGGTTGCCCCAGCGCCGCCCGCGGCTGCCCCGTCTCCCGCCGCTACTTCGTTGTCGACGAAACCGTAGGCGGCGACGAGGTCTTGCAGTGAGACCGCGCCGAGCTCTAGGCCCTGCTCGGCCGCTACGGCTCGGTCATCGGCGGCGAGGTGGCCCTCAACGACCGCGGTGGCGAGGCCGCCGATGCTGCGGTGCGAGAGCTCCCGTTTGCCCGCGGTGAAAGCGGTGACCGCGGCGGCGCGGCCTGCGACCTGGAAGGCACTCGCACGCAGGTCGTCGACGTCTTCGTGCTTTACGACCCGGCCCTGGTCGAGCACGATGACGCGTTCGAGCAGTCGATCCATCTCGTCGATCAGGTGCGTCGACAAGATGATGGTGCGGGGGTGCTCGCTGTAGTCGCGCAGCAGCTCGTCGTAGAAGATGGCGCGGGCGGTGGCGTCGAGCCCCAGGTAGGGCTCATCGAAGAAGGTGATGGGGGCCCGGGCTGCGAGACCGATCACAATACCGAGGGCTGAGAGCTGGCCGCGCGAGAACTTCTTCACCTGGGTTTTGGCGGGAATGCGAAACAGCTCGACGAGCCTGTCGGCGAGTGCCTGTGACCACTCAGGGTAGGCGATGCGGGCCGCCTTTAGCGCGTGCCTCAGCTTGTAGTCGTCGGGGTAGCGCTGGTTGTCACGAATGAAGCACATCCGCTCGCAGACGGCTGCGTTTTCAAAGGGTTCATGGCCGCCCACGAGCACCGTGCCGGCGGTGGGCTGATCCTGCGCGGTGACGAGTGCCATGAGCGTGGTCTTGCCCGCACCATTGCGGCCGAGCAGCCCGGTGATCACGTTTTCGTGAATGCCGAGGGTGACGTCGTCGAGAGCGGTCGCGCCGCGGTAGCGGCGGGTGAGCCCGCGCGTTTCGATGGCGATGGTAGTCATTGTGCCGCCTCCTGTGCGGTGGGGTCTTGCGATGGAGTATCGGTGGGCGTGGCAGCCGGCGTGGCAGCCGCGGCGGGTTCAGCGGCGCCGGTGGCAGTACCGACAGCGTTGGTAGTGTCGGCAGAGTTAGTGGTGTCGGGATCAGCCGTGCTGCCTGGGCGCAGTGGGACTATCCCGTGATCCCCCGCCTGCCAGGCCGTCGCGGTTTCGACCAGCCGCAGCACGTCAGCCCGCCCCAGGCCGAGGTTGCGCGCCTCGACGACGAGAGGTTCGACGTAGCGCTCGGCAAAGTCGTGCTGGCGGGCTGCCGCGATGAGCGCTTTGGCGCCAGCGGCCACAAACATGCCGATGCCGCGGCGCTTGTACAGCACGCCTGCGTCGACGAGACGATTGAGCGCCTTGCCCGCCGTCGCGGGGTTGATGCGCAAAAACGCTGCGAGTTCATTGGTGGAGGGCACCTGCGACTCCTCAGCGTAGACGCCGCGCAACACGTCGTCTTCGATCTGCTCGGCCAGCTGCACAAAGATGGGGCGCGCGTCGTCGAACATGTGCCACGTCCCTTCGGAGTTCGCGGGGGCGGCTGGTCGGTTCTTGCGTGGCCACCACCCCATTGGTTAGTTACTTCACTAATGAACTTAGGAGGCTGTGGGGCTCGTGTCAACCCCGGGGCCCCAAAATATGCGCGACAAGTTCTGCTTAAGCCGCAGCCTTAGACGGAACTTGTCGCGCATATTTCAAGGGTTGGGGTTGGGCGGCGGGGCAGCCACCGCGCGCTACCCTGGAACGCAGCCTACGAAAGGAACGACATGGGAGTCACACGGGTACGCGCACACCTCACCGAGCAGGGTTGGTCGGGCGAGATTTTAGAGTTCGCCGAGTCGAGCGCCACCGTCGAGCTCGCCGCCGAAAAGGTGGGCACCACCCCCGGTCGCATCGCCAAAACGCTGGGCTTCTACGACCCCGATGCGCCCGAGCGGGCCGTGCTCATCGTGGCGGCGGGTGACGTCAAGGTCAACGGTGGCATGTTCAAACGCCAGTTTGGCGGCAAGCCACGCATGCTCAAGGGCGAAGACGTCGCCCCACTCACCGGATACCCCGTCGGCGGCGTCTGCCCCTTCGCCAACCCCGCAGGCGCCCGCGTCTACCTCGACGAGTCGCTGCGCCGGTTCGACACGGTCTACCCCGCCGCCGGCACCGCCACCTCGGCCGTCGAGATCGACATCAAGGCGCTCCAGTCACTCAGCAGCGCCGTCACCTGGGTCGACGTCACCACCGGCTGGCGCGAAGAGTCCGCCTAGATCCGGCCCCACATCCGCTGCACCAAAGATCGATGCCTCCGGCGAATAGGTGTGTTGCAGCCTGGCAAAGGGGGCGTGCGGCCAAAAGTGGGTGTTATCGGCCCTGATAACACCCACTTTTGGCCGCACGATGTCTTGGCGCACGCAGCGCTCAGCACACGCACCGCTCAGCGCTCAGCACACGCACCGCTCAGCGGTCAGCACACGCAGAGACCGCCTAGCGTGCTCAGTCACCGCGCGGGTCGGGCAGCAGCCGGAGTTCGAGCGCGCGCATCACGGCGCGAGTGCGATCCTGCACACCCAGCTTCTCGAACACGTGCAGCAAGTGCGTCTTCACGGTTGACTCGCCAATCACGAGCCGCCGCGCGATCGCCGGGTTGCTGAGCCCCTCGGCCACGAGCCCCAAGATCTGGGTCTCGCGCGGTGTCAGGCTGGGGGCGGTGTCCGCTCCGGCTCCCAGCCCCCACCCACCCGCGCCCGTAGCTCGGGCCACCAGTTGTGCGGCGACCCGGGGCGCAAGCACCGTCTGCCCCGCCGCTACCGCGCGCACGCCCGCCGCCAACTCTTCGGCGGGGCCCGCCTTCACCAGGTATCCGCTCGCGCCCGCCTCGATGGCCGCGAGAATCTGGTCGTCATCTTCGTACGTGGTGAACACGAGCACGCGCGGCGGCCGCGCCTGCCCCTCGGTGATGCGTCGAGTCGCTTCAACGCCGCCCATGCCGGGCATGCGCAGGTCCATCAGCACCACGTCGGGCCGCGCCACCGCCGCGAGCTCGAGCGCCTCCTCCCCTGAGGCTGCCTCTCCCACGACTTCAAAATCGGGTTCGGTTTCGAGCAACCCCGACACCCCCGCGCGCACCACGGGGTGGTCGTCGACCACCATGATCCGGATCATGCCGCGCCTTCTCCGCGTCGCAGCAGCACTTCGAGCCGCGCGCCGCCGCGGTCTCCCGGGCCAAACGACACCTCACCGCCGGCCTCGCGCACGCGCTGGGCGAGGCCGCTGAGCCCGAAACCTGCGGGGGCGAGGGCGGCCTGCGCCGGGCCTACGCCGTTATCGGTGATGAGCAAGCGGGTGTCTCCGTTCGGTGAGTGGGTGAGCGTGACCTCGACGCGGGTGGCGCGGGCGTGTTTGCGGGCGTTCGCGAGCCCCTCCTGGGTGGCGCGCAGCAGCACGACCTGCAGCTCGCGGCTGAGCATCGCCGAGCCGGCGAGCGTGCACACGATGTCGAGCCCCGTGTCGGCGGCCATGCGCAGGGCAACCCGCTCGATGGCGGCTTCGAGCCCGCCGTCGCCGAGCGGCTGCGTGGTCGCTACGATGGCGCGCGCCTCAATCACGGCCTCCCGGGCGGCCAACTCGACCCGCTCGAGGCGATCGCGGGTGCGGTCGGTGTCACCCGAGTCGAGCGCGCGGGTGGCCTGCTCGCTGAGCATGACGAGGCCTGCGAGGGTCTGCGTGAGCGTGTCGTGCAGCTCGCGCGACAGCCGTTCGCGCTCCTGTGCCGCGCCCGCCTCAGTCGACAGCCGGGCCACGTCGCGCTGTGATGCGCGCAGCTCTGCCGCGATGGCCCGGTAGCGCTCTGACTGGTCGAAGATGCGCGAGATCCAGGTGCCAAGAATCACCGCAAATCCAAACGAGAGGCCTGCAATCACGAGTGCAGTCCACACGGGATACTCAATGCCCGCCCGCGCATATGCGACGCTCGAGCCCGCGCCAATGGCGGCGGCGAGCGCCGCGCTCCAGGCGACGGCCGTGCGGTACCGGGGCACGATCACCCAGGCCATGGGGTGGGCGAGCGCCTGCAGCGTGGCGTAGCTCGGTTCGACGAGCGTGGCGACCCCGAGCGTTACGACGAGCAGCACGAGAAAGACGCGGCTGCGGGTGGGGGTGTGAGTGGCGTCTGCGTCGCGCATTCCGCGCAGCAGCGCCGCGCGGCCCAGCACCACGTAGAGCAGCGCGAAGACGGCGAGCACGCCGAGGTTGAGGGCGAGGCGACCGCCTGCGCCGCTGCCCGCGTCTGCCCAGTCGATGGCGCCCGCGCCGCCCGGCACGCACAACAGCAGCGTGAGCGCGGTGACACCCACGTCCCACCATCGCAGTGGTGTGCGCGAGAGCGGCGCGGCAGAGGTCATGGGTTTACTCTCTCACGGCGGTGCCGCGCAAGACCGTCGCCGCTCACGACCGGCGCACCCACCTGAACGTGATGAGGCTCAGCACGAGCCCCGCGACGAGCCAGCCCGCGAGGTTCAGCGCGACGAGCCCCAGGTCCCAGCCACCCGACTGTTCAGCCGCGGCGAAGTGCTCGGGCAGAAACACGCTGCGCATGCCCTGCGCGAGCCACTTCAGCGGAAACAGTGAGGCCACGTCTTGCAGCCATACTGGCAGCATCGAGAATTGCAGGTAGACGCCCGACACAAACTGCAGCAGCAGCACGATGGGTAGCACGACGGCGGTGGCGCTACGCGAGGTGCGCGGCAGCGCCGACAGCGCGACCCCCAGCAGGGTCATCGTGGCGATGCCGAGCACAAACAGCCACGCAAACCGCAGCCACAGCGCCGGGTCGCTTGGCAGCTCGACCCCCAGCGCAAACACGGCGAACGCGAACAGCAGGGCGACCTGCGCGATCGAGGTGGCGAGAATCATGCCCGCCTTACCCAGAAAGTACGAGACCGGCGACATCGACGTGCCTCCCAGCCTCCGCAGCCACCCTTCGCTGCGTTCGCGCGCGATATCGATCGCGAGGTTCTGCACCCCCGACAGCAGCAGCGCGGCGGCCACCATGCCCGGCAGGTAGTACCCCGCCATCGTGACGCCGCCGGTGCCGTCGGGCTTCGCGCCGATCTCGCCCGCCGATTCAAACGCGACGCCAAAAATGCCCAGCATCAAGATCGGAAACAAGAAGGTGAAGAACACCGTGTCCGTCGTACGAAAGTAGGCGCGCAGCTCCATGCGCATCGCGGCGGCCCCGGCCCGCCAGATGCCCACGGGTTTAGGGGCGACGGCGGTGTGCGATCCGGATCGAGCCCAGCCGTGTGCACCCACCGCCGTGGGCGAGGTGGGCCTTGACTTGGGTGGCGCAGCAGCGGAGTGCGTGTTCATCGTGTGGCCTCAGCCTTCTTCTTGCTGGTGTGCGGTGCAGTGGTGCGCGTGGCCACGACGGTCGCGGCGGAGGTTGCGGACTCTTGGGGTGCGTCGTGCACGATGCGGTCCTCGGCGATCAGGCCAAGGTAGATGTCTTCGAGTGAGGGCCTACGCACTGCGAGTTCGGTGGGTTCGACGTTCTCGCCGCTCTCGCCGTTCTCGCGGAGCGCGCTGAGCTGGCGCACGAGCGCGGCGGGTGCCTCGGTGCGCTCCTCCCGCAGCTCCCCCTTGGCGTCTCGCCAGCGCACGATCGGCACACGGGCTTCGGCCCCGCCGAGGAGCGCCGGGGGTGCTTCGGCCACTATCTGGCCGCCGGTGAGCACGCCGACGCGGTCTGCGAGCTGCGCGGCCTCGTCGAGGTAATGCGTGGTGAGCAAGATCGAGACGCCCTCGGCGCTGAGCCCCTGCAGCATGCTCCAGAACTGGCGGCGAGCCTCGGGGTCGAATCCGGTCGTCGGCTCGTCGAGAAACAGCAGTTCGGGGTTGCCGACGATGCCGAGGGCAACGTCGAGGCGGCGCTGCTGGCCGCCCGAGAGCTTGTTGGCGCGCTTGCCCGCCTGGGCGGTGAGCCCGACGAGATCGAGCACCTCGTCGGTGGGGCGCGGGCGAGGCGAAAGCGCCGCAAAGTGGTTTACGAGTTCGCGGGGCGTGTAGGGGCCGAGGTCGCCCGTGGTCTGCGCAACGATGCCGATGCGTGAGCGCCAGCCGCGCGGCGCGTTCAGCGGTTGCTCGCCGAGCACCTGCACGGTGCCCGCGTCGGGGCGACGTAGCCCTTCGAGCGTCTCGATCGCTGTGCTCTTGCCCGCGCCGTTGGGGCCGAGCAGGGCGTACGTTTCGCCGCGCGCGATGTCGAGATCGAGCCCCGCGAGCACCTGCTGCGCGCCGTAGCGTTTCGTGAGCCCGCGCACGCTCACGGCGAGGCTGGCGGGGTCAGGTGGCCCCACGACTTCTTCTTGAATGCTCATGCTCTAATCTTTTCGTTCGCCGCGCGGGCGCGGTAGGGGTCTGGCGGCTGATCTTCGTATCCACCGGTCGGTGGATGGCTTCGCGCGGCAGCGCCCGCGGCAGCGCCCGCGGCAGCGCCCACGGCAGGTTATACACAGTTATCCACAACCGTGAGGAAAGCTGTGGGCAACTTTGTGAAGGGCGCGCCCGGGCAGCTTTGCGAAGCACCCAACTTCGTTGATTTCATGCGGCAAAACGAGGGCCAATAATTCCCACAAGTGTTGAATCACACGCGTGTAATTATCCACAGGCGCCTCGATTCACCGCCCCAAACGCCGCTCTTTTGCCCCGTTCGGGTCGATGTGTAGCCGACTTTTACACACACCCAGCAACCGGCAAAGTTATCCCCATCCCCATTTCGAGAACTACACGGATGTAATTACTCACAGCTGGGGATAAATGTGTGGGTAAGTTGTGAAAAGTGAGTTAGCACACCGGGCGCGGCGGGCATTTCACAGGCACCAGCGCGCCAATTCGAGATTTTCCACGGATTGTGGACGAATCCACAACACTTACTAACAGGTGGATAACTCCTGTGGATAACTTCGGGGATAGACCCGTGGATAGATCCACAGCCCTGTGCACAACCGGCTGCCCGTAGGCTTATCCTGTGACTTCGATGAACTCCAGCAGCGCAGCTTCCACTTCATTCGCCTCAGACAACTGGGCGGGCGTGCACCCAGAGGTGCTCGACGCCCTTGCCCGCGCGGGCACAGGTCACGAGCCCGCCTACGGCGGCGACTCCCAGACCGCTCACTTTCACGCGCTCGCCAAACAGATCTTCGGTACCCAGGCCGAGGCGTTCCCCGTGCTCAATGGCACGGGCGCGAACGTGCTCGCACTGCAGGCGGTGCTGCCGCGCTGGGGTGCCGTGATCTGTGCCCGCTCTTCACACATCAACTGCGACGAAACGGGCGCCCCCGAGAAGACGGGCGGGCTGAAGCTGCTCACGGTCGACGCCCCCGGCGGCAAGCTCACCCCCGATCTCGTTGCGCACGAAGCGTGGGGCTGGGGTAACGAGCACCGGGCCGAGCCCCTCGCTGTCTCGATCTCGCAGGTCACCGAGCTGGGTACCTGCTACACGCCCGCCGAGATTCGGGCGCTCGCCGATCAAGCGCACGAGCACGGCATGCTGTTGCACGTCGACGGCTCGAGGCTCGCCAACGCGGCCGCGCACCTGGGCACAACGCTCGCCGAGCTCACCACCGATGCGGGCGCCGACATCGTGAGCCTCGGTGGCACGAAGAACGGCCTGATGGGAGCCGAGGCGGTCGTCGTGCTGCGGCCCGGCAGCGCGCCCGGCATGCCCTACCTGCGCAAGCTGAATCTGCAGCTCGCGTCGAAGATGCGCTTCACCTCGGCCCAGCTGAACGCGCTCTACGACGGCGATCTGTGGCTGCGCTCGGCGCGCCACGCGAACGCGATGGCCGCCCGGCTCGCGGCCAGCATTGAGCTGCTGGCGCGCACTGATTCCGCGATCCGGATCGCGCATCCAGTTGAGTCGAACGCCGTTTTTGTGCGCTTGCCACAGGAGCGCGCGGCGCGCGCGCAGGCGCAGTACCGGTTTGGCCAGTGGCCCACCGAGCCGGGCCTGTACCGCTTGATGTGCGCGTTCGACACGACCGAGGCCGACGTCGACGGCCTGCTCGCCGCGCTCGCCGGCTAGGGCAGTTAGGACTAGCAGCTGGCGGCTCGGTTGGCCGTCGAGTTCGGGGCGCGCATCACGTTAGCTCGCGAGATCGTCAACATCGACGCCGATGTCCTCGGCCCAAACCTCGGGGCGCTCGCTGAGCATGCGCTGCATGAGGGCGATGCAGGTCTCGTCGTCGGCGATGACGAGTTCGACGCGGTGGCTTGCGAGCCATCCCTCAGACACCTGAAAGCTTCGGTTCTCGCCGATCACAATGCGCGGAATGTCATAGAGCACGGCCGCTCCCGCGCACATGGTGCAGGGGGACAGTGTCGTATAGAGCGTGCATTCGCGATACACACTCGCAGGGAGGCGCCCCGCGTTTTCAAGGCAATCGGTCTCGCCGTGCCGAATCGCGCTCCCCATCTGTACGCGCTGATTACGCCCCACCGCGAGCACTCTGTCGCCGTGTTTGCTGTGGTGCACCAACGCGGCACCGATGGGCACGCCGCCCTCGTTCCAGCCGAGTTCGGCCTCCTCGACGGCGAGGCCCAGATACTTTGCGTCATTGCTGCTGAGCTGCATACGAGGATCGTACCCCAGGGGCTTGCGCTCCCAGACTTCACCGCACGTATACTCCCCGCTACAGGCAAGAATTCAATCGCCCAGATCAAGTCTTGAATAGAAAACAAGAGCACACTAGACACAGTTGTCTAGTGAGGAGTAGAGGTGTAGCATGAAACGCACTGCTGTTCTCAAGAAGCTGCGTAACGAGGCCAAGAAGTCAGGGGTTTCCTACGCTGAAACTGAGCTCACCAATCACACGGGCATCAAGATCGGCAACACCAAGTCAACGTTGGGTCGCCACAACGAGATTGATGATCTCACTGCGCGTAAGTTCTTCGATCAGTTTGCAGCCGAGTTTGGAAAGGGGTGGTGGCGGTGAGTCACTTCACAGTTCACGCGGAACGTTCGGGCAAATGGTGGGTGCTTCAAGCCGACGAAGCGCCGGGCGCGATCACACAGGTTCGACGGCTCAGCGAGGCCGACGAGATTATCGAAGCGATCTCATTTGTGACCGAGTTGCCCGAGCACGAAATCACGATATCTGTCGTACCGGTGCTCCCTGTCGCAGTAGAAGCGCAGCTGAGTGAGGCTTCACGGCTGCGCGAGATCGCAAAGCAGTCGCAGTCGGCCGCGGCTGCGGCCGCGCGAGCGGCGGCCCGGCAGCTGCATGAAGAGTTCCACATGAGTGTGCGCGAGATCGGCGAGGTGCTGGGAGTGTCTTATCAGCGCGCGCACCAGCTCACTCGGGCCTAGTCTGCACAGCGCTGCCCAAGCGCTGAAACACCCGCTCCAACCGGACTCACTACCTTCATGCTCGCAAGGCCGCAAATTGGTCAAGACATCCCGTAACGCTCACGCACTCGTTGGCCCAGCTGATCGATATCGATCTCGCCACGAACGTAGGCATCTTGGTCGAGACGGGTCTCGTCTGTGCTCCGTGACCCCTCAAGCTCAGATGACCGCCGGGCGTCTACCACTGCACGCAACCGTCGCTGTTCAGCGCTAAGTTTCGACGTACCCAATCATGCCTCCCGTCTCCATCAATTTTACCGCGATGAGATCGCAGGAGCTCTGCGGCGGTGCAGGGTGTCGTCCAGAGCAGCTCGGGCTGCTTGAGGCGACCAGTGTGAAGCAATCTGCTCGCGCACGATGAAGGGTGTAGCCGGGCAGGTTAGACGACTCAGCGAGAGCGGCAAGATCGTCGAGGCGATCTCGGCGTGATGTTGGAAGCCTCCTATTCAGCGCACCAGTTCATGAAGGCATAGTCCGCGCATCACGAACGGGAGCCAGGGCTGAGTAGACACCCGCGCCCGCGCTGCGGCCCTGTTCTGAATCGGTGCTAGCTTCGCCGCTTGTCAGCCCGTTGGAGGGCCAGCGCCCGGCCGGAGTCCGTGTTGAAGGGGTCGGCACCCGACACAAAGTGGTCGGCGAACCCGAGTGCCGTGATCACCGACATGAGCGAGTCCAATTTGGGTGACCCCGTTCCCTGCTCGATGGCGCGCAGGGTTTCACGCGTTACGTGGGCGCGACGAGCCAGCTCTGAAGCACTCATGCCCTGTAACTTGCGCCAGGCCTGCACGTTTTCACCCAGCGTCACGAGCCGCCGCTGGCGAGCAGGCGAAGTTCGACCCACCACGTTGCACCTTCATCGTAGATGGCATCTATAGCTAGCAGTTTAACCTGCTATTGGCGCATATAGATAGCATCTCTCACCTTGCAGTGCGACCCTTTCGCGTTCACGGCCAGGCTAGGGCCGCTGCGCGCCCGCCAAACATTCGCGCACTTCCACATTGACGCCCAGTTCGCTTGCGATACGGCCCGCCAGCTCGTGGGCACGATCGAGCGTGCCCACGCGCACCGCCCACACCCGCGTTACCCCTGTGACTCCGCCCGACCAAGCCGAACCGTCGGGGCCGACGACGCGCGACCGGTCGCCCGGCCCCAGCACCTCACTCCACTCGAGCTCAGACGTCGCCGAGAGCTCATCATCGAGCTTCGCCGCGAACGCGATGTCGCCTTCAATGCGTGCGGCGTCGCGCGCCGCGTCTTCCTCGGGCGGGGCACCCTGAACCAGTAGCAAGTAGCGCATCACGCACTCCATTCTTTAAACGTCTCGGCACGACGTCGGCGGCGCGCCCTCGACGCCTCCATCGTGGCACGAACGCCGGCGCAGGTCGAGAGCGCGGAGCATTGCGGAGCACGAGTGTGCTGGATTCTGCGATCGGCTTCGCCGCCGCAGAATGACGGGGTGGGCCGCCGCCGCAGAATTACGGGTGTGGCAGCGGGCGCAGAATGACGGGTGTGGCAGCGGGCGCAGAATGACGGGGTGGGAGTGACGGGGGACGACGAGGCGGCATCGAAATGACGAACCTGCCCGATAAATACGTCATTTCGATACCGACTCGTCATTTCGATACCGACTCGTCATTTCAATGCCGACTCGTCATTTCGATACTGTCTCGTCGCATCGATACCGAACGTCACGCACGGGCCTGCGGGGAGACCGCCTGAGAGAAGGCTACCGACGCGCTATTGGCCGACCGCTTCGCGCGCGCCAGCCACTAGCCGGTCGATCGTCTGCTGCGCACTGGCTGTCGCCTCGGGCGACTCGGTCGGACGGTTGAGGTAGCCGTGCACGGTGCCAGCCTGCGTGTATTCGACCACGCGCACCCCGGCGACCGCGAGTTGCTCGGCGAACTGCTCGCCCGACGCCCGCAGGTCGTCGAACTCGGCGTTCACAATCACGGTCGGCGGCAGTAGCCCCAGCCGCTCGGGCCCGATTTCTCCCACAACCAGCGGCGATACTCCATCAACACCACCACCCACGCCAGCACCAACGCCACCAACGCCACCAACTCCACCAACGCCACCAACGCCACCAACACCAACACCAACGCCAACACCATCACCCGGCTCCTCGCCCAAATGGGTGGCGTACATCGCGGCGATGCGATCCGGAGCAAATCGCAGCCCCTCAGCGAGCCCCGCCGTTGACTCGGCCAGCGCGGCATCGGGGCGCTGCACGCGGTGCAGCGTGGGGTACTCGAGCAGCAGGGCGACCGCGGGCGCCCCATCACCCGCGCGCGCAGCCTCGGCCCGGTCGAGCGCGGCGAGAGCGGCGAGGTGCGCTCCCGCGCTCGCGCCGCCGATCACGAGCGGGGCCCACTCGGTGCGCTCGACCCAGCGGGCGACCGCGGCGACGTCGTTCGCGGGCGCCGGAGCCTTCACCGTGTCGCTCGCGAGCACGTAATCGACCGAGTAGACGCGCATGCCCGCGGCCGCGAACTGCCGCGCGGCCCAGTCGGCCTCGGGCATATCGAGGCCGCCGCGCACGAACGATCCGCCGTGGGCCCAGACGAGCGTCGCCCACGGTTCTGCCGCTTCCCCGGGCGTCGCGGGGGCTGGGTCGTAGCGCCGCACCGCGATCTCGGCCGAGCCTGCGCGGTTGATCCCGCCGCCGGCACGCTGCTCGCTGGCGGCGCTGCTGCGGCTGCCGGGGCTGCTCGCGCTGTGCTCACTCGCCTGGGCCGCTCTTGCGGCGGTGGGCGAGCTGCCGTTCGCTCCGGATCGCGGCTTGCCGCCGCCAGCTCGCGCCGCGGGCCCCGGCACGGCGAGGTCGGTCACGGTGACGTCGGTCACGGTTGTGCCATCGGTGTCGGGGCTTTGGTGCCCGGCCCCAGCCCCGACCCCAGCCCCGGCCCCGGCAGACGCAGCCGCCGCCGCAGCGCCGCTCGCCCGAGCGTCGCCGCGCCACAGCACCGCGACGAGGCAGGCGGCGAGCGCCGCGCACGCCAGAATCACGCCAATGAGAGCTCCGCGTCGCATAGTCACACCCCGAGTGTATGCGGACACAGGCGCCCACGAGGGCCTGCCCTCGCGCGCGTGGGGCCACGAGTGGTGGTTATGAGGGCTCATAACCACCACCTGCGGCCCCGAGAGGGGCAAAACATGACCGCGATCGTGTGGCTGACCGAGTTATAGAGGGGCCGACTGCAGAAACTCTGCGGCAGCAGCCCTATTGCCGCGACCTCTTCTTGACCGCAGAGCGCGGCGCGAGCAACGCGGCCAGCACAATGCCGGCCACGAGTGCCCAGAACGCCGAGCTGAGGCCGCCAGCGCTCACTCCCGATGCTGCGACCGCGAGTGTGACCGCGGCCGGCAATCGCAGCCCCGGGTCTGCCATTGCGCTCGTGCACGCCGCAGCGAAGGTCGCAAACAGTGCGATGCCCGCGACCGTCTGCACGATCGCTGCGGGGGCAGCGAGCACGGCGGTCGCGAGGCCCGCGCTCAACGCTCCCAGCACGAGATAGCTCACACCCGCGGCGACACCGGCCACCCACCGTCGCTCTTTGGGCCCGGCCTCGGGGCCGGCGGCGAGCGCGGCACTGATCGCGGCAAGGTTGACCGCGTGCCCACCAAACGGGGCGCTCACGATCGAGGCGATGCCGGTGACCGTGAGGGCGGGCCGCCAGGGCACGGTGTATCCGAGGCCCGACATGACGGCGACACCGGGAATGTTCTGTGACGCCATCGTCACGATGTACAGCGGCAACGCCACACCGGTGAGCGCCTGCAGTGTCACCGTGGGGGTGGTCCACTCGATGTGCGGAATGAGCGTGCTGGCCGCGGGCACCGCCCCCGCGACGTTGAGGCTCACCGCGATCGCCACCATCCCGACCGCGAGCGCCACCGGCACCGCCCACTTGGGGCTCACCCGCGTCATCACGAGCCAGGTCACCACGATGGGCGCGACGGGCAGCGGGTTTGTTACGAGGGCCGTCACCGGGGCGATACACAACGGCAGCAGGATCCCCGCGAGCATCGCCTGCGCGAGGGGCACCGGGATCCGCTGCACGAGCCGGGCAAGGCCCGGCCACAACCCGGTGATGGTGAGCAGCACGCCGCAGGCGATGAACGCGCCGATCGCGGCAGGCCAGCCCCCGGTCACGAGGCCCGTCGTCATGAGCAGCGCGGCGCCGGGGGTCGACCAGGCTGAGGTGATGGGCATGCGGTAACGCCAAGACAGCAGGATGCTCGCGGCGCCCATCGTGACGGTGACGGCGAGCAGCCCCGACGCGGCCTGCGAGGGGGTAGCGCCGACCGATTGCAGCCCGCTGAGCACCACCGCGAAGGCGGCTGTGAAGGCCACCAGGCTGCACACGATCCCCGCGGCTACGGGCGTCCAGAGCGGGGCACGTACGCGCACGTCAGCCACGCGGCTCCCGCGACCCACGCGCTCCACGCGCCCCGCTCGCTCCACGCGCTCCCTCAGGCCCGCTCCCTGCGCCCGCCCGCACGCCGGCGAGCAACAGGTCGAGCCCCCGGTCGAACACGCGCCGGTTGCGCACGCGACCCACAGGGTGGGCGGGCAGCAGCTCGGCAAGTTTGCCGCCCGTCTCGCCCGGCCGCAGGATCTCGTCGGGCGAGAGCGCGTCGAGCGCGGCACCAAACGTGAACGCGTCAATCACTTCGATGGTCGTGAGAATCTCGTCATCGGGCACCCCGGCCTCACCGAGCGCATCGGTGAGCACCGAGTAAAACCGCAGCACATCGGGCTCGTCGATCACCACGGTGAGCATGAGCTGCAGCACCCGCGGGTGATCGGCGTACATGCGCCAGGTGAGTTCGACCTCGCTCCGGATCCGCGCCTCCCAGTCACCTTCTGCCGCCCCGGCGGGCGCGGCAGGGATGTACTCGGGCACGAGCACCTGCCGCATGGCTTGGATCACGCCGTCGCGCCCGGCCACGTGATGGTATAGCGACGAGACGCTCACCCCGAGTCGTTTCGCGAGGGGCACGAGCTGCAGGTCGTTGCCCGCTTCGACGTAGTCAATCGCGGCGCGGCCGATGATCTCGGGGCTGAGCTTGGTGGTGCGGGGGCGTGCCACTGATCCTCCTTGACTGGGCGTCTACTTGACAGATCTTCCCACAGGGGGCACGATAAACACGATTAACCGAAAGTGTTTCGGTTAATCGTGGCTGCAAGTTGTGGGTGCATTTTGGATACTGCGACTCGCAAGCTCGCGCAGCATGACGGACACCACCCCAAGCGCCACCCCACCCACCGCCGACGACGCCGGAATCGAGACTCCCATGACTGACCCCCGCTTACGCCTCACTGCCAGAAACGGTAGCGCCACCTTCATCGTGGCGCTCGCGAGCCTCATGATGGCAAACCTCGCGCCCCACATTCTGACTGCGCTTAGCGGGCTCGGCTTCGACCCAATCGCGGGCGGCAACGTGCTCACGTGGGCGCTGCTCGCCTCGGCCGTTGTGGGGCTCGCAAGCTCACGTCTCGCCTCAGGCGCGCGCCGCCGCCCACTCGCGGCCGCGGGCCTCGTCGTCGCCGTCGTGGCGTTTGGTGCGGGCGCGGCCATCGCCACCCCGGCGGTCGCGGCGGTCGCGCTGATCGCGGGCGGAGCGGGTGTTGGCACCGCCATCTCCACCTCGGGCGCGGCCATCGCCGCCCTGCGCAACCCCAATCGGGTCGCGGCGGCGAGCGGGCTCACCAACCGCGTGCTCATCACGATCGTGCTCGCGATCATTCCGCTCGTGGGCATCACGCAGTTGAGCGTGTTCACCACACTGGCACTCATCTCGCTCGCGGGCCTCGCGCTCGTCGCCTGGCTGCCGAACTCCCCCGAGCACGCCGCCCCCGTCGACGTGACGAGCACCCTCAAGATCGCGGCCCCGCGCCGCATCACCATTGCGGGCATCGGCGTGCTCGTCGTGTTTGCGCTGTGGGGTACGAGCGAAGACGCGATCTGGACGATGGCTCCCGTGCTCGGCGACGCCGTCGGCTTAGGCGAGAAACCCCTCGGTTTCACGCTCAGCCTCGCGGCTGCCGGCGGAATCCTCGGCATGCTGCTCGTCACCGTCGCGGGTGACCGCATCGGCCGCGCCCTGCCGCTCGCGATCGCGCTCGCCCTCGGCGGCGGCGTGAAGATCGCGATCGGTCTCACCGCCGATCCCGTCGTGCTCGCGGCCCTGATCATCGCGGTCAATGCAATCTATGCGTTCGCGTTCTCGCTGTTCATCGCGACCGCCGCGGGTCTCGACGCGCGCGGCCGCTGGTCGGGCCCCCTGCTGGGCGCCTACCTCGTCGGCTCTAGCTTCGCGCCGCTCATCGGCAGCGTGTTCATCGCGTGGCTCGGCGTGCCCCTGTTCACGCTGCTCATGGGCCTCGTGAGCTTCGCCGCCATCGCCCCCACCGTCGCGATCGCACGGGTCTCGGTCGGGGCAGAGCGCGCCCTGGCGCGCTACCCGCAGATGGCGTAAGCGGCAGATCCGGATCTTTCATCGCGGCCGCAAACCGGCCCGATAGCCTCAAACCACACCCTTGAAGAAAGCGAGCCCTCATGAGCCTCGAGAACGCAGCAGCAACGGCGACGATTTACACGAACGCGACCGTGTTTACCGGCGAGGCGGCGCACGCGCCACGCGAGTGCGTGGCCGTGCAGGGCGGGCTTGTGCTCGCCGCGGGCGACCTGGCGTCGGTGCGCAGCGTGGCAGGTCCCCGGGCGACCGAGGTCGACCTGGGCGGCGCGCTCGTGACGCCGGGCATCATCGAGGGGCACGCGCACATGATGATGCTGGGCGAGGCGCTGTCGAAGGTGCAGCTGCGCGATGCTGGCACGCTTGCCGAAGTGCAGCGCCGGCTCGCCGAGCGGCGCGCTGCCCAGCCCGATGGGCAGATCGTGACCGGCACGAGCTGGATGTTCGACCTGTTTGCCGAGGGCGAGCAGCCGACCGCGGCCGTGATTGATGAGGTCGTGTCAGACGTGCCCGTGCTGCTTGACGCGAACGACCTGCACTCGGCGTGGGTGAACACGGCCGCGCTTGAGGCGATGGGGATTACGCGCGAGACTCCCGACCCGGTGGGCGGCGAGATCGTGCGCGACGAGCACGGTGACGCGACCGGGTTCTTGATCGAGACCGCGGCCGTGAAGTACGCGTGGGGCTACCTCGAGCAGGTCGCGACCGACGCAGACCGCGACCGGTTCTTGGCGGCCGCGTTCGACGCCTACCTCGAAACCGGGGTGACGGGCGCGACCGAGATGGCCTTTGGGCCCGCAGACCTCGCCGCCTACCGCCGCATTCTTGACCGCGACGGGCGCCTGCCGTTTCCCGTGAACGCGCACTGGCTGCTCACCGCGACGGGCTCACTCGAGCAAGACCTAGCGCAGATCGAAGAGGTCGTGCGGGTACGCGACGAGGTTGCCGCCGATTTTGGTGATGAGTGGCTGCGCATCGTAGGCGTGAAGTTTATTCTCGACGGCGTGATCGACGCCTGCACCGCGTCAATGCGCGACCCGTTTGTGAACGGCGCACTGCCCCGGCCGATCTGGGAGCGTTCGTTTGCTCTGCCCGTGGCTGTTGCAGCCGATGCGGCGGGGCTGCAGCTCGCGCTGCACGCGATCGGCGACGAGGCAAGCACAATCGCGCTCGACATGGTGGAGGAGTGTATGCGCGTGAACGGCGTGGGTGGCGCGTTTGCGGCGCGCCGGCCACGCGTCGAGCACCTCGAGTACGTCGCCGACGACACGATCGCGCGTATGGCCGCGCTGGGCGTTACGGCGTCGATGCAGCCGGTGCACTGCGACCCCGCCGTGCTCGACAACTGGAAGGCGGTGCTTGGTGCACCGCGGGCGTCTGAGGGTTTCCCGTGGCACAAGATGCGCGCGGCGGGCATTCCGATCGCGCTGGGCACCGACGCGCCGACCGCCCCGCACTTCGCCCCCGACAACCTGTTCATCGCGCTGACCGGGCGCTCTGCACTGGACACGTCACGGGCGGCGTATGCGCCCTCACGAGTCTTCACGCCGGCCGAAGCACTTGCGGCGTTCACGTCTGGGGCAGCCTACGCCTCGCGCGTCGAAACCTCGGTGGGCCGCCTGGCCCCGGGCTACCGCGCAAACCTCGTGGTGTGGGGCGCGCACGCGCTTTCTGCACCCCCCGCCGCATTGCTGGGCTCACGATCGGTACTGACGCTGGTTGACGGGAACGTGGCGTTCGAGGGGTAGTGGTTGGTGGTGCGTTGCTTGCCGGGTGCGCACAACGCTCAGGCTGCTGGGTGGCCCTGCCACCCAGCAGATACGCCGCTCACCACAGCACCCGGTCAGTGGGTTTAGCGAAGTCACTCGTAGTAGTGAACCGAAGCCCTGAGGTGCTCTGCGAAGTTGTAGATGTCTTCGGGGCGGTCGATTGGGTGGCGCGTCTCCACTTTGTCTTCATCGAATAGCCCGATGTATTTCTGCCCGGCGTTAAACCAGAGACGTGCAAGAGGTTTTCTGTTGTTATCGTCAAGCAGAATACCGAAGTAGCTCTTGGTGTCTCGCTGCGCGATCCGTGCTGGAGACACCTCACTGCACACGATCGCCCGAACAATCTGAAATCCTTCGAGCTCTTCGAGTGTCGTCTCGATCCCGTCCTTAACATCTGCGGTCACGGCAGACGCTTCTGCTACGTGCTCACTGGCTTCGGGCGAAGTCACGGAGCCGTTATCTGGGACCGATGTTTGCCCACCCAAAGCTGCTTTCAAACGGTCGTTGACCCGATCATTCAAGAACTGACGTGTGGCCTTGGTTACAAGACCGGAGAACTGGTCTCGTACCTTTTGCGTAAATGATCCCTCATACACCCGGGTCGTCAAGAACTTAACCCACTCGGCATCCGGTTCTGCGAACTGGGCAGCCAACACCCGCTTCAGGCCACCAACATACTTCAGCTCTTCCGCTGCACTGATCACTGAGTCAAGGTCGAACTCGTCCTTGCTGAGCTTGCGCAATTCAGGAACTGACACTGGATCTAGGTCAGATACCTGCACCATGAGAAATGGCTTCTCATCCATCTTGTTTGGCGCATCGAGGTCTGTATAGAAGTGATAGTCATCACCATTCGTCAAAATGGCAATACGTGCGTTCGTGGCCGAAAAATAGCGAAACAGCTGCGACGCATGTTTGATGTTGAGCGGTGCACCCACATGCTTGCACTCGATTAGGATCTGCACATCGCTGTCCTTGACGATCGCGTAGTCGACTTTCTCGCCCTTTTTGGTGCCCACGTCTGCAGTGAATTCCGGTACGACCTCGTTTGGGTTGAACACGTCGTACCCCAAGATCAAGGAAATGAAAGGCATCACGAACGCGTTCTTCGTAGCTTCTTCCGTCTCAATCGACGCGCGCTGCTGCTCAATCTTTGCGCCGAGGCTCGACAAACGTTCTGCAATCTCAACCGACACACAAACTCCTATGTTTGAACTGGCTAAAGCCATTCGAGTCTATATGTGTTGTGGCGGCGAGGAGCGTCTGCGCGCGTGCGCGGGGTCAGTTGGCCTAGATTATTGCCGGCTCGCTGCCCGTGATCAAGTAGTCGTAGAGGCTCTCGTTAATCGGCGCTTCAAGGTGCAAGTTCATTGTCACTACATCAAGTTGCGTGCCGTTCTTGCCTGGCATCGTCTCTTGCACAGGGTCCCGTGACTCAGCCTGCCCGAGGTAGTAGAAATCGAGCCCCTCGGCGTCGTCCTTTTTCACGAAGAGGTGCAGCGGCACCTCACGGTTCACGATGGCTTTTACCTCAGCGCTCTGTAGTGTGCGTCGCGATCGCGTAAACCACCGCAGTGTTGAGTGGTCGAGTAGCTCATCCTCATACTGCGTACTCTCTGAGACATCGTCGTCCTTGTGGTAGGTCACGAATACGGGACAGGAGCTCGACTCTCGGTCTACTTTGTAGCCATAGATCGTGCTGTACTCGTTCGCCCGCCAGTTCAGCATGCGGCACACGTCTTTACGTGAGTACATGCGCCCAACTTGCAGCACAGCGGTCCAGTTGTGTCGGTGCCGCGCGAGATACAAGCCAGTTTCAATCGCATCGTCGACCTGCGCCCGCAAGAACGCAGACCCCGCCCGAAGCGCCGCGACCTGAGGCGCCAAGGTGTAGGAGTCGGGTGTGACTGAGACGACCGGTGCATCGCCGTAGCTCGCCCGCTCAGCCTCGGTGAAGAACTCGAGCGAAACTATGCGGTCGACAGACGCGATTGTGTCTTCTGCGATTGTGCATCCTGCGGCGGCGAGCCTGGCGGCGTACTCGGTGCGGGGCAAACGTCCATCGGCGATCAGCCATTTGAGCAACAGCAGTTCGTGTGGGCGTTTGCCGTTCAGCAACTCACCAGTCACAAAGTTGAGCAGCGCGGCCTGATCCGGAGCAGGAGACTCAGACACCGCCCGCATCTTGACCAGAAAGTTCCAGTAGTTCTTGTTCTTTTTCGCAAGCGTTACCGGGTCGACCGTGTCGAAGCGGGCAAAGTCATATAGCGCGGGCGGGTGCCCGAGGCGCTGTTGCAAGTCGAGGAACGCTCCCTTGAGGTTCTTCATGCTGTCGAGCTTGATCGCTTCGAGCGAGCGCAAGACCCTGTCGCGCGAGATGCGGTCGAAGTTGATGCTCGAGATACCCGAGATCACCCCGGCCGTATCGGCATCAACAAGTTTGCGTCGCACGACGTCTTTGTTGAGCGAGCTATCACCCGTGAGCGCAATGGGAATCAAATAGTTGTTGGTGTAGTTGCCGATGAAGTCGATCACCCGCACGTGATCTTTACCGGATGCCTTGCGCAGCCCGCGCCCGAGCTGCTGCGTAAATATGATGCTCGACTGTGTCTGCCGCAGCATCACAATCTGGTTGAGGGTCGGAATATCGATGCCCTCGTTGAATACGTCGACCGTGAGAATGTAGTCGAGTTCGCCTCGCTCAAGCCGGCGGGTCGCGGCCTCTCTAAACTCGACGGAATCCTTCCCCGTGAGTGCGATCGTGCGCAGTCGGGCACCATGCACCGACCGCTCGTTCAGCAACCGCGACAGTTCATGCGCTTCTTCGCGCCGACTACAAAACACCAGCCCGCGCACCCCTGCGGCGTGGCCGTAGCGTTCGAGCGCCCGCAAAATATGTGCCACCCGCTCGTGTGTGACGAGCGCGCTCAGCGTCGTCACGTCGCCAACCGTTTGCCCGGCGTTGTCGATGTAGTCGGTCACGCCGTAGTAATGAAAGGGCGCGAGCATGTCTGCTTCGAGCGCCTTCTGCAGCCGAATCTCGTACGGCACATTGTAGTCAAACAGTTCAAAGATGTTGAACCCGTCAGTGCGCTCGGGAGTCGCCGTGACTCCGAGCAAGAACTTGGGCCGCAGCCGGTCAAACACACGCTGGTAGCTGTTGGCGCCCGCGCGGTGAACCTCATCAACGAGCACGTAGTCGAACGCTTCGGCGTCAATCTGCTCGAGTACGTCGGGCCGCGACAGCGTCTGCACCGTCGCAAACACGTACTTGCGGTCGAGCTCACGCGCACCGCCCACGAGCTTGCCAAACTCGCTCGCGGGCGCACCGAGCACCCGCTGATACGCCGCAATCGCGGCGTCAAGAATCTGCTCCCGATGCACGACAAACAGCATCTTGTTTGGGTTCGCGGCTCGTACATCGAGCGTCGACAGAATTGTCTTACCCGTGCCCGTTGCCGAGACGACAACCGCGCGCTGCTCGCCCGCCTCGCGCACGGCCGCAATCGCTTCAAGCGCTTCGAGCTGCATCGAGTTCGGCGCAATCACGGTGGGCAGGGTCTGTGATTCGTGATCCGGATCAACGCCAGCACCGTACGTGACCACGCGCGCGGGCTGCGCGACATAGTTCTTGCGATAGGTCTCGACCCAGTGTGTGGTGAGCGGCACGGAGGCAGCGATCTGCCGCTGCGTGGCGACCCGGAGCTGCGTGACGAGGTCGCCCTCGGGCATTGCCGAGAACTGGAGGTTCCACTCCTGGTTTTTGACGAGCGCGTTGGCTGTCAGGTTCGAGCTGCCAATGATCGCGGTGGTATGCGCACCCTGCTCGAAGACATAGCCCTTGGCGTGGAAGCCTGCGTCGCCCTCATACACATGCGTGGTGACGCCCTCGAGCGCGAGCAGTTCTGCGAAGACCTCTGGCGAGTTGAAACCCAGGTAGGTCGATGTGATGATCGTGCCTGCACCATCGAACTCAACGAGAGCCTGCTTGAGCATCGCCAACGCGTTAGCCGTGATGAACGCTACCGAGAATGTGAAACTTCGCGAGCGGCGTAGCTCGCGCTTGATCGCGCGCAGCATGGTCTGTTCAGCCTCGTTCGCGACGAGCTGCGGGTTAAGCAGTTGCGGTGCGGCGATCGATGCGTCGAGAAACCCGAAGCCCGTGTCGGCTTCGAGATGGCCGCGCATCAACTGCGTCATGACGCGAGCAGCTCCACGAGTCGCTCTACTGCGGGAATATCTGCAGGAGCCCACTCGAGCGTGGGTAGCTCAGCGACGGGCACCCACCGGATTTCGGCGTGCTCGGTAGCGATCGGCGCGCTGCCCTCGACGGTGCAGATAAACGTTGCGAGGCTCACGACCCCGAAGTCGTACTCGTAGTCAGTTGTATTGACGTACTCGCCAATCTCAGCCTGGCAGTGCAGCTCTTCTTCGAGTTCACGGCGCAGAGCGTCACGCGGCGCTTCTCCCGGTTCGATCTTGCCGCCGGGAAACTCCCATAGGCCGGCGAGCGACATGCCCTCGCCGCGCTTTGCCGCGAGGATCTCGGTGCCATTGTAGATCGCGGCTGCCACAACTTCGATGCGCTTCTTGGGCTTCGTCTGCGCTGCGTGAGTAGTCATCTGCTCCAGCCTAGCCGGCCTCGAGCTTTGTTTCAGTTGAGCACTGCCCTTCTACTGTTCATATACTGGCTGGCATTCGCCTCGCCACCCAACACCCACTCTCACTTGCGACGGGCCTAACTGCACCCTGTACAGTTACAACCATGCCAATGCTGCCTCGCGTTCTCTTGTCTGCTTCTGCTTGCGCGGCGGTGCTCGCCTCAGCGCTCGTGGCCACGCCGGCGATCGCGGCGCCGCACACGGTCTCGACGCTCGCTGAGCTACAAACGGCCGTCTCGCTCTGCGAGACAAACCCTGTCGAGGTCACGCTCGCGGCAGACATCTACGAACCGACCACCACGCTGGTGACGCACTGCAACGCGCACATCGACCTCGCCGAGCGGCGTCTCGACGTCGCAAACATTGTCATTGGAACGAGCACCGAGCTCACGCTGTCTGGCACCGACTCGGGAACGAGCACAGGCACCGTTGAAACACACGTCACTCAGGGCTATGCCCCCGGAATCAGCACGGCCGGGGCGACGCTCACCGTATTGAGCGGCACGGTGATTGCCCGTGGTGCCCCCAACGCCGCGGGCATCGGTGGCGGGCTCATGGTCGGACCCAGTGCGGTCGACGCCGGCACCCTCAACGTGTACGGCGGCAGGGTCGAAGCATATGCGGCAGCAAACAGCGGTTACACCGCCGCGATCGGCGGCGGCTACGTCGAAGGCAGCGGCGGTGTGCTCAACATCTTCGGCGGCGACGTCTACGCCCAGAACGACTCTGCCTACGGCGTCGCGGTGGGTGGCGGCGGTGCAGGCGCAAGCGGCAACGGCGGCAGCGGCGCGGCCATCACCGTTCACTCGGGCGGCACTCTCACTGCAGTGGCAAACGGATTCCTCTCAACCGCGATCGGCGGCGGCATGGGCGGCTTCGACGCGACAAACGCGGGCGGCAGCGGCGGTTCGCTCACCATCAACGAAGGCGGGCTCGTCGTGGCGAGCTCCCCCGGTACTCCGTTCGGCGGCGGCCAACCAGGGGGCTTGCCCGCTTCCAACTTCACCGGCGCATTCGGCTCACTGACCGTCGACGGCACGCTGTCGCTACCTCAAGGCACACTTCAGGTCATCGATGACCCCAGCACGACCACCGCAGAGGTCACAGTGGGCGCCGCTGGCATCATTCGCGGCACCGACACCGCACCAACCGAGGGCGCGGCGATCAAAGCCCCCGGCGCGGGCGTGCTGCCCTCGGCCCCCGGCACGATCGCCAACAATGGCACCATCATGCTGCAGCCAGACGCTTCGCTCGTAACCGGCAACAACCGTCTACTCACGTTCAACGCGCCCGAAGCCAGCATCCCGGCGCAGCATGTCTTCGCGCCCAGCCTCACCGCCGCGGGCCTCACCCTGCCCGCGGCTCCCGCGGGCACGCTGTGGAACACCCAAGATGACGGGCTCGGCTCGTGGTTCGACGCCACGAGCTCGACTGCCGGATCGGGCACCACCGACCTTTACGCGGTCGCGCCCGCCACCCTCACTGTGTCTGCAGCCCCAGACGATTTGGTCGCCACCGCAGGTGTTCCGTTCACCTACCCGGTGACGGTACTCAGCCCGGGCGGCGGCGCACTCGACCCGCAGCCCGCTCTCACCGCCACCGCCGTCGACTGCGGCGACCCCAGCATCGTCGACACGAGCACTGTGCCGGGGCAGAGCGTGTTTGAGACGGCGGGCACCTGCTCGCTCACCGTGGGCGCGGTCGTGCAGGGCGCGCAGCTCACCAGCACGTTCGAGGTTCGTGTGGTGGCCGCGGCCGCCCAGGCCCTCACACTCACGCCGTCGGCTGCCACCGTGCAGCAGGGCGACACCGTCAAATTCACCGTCGTCGGTGTCGACGCGTACGGCAACACCGCCGACACAAGCGCTGCGGTTCTCACCTCGTCGGTCGCGAGCGATGTTGTCTCGGGGCTCACCGTCACCTTCCCTTCTGCTAGCCCCCACACGATCACCGCAACCGTCGGGGCGGCGTCAGCCCAGGCCGTCATCGAGGTCACCCCTGCCCAGGTGCCAGGCCCTACCCCTGATCCGGATCAGAAACCTGCGCAGAAACCCGCCCAGACACCGCAGCCCACCGCGGAGCAGGAGTTAGCGAGCACCGGCGCCCGCAACATGGGTGTCGCAGCCGCGGGCAGCCTGCTATTGGCAGCTGCCGGGGCGGTGGGGGCGGTCACGCTCACGCGTCGACGCACACGTCACTAGCTCGCGTGGGCGGCACCGCATCAGCAAAAGCTCTGGCGCCGCCCACCCGAACAGGCCAGAATGGGCCCATGACCCCCGCGAACGACGAGACCCCACAGGCGAAGCAGCCAGCTCCCCGGCACGCCTACACCGAGTTCAGCTTCACCGACGCTCACGGCGTCGAGATCTTCGCGTACGAGTGGCAGCCAGCAAATGGCGACGAGCCTATCGCGGCGGTGCAGATCTCGCACGGCATCGGCGAGCACGCGAAACGGTACGACGCGTTCGCGCAGTACCTCACAAAGGCGGGGTTTGTCGTGTACGCCGACGACCACCGCGGGCACGGCCAGACCGGGTTCACGCAGTACGACGGAGACATGTCGAAGCTCGGCAAGCTCGGCCCTGGCGGGCTCGCTGCGACCGAAAACGAGGTGCTCCAGCTCACTGCGATCATTCGCGAGCGCCACCCCGACCTGCCCGTGGTGATGTTTGCGCACTCGTGGGGGTCGCTCATGGCGCAGCGCATTCTCAACGCGCACCCCTTAGCCTGGGACGCCCTGGTGCTCTCGGGCTCTGCCCTGCGCACCTTTCGACACATGGAGAGCGGCGACCTCAATGCGCGCTGGGCGGGTGAGGGCGCGACGGGCTTCGAGTGGCTCAGCCGCGACGAAGCCGAGGTCGCCAAGTTCGTGGCCGACCCGTTTTGTTTTGGCGCCGATATTCTCAAGCTCTTCGGCGTCGCCGATGGCCTGCGGTTGTATGGCCGCCCGGTCGCGGGCCTCAGCGCGGGCGTGCCGATTCTCATCGTCTCGGGCGCCGAAGACCCGCTCTCGCGCGGCGACGGCCTCACCCAGCTGGCCGAGGCGTACCGGCGCCGCGGCGTGCAAGACGTAACCCTCAAGCTGTACCCCGGCGCGCGCCACGAAACCCTCAACGAAACGAACCGCGACGAGGTGTTTGTCGACCTCTCAACCTGGATCCTCGAGCGCACCTCGACGGCGTAGCGCGCCCGCCTCTTTAGCCCGTAAGCTGCTTGCGTCGCAGATTCTCGATCCGGATCATGCCCGTGCCGCCAGCCACGTTCGTTTGGCACTCTCATAGTGCCGCGTCCAGAATGGCCTTATGACTACGACGACACCTGAGGGCTGGTACGACGACGGTTCTGGCACGCAGCGCTGGTGGGACGGGCAGAAATGGACCGACAAGGTGCAGACGCCACCACCTTTTCAGCCAAGCATCAGTGGCGTGGTTTCACACATTGAGGCCGCGGCAGCCTCGGGTGGACAGCCGCGGCCCGCGCAAACCGGCATGAGCGACGTCGTATTGCAGGTGGTTCTCAAAGAGAAGATGTGGGGCTCGGGGTCTGGCAACCTCACCGAACTCGAAGGCGCGATCAACGCACAGGCCGCCCTGGGATACAGGCTACACACGATCACGACCGCTTCTTCGGGCACCAAGGGCCTCGGCGGAGGCGACCGAATCCAAGCAACTCTGGTGTTCGAGAAACTGGTGTAGTAACGCACGCCGCTTTGGTCGGCGGGCTGCTTGCGGCGCAGTTGCTCGATCCGGATCATGCTTACTCGACCCCGAGCACCTCGCGGACTCGCTTGGACCAGGCGAACGTCGCGAATGGCAGCCGACGAAGGGCGTCGTGGGCGAGCGCAAACTTGCCTTGCGGGCTGCTCCATAACTCTCCCATTGCAACCATGTTTGAAAAATGTAACTTGGTGACGAAGTAAGAATTATCGAACATTGCGCTCTGGGTTCGGTGCGGTGATGCGATCGCCGCTTGCACCCCGCCACCCGGGCCCGCCACCTACGATTCGTTACCATTTCGTGACATTCATGTTGTACCGCGTGAACCTGACCAGGGGTTTTTCTTGCGCCAATGTCGGTGGCTGCGTGGACTATAGAGACATGGAACTTTTCACCTCACTCGCACAGCAGCAGGCGGAGCTACGCCGGCTGCTTGGTGAGGTGCCCGAGACCGCGGTGCTGCCCGACACCATCGCTGCCCTCTCTGACACAGACGTGATGGCGGTGCTCGACGCGGCAGCCAGGCTCGCGCAGACCGCAGACCGGGTGCGCGTCGCCGCGTCGGGTGTCGTCGCGCAGCGCTCCACGCGCGAGGCCGGCCACTCGGGGCTCGCGCAGTCACGCGGTCACCGCAGCCCCGTGTCCCTGGTGCAACAGATCACCGGGGCCTCGCGCGCTCAGGCCGCACGCGAGGTGCGCGTCGGTGAGTCACTGTTTGAAGATGGGCCGGTGGATGCTGGCCTCGATACTTCCGAGCTGGGTGTTGACGCTGGTTCTGACGCGGGTTCGGGCGCTGGTTCTGGCGCGGGTTCGGGCGCTGGTTCTGGCGCTGACGCTTCAGGAGTTATCACCCCACCGCCTCTCCCCTGGCACGCACCTCTTCGCGCCGCTCTTCTAGAGGGTGCGCTCACGACTGAGCAGCATGATGCGATCCGCAGGGGGCTCGGCGAGCCACCGGTCAGCACCGGCGAGCACGAAGGCTCGCCCAGCGCCCGCGTTGAAAACACCGGCACTGAAGACGCCGACGTAGACGCGGCCGCAGAGGCAGAAGCAGCGGCAGAGGCAGAGGCAGAGGCAGCAATCACACAAGCCGCCAACCTTGCCGCGGTCGAAGCATGGCGGCTCGCGGCCGAGCAACTCAGCCTTGAAGCCACCCGCCGCACCGTTGAAGAACTTGCCGGGGCCGCCCGCACCGTGCGCGACCTGCTCGACCCCGACGGGGCCCAGCAGCGGTTCATGACCCGCTACGAAGGCCGCTCGTTTCGCATGTGGGTCGACGCGCACGGGGTGCACCACGGGTCGTTCACCTTCGATGACGAATCAGCCGCGTGGGTACGCTCCATGATTAACGCCGCAATGCGACCCCGGCGAGGCGGGCCCCGCTTTGTCAGCGACGAAGACAAAGAAACCGCACGAGAACTGCGTGACGACCCCCGCAGTAACAACCAGCTCACCCACGATCTCTTAATCGACGTCATGCACGCGGGCACCCTCGCCACCGTCTCACAGGTGTTCGGGGTGAAACAAGCGGGCGTGCGAGTCGTACGCGTCGTCGACGCGCCAGACCCCGAGACCGGGGCGGCCGGGCCTGGCCGGGCGTTCTTTGAAGACGAGAACGCCGCCGTGCCCGTCGATGTCGCGAACCGCATGGTGTGCAACACTGGTGTCGTGCCGGTGATTGTCGACCGCTCGGGCAACCCCCTAAACCTGGGCCGCACCAAACGGTCATACTCTTCAGAGCAGCGCATCGCCCTGTCGCTACGTGACGGCGGCTGCATCTGGACCGGCTGCGACCGGCCCGCCTCATACTGCGAGGCACACCACATCGACGAATGGGACCGTGATGGCGGCCGCACCGATATTGACCGTGGCGCCTTGCTCTGCCGTTTTCACCACATGCAACTCCACGCCGGCGGGTGGCGCATCACTCGCGACGGCAAGGGCCCGTTCAGGCTCCACTCACGAGACGGCGACGTGACCGACCTAGCACCCAGAGCGGCCCGGCAACTTGCTTGGGCACAGCTCACAGTCGTGCCCTCAACCACAACCACGGCCACAGACACAAGCACAGACACAGGCACAGGCACAGGCACAGGCACAGGCACAGGCACAGGCACAGGCACAGGCACAGGCACAGGCACAGGCGCAGGCACGCCCTCGACCGCCCCGTCAGCCACACCCTCAGTGGCGTTTCTGCCGGGCAAGAGCAGGCCACCGGCACCCGTGCCACCCGACAAGTGGCAATCCCTGCCGCACGCCGCGCGCACCCCTGCATCACCGAAGCTGACCCGCGTCAGACGGCAAAACTGAGCTCGAGGGGACAGCTGTGCCCATGCCGGGCCTCTTGCCTGCGCCTGCCTAACCTCACCCGACTAACATCAGGCGGATCCTCGCCCGCAGAAAACCCCCGCCGGCACATGAACCACACTTACCAACATGCCCGCTCATGCGTAGCGCCAAATGGGCCCGGGGCGTAACCTATGGCTATGAGTACACACGGGGAGTTCAAGGTACCCGGCGGCAAGCTCGTTGTCGTCGACTTCGAGGTGGCGCACGGCCGCATCAAAGACTTTCGCCTCTCTGGCGACTTCTTCCTCGAACCCGACGATGCACTCGAGTGCATCAACGGGGCCGTCGAAGGCATGGATCCGGGCGGCACCATCGAGGACTTCGCCGTCGCGATTCAAAAAGCGCTTCCCAAAGAAGTGCACCTGCTCGGCTTCACCCCCGGGTCGGTGGGCGTCGCGATTCGTCGCGCCATGACGGGCGCCGCCCACTGGCGCGACTACGACTGGCAGATTCTGCACGAGCCAGCCGTCACCCCCGTCATGAACGCCGCCCTCGACGAGGTGCTCACGATCGCCGTCGGCGAAGGGCTACGCGGCCCCACCCTGCGCATCTGGGAGTGGAACGAACCCGCCGTCTTCATCGGCAGCTTCCAGTCCATCAAGAACGAGGTCGACGAAGACGAGGCCGCCGCCCGCGGCGCCAAGATCGTGCGGCGCATCTCAGGCGGCGGCGCGATGTACATGGAACCCGAAGCCTGCATCACCTACGCCCTGTACGTGCCGGGCGAGTTGGTGCGCGGCATGAGCTTCGCCGACTCATACGCCTACCTCGACGAGTGGGTGCTCGAAGCGTTGCAGGCCCTCGGCATCAACGCCAGCTACAAGCCGCTCAACGACATTTCGAGCCCTCAGGGCAAGATCGGCGGAGCTGCCCAGAAGCGGCTCGGCTCGGGCGCCGTGCTACACCACGTCACCATGGCCTACGACATGGACGCCGAAGCAATGACGCAGGTGCTGCGCATCGGCCGCGAGAAGCTGTCAGACAAGGGCACCGCGAGCGCGCAAAAGCGCGTCGACCCGCTGCGCAGCCAGACCGGGCTCAGCCGCGAAGCGATCATCGACAAGCTCGTCGAGGTCTTCACGCAGCGCCACGGCGCGACTGTCGGCGAGGTCACCGAGGGTGAGTGGGACGCCGCCGAACGACTCGTCGAGCAGAAGTTCTCGACGCTCGAGTGGATCAAGCGGGTCCCGTAGCCCAAGCGTGTAGGCCCACCCGCCTGCGCTCATTGGAGGATGTCCGAGGCCACCAGTAGGCTCAAACCATGCACGCCGATGAGTCTCAATTTCACGCCGAACTGCGCGCGGCGATGCGCCAACCGTCACCCGTCGAGCTGCTCAGGGTGGCGAGCGCGCTCATCGCGCTGCCCGGCATCGATCCGGCCGAACAAGAGGCTGCTTGGCGCGCGATGCTCGAGGCCCAAGCTGAGAGCGACGCGCGCGGTGTCGGCAGCGCCGGCGAGCAGCTCCGGATCGACGCCTCACGTCCCATCACGCCCACCGATGTTGCCGTCCACCTGCTCGTACCCGCGTTGATCGCGCAGGACGTGCCCGAGCTGAATGCGGTGCTGCGCGTCTGGGGCGAGATGCTCGGTGACGAAGGCGCACGCCTGCGCATCGCGCACGCGGTGAGCCGACGCGACCAGCCCGCATGGCTCGACGCTCTTTCGCTTGCTCGCGTCGACCGGGCCGTGTCGGTGACCGATGTGTTTGGCGAGCGCGAAACCCTGCTCATTGGTGTTGCCATCGCAGAAGAACGCCTTACAGTCGCGTGTGATCTGCACACCCGGGGCACTACCGTCATCGAAGACGCCGACATGGCTCCTCTGCCCCTCGAGTCTTTGGTCACCGACGCACACCCCGGTGCGCCCGGCGCCAAGGGGCGTCGTGAACTCAGCCTCGCTACCGCCGGGGCCCGGCTCGCGAAAGCGCTTGCGGCTACGATCAACGTTTCTGCGGCGAGCGAAACCGACTCGTGGCCGGCCGTGCGCCCCGCACTCGAGTGGATTGCGCGCCTCATGCCCGGTGAGGGGACGGCGGTCGACAGCGCCAACAACACTAACAACAACACCAACACCGCGCACGATGACCGCAGCGACGAGCTGCGCCGGCTCGCCGACGAGTTTCGTGCCTCCCCCGAGGCGAGCGCCCTGCCGGAAGGGGCAGCCGACCAGGTTGAGACGCTCCTACGGCTTCGCGCCGACTACGGCTCGGGCGACGCACTCCGGTGGGGCCCGCGCTTCGTGCACGACCTCATGACCGACCTGTACGTGCGCAGCTATCACGCCCCCGACAAGGTGCTCTTGCAGCTTCCCGCACTCCTGTCTGCGCTCGTGCAGTGGGCCAACACCCGGTCAGGTATTTCTGCGAGCGCGACCGCCCTCACCCTGCACGAGATCGCCGAGCTCACCCCTAAGTTTCAGGGCATCGTGGCAGAGAACGCGAGCAACGCTGCCGACCTTGAACGTCTCGCCCGGGGCAGGCCCCCCAAGCCTCGGCGCATTAAGCGCTCCAAAGCTCCAGCTCACGCGTACGGCCAGCACCCGATGGACGACTTCTTGCTCGAGCATTTTCCGCAGGGCGCCCCGACAGGCAGCGAAGCAGAAGAGAACGCCGGCATGCGCCAGTTCACCCTCTACATGCTCGAACTCGAAGTCGGCAGCCGCGGCGAACTCGCCACGCTCACCGACAAGCCGCTGCCGCCCATCAGTTTTAGCGACGCCCTCGCGGGCTACGACGTCCCCACCGTCGTAGCCGAGCGGCTGCGCACCGTCGCCCCACTCATCGCCGAACGGTTGCCCGCCGTCATCTCCAACCCCGTGCTTGTGACCGAGATCGTGACGATTGCCTACCGCGTGCTCGCACGGTCGGCCGCGGGTGATCCGGGGCTGTATCGCCGGCGCGCTCACGCCAAAGCGATCGCGGCCGCGGCGTGCTGGGTCGCGGCCGCCGGCAACGGCATGTTCACTGAGCACGAGGTGCCGGGATTTGAAGAAGCGTTGCTCGCGGCGGCGTTCGACCTCGAGCAGCTGGACACAGTAGACGCGATCGAGCCGACGCTGCGCGAGCGGGGCGAGGCGATGGTGCGGGCGATGCGCATTACGATCTACAAGCAGTCGGGCGAGTTCTTCTTTGGTGACCCGGGTTTCTACACGCAGCCGATGCGCGCTGACATCATTTGGATGCGCGATCATCGGGCTTAGCCGCTACGCCGTCAGGATCACCTTGCCCGTCGTGCCGCGGCCCTCGAGCGCGGTGTGTGCGGCGGCCGCGTCGGCGAGCGCAAACCGCTCACCGATGCGCACGTCGAGCACGCCGCCCTGAACGCCGGTGAACAGGTCGCCGTAGCGCTTCGCGCGCTCGGCGGGGGTGCGCAAGAAGTGCGCTAGCGTGGGGCGAGTGACACGCAACGACCCGCCAGCGTTGAGCCGCTGCAGGTCGAACGGCGGCACCGGCCCGCTCGCCGCCCCAAACAGCACGAGGTCGCCGCGCACCCGCAGTGACCTGAGCGAGTCGTCGAACGTCGCCTGCCCCACCCCGTCGAACACGGCCTTCACGCCTTCGCCGCCGGTCATGTCGCGCACCCGGTCGGCGAAGTCTTCGTAGCTGATCGCCAGCAGTGCACCGGCGCGCACGCTCAGCTCCTGCTTCTCGGGGGTCGACGCGGTCGTAATGACGCGCACCGCCCGCGCCGCGAGCAACTGCGTGAGCAACAGCCCCACGCCGCCCGCGCCCGCGTGCACGAGTGCTGTGTCACCGGGGCCGAGCCGCACGATCGAGTTCGCGAGGTAGTGCGCGGTGAGCCCCTGCAGCGGCAGTGCGGCAGCGACCTCGGCGCTCACCCCCTCGGGAACGCGCACGGCCTTCTCGGCCGCGACCACAAACTGCTCGGCATAGGTTCCGCGCCCCTCGGCCGTCGTCACCAGGTCACCCACGCGAATCGGCTCGCCCGGCGCTGCGGCATTTTGATCCGGATCATTGGCCGCGCCCATTTCGCCGCCCGCAGCCGACCGCTCACGAGCCAGATCACCAGCGTCAGCGCCAGCCTCAGCGCCGGAGCCCGCGTGACCGGGCAGGGCCGGGCCGACCGCGATCACGCGGCCGCAGCCCTCGGCCCCCGGCGTGAACGGAAACGGCACGCCGTAGAGTCCTGAGCGCTGGTAGGTGTCGATGAAGTTGACGCCCGCCGCGACGGTTTCGACGAGCAGCTCGCCGGGGCCCGGCACGGGCGTCTCGACGGTGGTGAACTGCAGAACCTCAGGCTCGCCCGTGTGCGGGGCAACAATTGCGCGCGTCATGCTTCGAGCCTACGCCTCGTGCACAACGACAGCTACACCGATCCCGTTTCAAGCATCAGCACTGTCGAAAAACTGGTGCTTGAGCCGTGATTGATGCTTGAAGCGACTCACAGAACCCGCCTACTCCCTGCGCGCCCGCCGCACCGCCAGCGCGGTGAGCACGAGACCCGCACCCGCCCAGAGCAGCAGCACGATCGCGGCGATGCCGCCGCCTGCGGTTTCGGTGGCGACCGCCTGAAACCCGTCGAGGGCCGCGCCTATCGGGCTCGCATCGCCAAGCATGGCGAGCGGCGCCGGCACCGTCGACACGATGCCCACCGCGAACGCGACGACCAGCAGCGTGAACGCGACAAAGCGCCCGAACCCGCCCAGCAGCGCGGCGAGCCCCTGCACGAGCAGCGCAAACGCGATGCCCGCCAGCAGCGCAAGCCCAAAGAAGGCGAGCCCCTGCGTGAGCCCGTACCCCAGCGCGATCGGCAGCACGATGCCCGCGAGCGCACCCTGCACGGCCCCCAGCGAAGCTGCAGGCAGCGCGCTGCGCAGCGTGATCCAGCCGACGCCGCGTGCCGCCTCGCGCGTGCGCCGCCACAGCGGAGCCAGCAGCATAAACATCGCGAACGCACCCGCCCACAGGGCGATCCCCGCAAACAGTGGCACACCTGACGAGTTGAACAGCTCGTCGCTCGCCCCCTCAGCCTTCACCGGTGTGATCGCGGTCTTCGCGAGCTTGTCACGCTGGCTCTCGGTGTAGTTGGGGATCCCGCTGGCAGCCTCGCCGAGCCCGCCGGCAAGCGTCGAGGCACCCTTCGCCGACTGGTCGACGCCGTCGGCCAGCTGTGTGGCCCCCTCGGCGAGCGCTGGTACGCCCGCCGCCAGCTCAGAGGTGCCTGTGGCAAGACCAGCGACACCGCCCGCGAGCGCGCCCGCACCCGTCGACAATTCACCGGCGCCCAGCGCAACCCCCGAGACCCCCTCAGACACCTGTGCCGCGCCGCCCGCGAGGGTCGCACCACCGACGGCGAGCTCAGACGCACCACCGGCGATGCCGTCGGCGCCGTCCGCGAGCGCGGCCGCTCCCGCCGACAGTTTGTGCGCACCAGCGGCCGACGCCGCGACACCCTGCGCGAGTTCCTCAGCGCCGACAGCCGCCGAAGCCGCCCCCGCGCTCAGCATTTCGCCCGCGGCGCGAAGCTCGGCGATCTGCCCGCTCGCGCCGCCCAGGCCAGCGATCGCCTGGTCAATCGCGTCGAGCGCCTGCTGTTTCGTCGCCTCATCGGGCATCGGGATCGTGCCGTCGACGATGCCTGCGCGCACGAGCTGCAACTGTTCGACGATGGCCGATCCGCCCGTCGTCACCTGATCGAGGATCCCGTTGATACCCGTCGTGTACTCGGCGACGCCGGCAGCGAGCCCCGCGAGGCCCGTGTTCTCGGGGGTGCCGTCACCGGTGGCGAGCATGCGTGCGCCGCCCGCGAGCTGATCCATGCCCGCGGCGAAACCCGCCACCCCGGGGTTCTCGGGGGTGCCATCACCCTCGGCAAACACGCGCACACCCGCCGCGTACTCGGCGGCGCCGCCAGACAGCGCCCCCGCCCCGTCGGCAAGCCCCTGCGTGCCGGTCGCGATATCGGCCGCGCCCACCCCGAGCGCGCCCACCCCGGTCGCGAGCTGCGATGCGCCGCCCGCGAGGGATCCGGCGCCGGTCGAAAGCTCGCCCGCGCCAGTCGCGAGCTGCTGCGTACCGTCGGCGAGCTGGGTCGTGCCGTCGGCGAGCTGCGTGGCACCGTCGGCGAGCTGCTCGCCTCCCTTCGCGAGCGCGCTCGCGCCGTCGGCCGCGTCGCCGATGCCCCGGTGCAGCTCATTCATGCCGACGAACACGCTGCCCACGAACTGCTCGCCCAGCTGCCGGTTGAGCACGGTCGTCGCCGTCTGCGTGACAATGCCCGACAGCGCCGTGTCGATGAGCCTGCCGCGGTCGCTCTCGGCGACGTCGATGCGCGCCTGCACGGCATCGTCGGGGTCGCCCGACAGCGAGGTCGCGGCGGCCGAGAAGTTCTCGGGGATCGTGATGACGGTCGCGTAGGCTCCCGAGTCGAGGCCCGCCCGTGCGTCGGCCGCGTCGGTGAGCACCCACGTGAAGTTGGTGGCGTTCTCGTAGGCGGTTTCGTCTGCGCTGGCGGCGTCGGTGCCTTCAGTGTCGGTGCCGCCCGCGATCAGCTCGGCGGCGAGCACGCGGCCCAGCGGCACGAGCTGCCCGTCGACCTCGACCGGCTCGTCGAGGTTGACGACCGCCGCGGTAATCGTGTCGAGCCGCTCGGTAGGGTTCCACAACCCCCACAAGAGCACTCCAGCCACCGTGATCGGCACGAGCAAGAGCCCCAAGATCGTGGTCCAGCGCACGGGCTTCGTGCTCTTCAGACGTGTGAGCGCGCTCATCGGGTGCCCTCCTCGGTGTTTTTGAAAATATGCGCGGGTTGTTCCGTTATAGAGGCCGTCATAGACGGAATTTCTCGCGCATATTCTGACTGCGGCACGGGCACGGGGCCGCCCACGGCAAGCGGGGCCGGATCCGGAGCTCGCGGCGGCACCCCCGCCTCGGGCCCGTCGTGCGCCCCGACCAGCCCGTGCAGCCCGACCAGCACCGAACCGTGCGGCAGTAGGTGCTCAGCGAGGTCGCGCGTGCCGAGCACGACGAGGCTCGTGGGCGCGGTGTCGCCGTGCCGGGCGAGCGCCGCGAGCGCGGCCAACGCCGAGCGAATGCTCTCGGTTTCGGCGTAGTCGAGCGGCCGCGTAGCCGCATCGCGCAGGTCGAGCACGAGCACGCGCGGGGCGTCGTGCAGCGCGTCGCGTAACCCGGCGACGTCTGACGCGTCAGCCCAGGCCGCCCGGGCGCGCAGGCTCGAGCCGCGCTCCGGCAGCAGCAGCCCCGCGACCTTCAGCGTGCCGGCCGTGAACTTACCGCGGCCGGCAAGCGCCCGCGCGAGCGGCAGCGACACCGCATCGCGCGGGTCGAGCAGCAGCGCTTCACTTGCCGCGACGCGCAGCCTGGGCACCTGCACCCCGTGCGCGAAGAGCAGCCCGTCGGCCGCGATCGCCGCGGTCGGGTCGTCTGCTGGCCAGTTCTCGTGCGCGATCTCGCGGGTGAGCCCCTCGCCCTCGACATCGAAGGCGGGCAGCAGCTTTGCGAGCCAGCGGGGCATCCACCAGGCGCGATCGCCCAGCAGCGCGAGCACCGCCGGCACCAGCGTCATGCGCACGATGAACGCGTCAACAAACACGCCCACCGCGAGCCCCAGTGCGATCACCTTGATCGATGGGTCACCCTCGGGCACGAACGCCGCGAACACCGCAAACATGATGAGCGCGGCGGCCGTGACCACCTTCGCGCTGCCCACAAACCCGCGCTTTATCGCGTCTTGCGCGTTTGCGCCGTGCACGTATTCCTCGCGAATGCGGGCCACGAGAAACACTTCGTAGTCCATCGCGAGCCCAAACAAGACGCCCATCAAAATGATCGGCATGAAACTGAGCACCGGCCCCGCCGAGTGCACGTTGAGCACGTCGCCGAGCCAGCCCCACTGAAACACGGCGACAACCGCGCCAAACGCGGTGCCCACCGAGAGCAAGAACCCGAGCGTCGCCTTGATGGGCACCCACACCGATCGAAACACCATCGCGAGCAGAATCAGCGACAGCCCGACCACGAGCACCCCAAACGGCACGAGCGCTTCGAGTAGCAGCGTCGACACGTCGATGCCCACCGCGGTGAAGCCTGTCACGGCGAAGCTCACGCCAAACTTTTCTTGCCACTCATCGTGTTTGTCGCGCAGCGCGTGCACCAGCTCGGTCGTGCTCTCTGAGTGCGGGCCCGCGACGGGCACGATCTGCACGATGCCGGTGTCTGCGCCCTGGTTGGGGGTTGACATGGGCACGTCGGCGACGCCCGGCACCTTGCGCACTTCGTCGGCGATGCCCTCCATCAGCCCGAGCGGGTCGGTGCTGCCAATGATCGAACCGGTGAGCAGCAGCGGGCCGTTGTAGCCCTCGCCAAAGTGCTCGCCCGTGAGCTCGTAGGTGACGCGTGCCGGGTTGTCGGCCTCGAGCGAGGTCGCGTTCGGCAGCGCGAGGCGCAGGTCAAGCGCCGGAATCGTCGCGACCCCCAGCCCCACGAGCACCGCCACGATCGTGATGAGCGGCTTGCGGGTCACGCCCCGCACCCAGCCCGCGAAGAACCGGTCGGCCCGCGACGGGTGCGCGGCACCAACCCCCTCGTCATTCTGCGCGAGCTTGCGAGTCGCAGAATCCACGCCCGAGAGCGCGCGGCGGTGCTTGCGCGGCAGGATCCGGATCCCAGCCATCGCGAGGATCGCGGGCGTAAGCGTGATCGCGATCAGCACCGCGACCGCGACGGCCGCGGCGGCGGCGACGCCGAGCGCGGTGAGGAACGGAATGCCAGCGACCGACAGGCCGACAAGGGCGATGATCACCGTGAGACCGGCGAACACAACGGCCGAGCCGCTCGTGGCGGTCGCGCGCGCGATCGACTCGGCGACGGGCATGCCGCCGCGCAGCTGCTCTTGGTGGCGGCTCACGATGAACAGCGTGTAGTCAATGCCGACGGCGAGCCCCAGCATGAGCGCGAGCATGGGGGTGGTCGAGGTGAGCTCGGCGAACGCGGTGACGAAGAAGATGCCGGCGATCGAGACGCCCACGCCCAGCATGGCGATGATCAGTGGCATGCCGGCGGCGAGCAGCGAGCCGAGGGTGAGCAGCAGCACGACGAACGCGATAATCACGCCGATCGCTTCGGTCGCGGTGACACCGGGGATCGCGGCCGAAAACGCGTCGCCGCCGTATGAAGTCTCGCCGCCCGCGGGCAGCCCGGCGCGAATGTCGTCGACGACCCGCTGCACGCCCTGCTCGGTGGCCTCAGCGATACTGCCCGTCTCGGCGTCGAGCTGCACGGTGATGAGCGCGGCGCTTTCGTCAGCGGCGAGCCCGCCCTCGCCTGGCCCCGCTTCTTCACCCGTTGCGTCGACCTGTGTACCCGCGAACGGAGACTGCACGGCGACCGCGTCTTGCACGTCTTCGAGCGCGCGCGTCGCGTCAATGATGATGTCGCGGTAGGGCTGTTCGGTGACCTTATCGCCCGGAGCGGCCGCAACGATCACGGTCGCGCTCGTGCCGCTCACCTCGGGGAAGGTGTGGCTGAGCTGCGTGATCGCTTCTTGTGATTCTGTGCCCGGAATCGAAATCGCCGCGTTTGCACCCTGCCCGAGAAAGACGGCGCCTGCGCCGAGCAGTGCGAGCACCGCGATCCAGAGGGCGAGCACGAGAAACTTCGCCCGGGTGGCCCAGCGGCCAAGGGCATACAGGACGGTCGACATTCGTGCCCTTCAGGTTGCGGGATGTGCTTCGTTCACGGCGGACACACTCCGTTCGATACAGTGGTGTATCCGCTTCGATACACTAGTGTATCGGGACGTGACTCGACGCTTGCTGAGCATCTTGCGCAGGGCGCAGGGCGGTGGACGCCGCGTGGATTCTGCGATTCGCAAGCTCACGCAGAATGACGAGGGGGGCGCGTGGATTCTGCGATTCGCAAGCTCACGCAGAATGACGAGGGGCCGTATCACCCTGCGCACCCTCCCCGCGCCGCCCTGCGCACCTCCACATGGTCACCCTGCGCGACGAAGGAGTCGCAGGGTCCACCACCCAGACAACCCAGGCAGCCAAGGCAGCTCAGGTAGCGGGCACCGCACACACAAACACCAGAAGCATAGGAAGATAGAAGCATGGAACCGCAGTTCGACAAGGGCATGCCCGGGGCACGGCACGATGCCTATGCGCTGCCTGACCCCGCCGCGCAGCCGAGCGCACAGCCGAGCGCGCGTCGGCGAGAGACACAGCTGCGCCTGCTCGACGCGGCGACCGCGGTGTTCTCAGAGCTCGGCCTGCAGGGTGCATCGGTCGAGGCGATCTGTGCGCGAGCCGGGTTTAGCCGCGGCGCGTTTTACTCGAACTTCTCAAGCAAGGAGCAGCTGTTCTTAGCGCTGCTCGAGCGCGAGTTTGGGCGCCGCGCCGACGACGTCGCATCAAAGGCGCTCGAACTCGAACCGCTCATCGCTGCCCACGATGGCAGCCTCACCCCCGCCGAGGCTGCCTCGTATATCGCGCGCTTCTTTGGACCGTCCGACGACGCGACCGCCTGGTTTGTGCTCGAGGCCGAGTTTTTGCTGCTCGCGATGCGCGACCCCGAGCTCGCACCCGGCCACCAAATGTTTATGGACGGCTTCTACGCCAGCATCGCGGGCGTTGTCGAGCGCGTGCTCGCCGCGGCAGGCCGCAAGTTTTCACTGCCCACACACCGCGCAATCCCTGTGCTGAGCGGGGTGTATGAGCGCGCCCTGCGTGCCGCTGCGCTCGCGGGCCCGGGATCGCACGCTGACCTCGACGAGCTCGGCGAGCGCCTCGCTGAACTACTGTTTGCCCTCACCGAGCCGCGTTAGGGCGCTGGCAGGCAGAGGCAACCCCTCTCCCCGCGACAGATGCGGGGGCTCGGTCGGTATTGCCATATCCCGCGCGATACCCCAGTCATAGTCAGGGCTTGTTCTTGTGACCCGAGAATGCTCGTGAGCACGGTCACTAGTTCGTTTTCTGACCAAATGAACCTCTCGCCTCGTTCGTCGCGGGAGCATCGATCTCTTGTTCCTTCAGCTGATGCAAGACCCCGATAGCTTTTCCCAGCGCATCGTTCACGGCTTCGAGTTCTTCGATACGTGCGCGGAGCTGCTCATTCTCGGTTTTGGTGGTGTCGTGATGTTTCGCGCTTTGGCGACGTGACGGGGAAGAAGTCATGACTCTACTGTCTCGCGGAATGAGCCCGCGGGCCAGATCGCCATCAAAGACGGCGCTGCGCCAACGCCCAAACCGATGTCGAGGGGCTCACAAACAACTTGACAAAGAGGGTAAATCGGCGTTTTGGTAGCCGAACCCCCGCATCTACACCCCGCATCTGCGCGAAGCATGACAGACTCCCAATGCTGCCCCTTGAACACCAGGGCGCACCGAGAGCAAAGGAGCTTGTCATGCCGTTTGTCTCGATTGGGCACTCAAACCACGAGCTCGATGAATTCTTGTCGCTGCTCACGAACGCGGGAGTCGACATCGTCGTCGACGTGCGTAAGCTAGCGGGTTCACGGCGCTACCCGCAGTTCAACGCCGACGCACTGGCAACCGCACTCGCCCCCCGCGGCATCGAGTACGAGCACATCGATGAGCTCACCGGGCGGCGACCCAAGTCTCACACTGTGCCACCCGAAACCAACGCGCTCTGGCGCAACCAAAGCTTTCATAACTATGCCGACTACGCCCTGTCATGCGAGTTCGAGGCGGGCCTCACGCGCCTGCGCGCGCTCGGGCGAGCCAGCAACGGCTCCGACGACGGCAGCGACGGCGACGGCAGCGACGGCGACAACACCAACACCAACACCAACACCAACACGAGCACGAGCACGAGCACGAGCGATGCCACCGAGCCGGTCGTCGCGATCATGTGCGCCGAGGCGGTGTGGTGGCGGTGCCACCGGCGCATCATCGCCGACTATTTGCTCGCGCACGGCGAGACCGTCGAGCACATCATCTCGGCGGCCGCACCGCAGCCCGCCACGCTCACCCCCGGCGCGCGGGTCGACAGCACGATTGGCAAGCACGCCGGTAGCGCGGCCGGCAAGCACGTCGTCTACCCGGCACCCGAGTAGCGCAGCTCACGCCGCCATCACCCACACCCACACCCACACCCACACCGCCCACGCTACCGCCCACGGGTGGCGGGGCGCGGCGGCAGGCGATGATCCGGATCGCCAGATCAAAACCCCGGTACGCCCGCAGGCCAGGCGCGCCCAAGCGGGGGCGCCCCGGGCGCATTACACTTGAGCCCGTGCTACTTTCTGATCGCGACATTCAGGCCGAGCTCACTTCTGGGCGCATTGGGCTTTCACCGAGCGACCCCGAGATGGTGCAGCCGTCGAGCGTTGACGTGCGCCTCGACCGGTACTTTCGGCTGTTCGACAATCACAAGTACGCGGTGATTGACCCCGCTGCCGATCAGCCCGAGCTGACGCGGCTCATCGAGGTCGATCCCGAGGAGGGGTTCATTTTGCACCCCGGCGAGTTTGTGCTTGGCTCGACGTACGAGCAGGTCACCCTGCCAGACGATGTTGCCGCTCGTCTCGAGGGCAAGAGTTCGCTGGGGCGCCTGGGCCTGCTGACGCACTCGACAGCCGGATTCATTGACCCCGGGTTCTCGGGGCACGTGACGCTTGAGCTGTCGAACGTGGCGACGCTGCCGATTCGGCTGTGGCCCGGCATGAAGATTGGGCAGCTGTGCTTCTTCCAGCTGTCGTCACCGTCGGATCGCCCCTACGGGTCTGGCGCTACGTTCTCGCGGTACCTCGGGCAGCGGGGGCCAACCGCGTCTCGTTCGCACCTAAACTTTCACCGCACCGACGTAACCGCGACCGACGCGGGGGCGCCTGGGGTGTAGCTGCGGCTTCAGGATTCAAGTCAGGAGCGGAGCACCCGCCCCGAATCCTGCTTCGAGCCTATTCCCTGTCCCATGCGGCCGCCCACTCACCGATCGAAGGCGTGACCGGGCATACATGCGAAGGCCTTGCCCGTTGAAAATAGGTTCAACCTGGGCAAGGCCTTCGTTACCGCTGCACGCGAAACCGGTTGCTGTTAGCTCGCAAAGACCACGCTGGACTGCTGCTTGGTGTTGACGTGAAGCTCAAAAATATCGGGACGACCGTAGTGGCCATTCACGTCAAGATCGAAGTGGCCACGCTGCTTCTCGTTGAGGTCGATATCGGCATACAACACCGTTTCCTCCTCGTACACGGGTCCGGCGAGGACTTTGCCTAGTGGATCGATGATGACGCTACCACCGCGGATCACCCAACCCGATTCACCGATATTGTTCTCGAACTTCTTGTGTGCAGGGTAAGCATCTATGGGCACCGCTTGGCAAGCCGACAAGACGAAGGTCCTGCCCTCTAGTGCGATGTGCGTCATCGTGTTCTGCCAGACGGCGCGCTCGTCCACTGTCGGAGCACAGTAAACCTGCACCCCCTGCGCATACATCGCTTGACGCAATAGCGGCATGTAGTTCTCCCAACAGATCGCGGCGCCCACTCGTCCGACGGGTGACTCGACCACGTCGAGGGTCGAACCATCTCCGAAGCCCCAGATGAGCCGCTCGCTACCAGTCGGCATGACTTTGCGGTGCTTGCCGACGAGACCCAGTGTCGCATCAATCATGGCGACCGTGCAGTACAGAGTCTCTCCGAGCCGCTCGATGACCCCAATAACGACAAACACCTGCGCCTCGGCCGCGGCCGCGGCCAAAGCCTCAATTTCGGGTCCGTCCAGAGCGATGGCCTGCTCGACATAATCACGAAATGCGTCTCTGCCAGCGTCGCTACGCGAGCCCATGACGGTGCCAAAGCCATCACCCTTGGGGTACCCCCCGACAAAAGCTTCGGGAAACACCACAAGCTCAGCACCATTTGCTGCAACTTCGTGAATAAGTTCGACGGCTTTGGCTACGGTCGCTTGGGTGTCTCCGATGACCGAACTGGCTTGGACTACAGCTACTTTTTGCATGTTCATTCCTTAAGTGAAGAGTACGTGAGGTCAATTGGGTCGGACGGCGCTCTAGCCTTCAGTGATGTCCTTACCGTTCGTTTCGGGGAGGGCGAAGAACAGCACCAGGAACGCTGCGGCGCCAATCGCCACGAGATAGTAGGCCGGCGACAGCGGATTACCAGTGATGGCAATAAGTAACGCCGCGATCAGGGGGCCAGGGCCCGCCAGGAGCGCGTAGGCCACGTTATGACCAAGCGCCGAGCCCGTGCTTCGGCTGGACGCTGGAAACACCTCAACGAGCAGCGTCACGCTCATCACCCCGGCCATCGCAACAAAGATTCCCAGCACAGTTAAACCAATGAACACGAGCGCAAAGTTGCCCGTATTGAGCATCATGAAGACTGGGATACCCAGCACTGCAATGCCGCCAGCAGCGGTCAGCACCACGGGCCTTCTGCCGATCGAATCACTAATTCGACCAAAAAGAGGCGTTAGAAACACATACACAACCAGTGACAGGGTGCACGCAAGCAAAGCAGACACGCGTGGCATACCGACAGCCCCCGAGAGATGGTTATTAGCGTAGGTCATGAGGTAGTAAAAACCGACACCAAACAGTGCAGAGAATGCGAGTGAGATACCAAACGCCTTGAGTTTTTCGCTGCGCGGCGCCACCACCATGATCTGCTGTGTGCGGCGTTCCTCTAACTCCTCGAACACCGGAGTATCACCAAGGTTTCGTCGAATGAAGACCGCGACGCCAGCCATCACAATCGATGCAATGAATGGGAGCCTCCACCCCCAACTTTCAAGCGCAGCTGTGGACAACGTGGCGTTCAATACCGCCGCAAGCCCGGTTCCCACCAGGAACGCGATACCGGCCGTCGTCGTGATCAAGCTACCGTGCGTTGCTCGACGGTTGGACGGCGCATTCTCACCAATATACGTGGCCGCGCTAGACCACTCACCGCCAACCATCATTCCCTGGAGGCTTCTCAGAACAACGATCATGATTGGTGCAGCTACGCCGATCGTGGCGTAGGTTGGCACCAGCCCCATTGCCGCTGTGGTGACACCCATGCCCATGACGGTGATCACGAGCACGAGTTTGCGGCCAAATTTATCTCCCAGTGGGCCGAGAATGAGTGCACCGACCGGTCGCGCAACAAATCCGACAGCAAACACTGCGAACGCCGACAGCATTTCGGTGGTTGAATTGCCGGTCGGAAAGAATAGTGCGCCGATCGTGGCAGCGAAGTAGCCGTAGATTGCGAAGTCAAACCACTCCATGAAGTTGCCTACGCCGATGGCGATCTGCCGCTTGCGGAGCTCTTCACGACTCAGTGCTTTCGGTGCGCGTGGGGAAGGCTGATCTTCTCTCATGAGTTGACCGCCGCCCTCTGTCAGGTGCCTATCCATTGGAGTCTCCTTTGGCTCTTTGGAATGCGATAGGTACAGGTTGCCACGCACAACAATGATTTGTAAAACAACTGATTATGATGATGGTCATGAATATTGTTGATTTAAGAAAAATTGACTTGAACCTGTTAGTGGTCTTCCACATCCTCATGCAGGAGCGTCATGTCACGCGCACCGCCAAGAGCCTCCACCTTTCACAGAGCGCGGTGAGTGCAGCGCTCGGACGGCTTCGAGTGCTTCTCGACGATCCGCTTTTTGAACGAGGTCGCGAGGGAATGAACCCGACGGCGCGGGCCTTTGAAATCTCTGGGCAGGTCGCCCTCGCCCTGGGGAGCCTCGCGAAAGCGTTTCACCCAGAGGAGTCATTCAGCCCTCGGTTGTCAAGCCGAACCTTCCATCTCGCCATGTCAGATGACATTGCCTCAGTGATTGGCCCGTGGCTGCTCAAAAAGAGCAACCAGCAACACTGGGGTGTGAAATTCGCGCTCCACCAAACCACCTCACTGCTACATCAAACCGCCCTGAGTTCGGAGCAAATTGATGCGGTGGTCTGCTCAACACCGCACGAAGTTGCGGCCGAGTTCAAAAGCAAACAGCTCTTTGCCGGCTCATACTCCTGTCTCTACTCGACGAGGCACCGCACCAATCGAGGAAACATCAGCGAGGCGGATTTTAGGGCAGCCGACCACATTCGCGTCTCCTTCGACGGCCAGCGTGGCTTTATGGATGATCTGCTCGAAGCATCTGGCATCCATCGCCACGTACCCCTCTCGGTGAGCCACTTCTCCGCAATCCCAGTAATTCTTCACGAGGGGCCAGCCATCGCAACGATCCCAGACTTCGCAGCTGAACAGTTCGCAAAGCACGCAGAACTCGGAGTGTCACCAGTCCCGGTTCCGGTCCCTCGCTTCACCACATCAATCATTTGGCGGGTGGCTTCGGAAGGATCACCCGAAACTCAGTGGCTAATCAACACGCTCAGTGAATTCCCGTCTGCTTGACTCACGTTCCAGTGGGTAATGCGCGAAAATACACGGCCTAGTCAGTCTCGCAAGAAGAGATCCTGAATTTGTCCACCGAGCTCACGCCACTGGTGGGCAGACGATTCAGCAGCCCCAGCGGCGTCACCCTTCGCAATCAGTGCAATTAGGGCCGCGTGGTGGTGCCGGGTGTTAGGCGCCCCCAGCCGAGACGAGAATTTTCTGAACAAAATCCGCTGAATGTGGGGATCGAGCTGGGACAGGACGCGCGCCAGCACGGGGTTCTGGGCGTGCGATCGCAGCACTCTGTGGAACTTCATGTCCGCGCCGAGAATCTCTTGGGCTCCACCAGCACGACTGGCGGCAGTAAATTCCTGGTTCAGCTCCGTGAGATGCTTCAGCTCCGACTCTCCAATATTTGGAACAGCCTGGGCCACTGCAAGACGATCTAGCGACTCAAGCACTTCCAGTGTTCGCGCCACAGATTTCGTTGTCAGGGTCGACACAACAGTGTGCGCGCTCGGCTTCGCATCTGCTAGCCCTAAGCTCACCAATCGATTGACCGCTTCCCGAACTGGCGTTCGAGAAAGCCCCAGTTGCGCAGCAAGTTCGATGTCTCGAATCCGCGAGCCCGGCGCTAGGTCTTCACGCACAATTGCGTCCAGCAATCGCTCGAACGCGACATCGCTCATGCGCTTTCGAGACACGATCTCTAACTGAGGTTCCATCGGCCACAGCTTAGCTGAGATGCGGGCCCTGGAACCGTCGAGCTTGACGCTTACCATACTGGATCCGATATACTGGATGGCATGATGATGCAACGGCGCACCGCAACCCCAACTCCACCCACAGGCCTTGTCGGCGTCATTGGGGGCATGGGCCCCCTTGCAACTGCCGAGTTTTATCGCAAAGTCGTTGCTGCAAGCCCCGCTACCCATGATCAAGACCATGTTCCGCTTCTCATCTGGGGCGATCCCCGAATTCCCGACCGAAGCGATGCTCTTATCAACGGAGGGCCAGACCCCACTGACTGGATTCGTTCGGCTGCGGAACACCTCATCGAGGCTGGCGCACAAAAGCTTGTCGTTCCCTGCAACACCGCACATGCATTCTTGGATCGCGCCCTCAGCGGTCTAAGAATTCCACTGGTCAGCATGGTCGACCAGACAGTGGCAGAAACACACCGACTTCATGGAGATACCGCCACCGTCGCCATCTTGGGGACGGATGGCACAATCGCGTCAGGAATGTACCACACCGCCTTTGCGCACATGGGCGTACGCACAGTCTCCATCGATCCCGCCCTGCAGCAAGAAGTAATGCAGACTATTCGCCTCGTTAAAGCATCACAGCTCGCCGCGGCCAAACTTCAGATCAAGTCAGTCATCTCCGCAATCCGCGACGCTGGAGCGACTGTCGTGATCGCAGCATGCACCGAGCTGCCACTTGCGCTGGAGGCCGAGTACCCAGAGATAAACGTGCTAGATCCGATGGGCCTAACCGCAGCCGAGCTTGTACGCCAGCACTTTCAGCCGACCGCCGCCTAGCGCGCGATCTTCGCGTCGCGCGCGGCCTGCTTCGCGAGCATCTCGTTGTACTCGTTCAATTCGGCCTCACCAGAGCGGTCGGCGTAGCGATCACGCCGCTTCTGCTCTTTGTCGTCACTACGCGCCCACTGCACCGCGACCACGAGTGCGAGTGCGAGCGTCGGCAGCTCGCCGATGCCCCACGCGATACCGCCGCCCATGCTCTGGTCTTCGAGGGGCGGCAACCCCCAGGTTCGACCCATCGCGCCAAACCAGTCGGCCAGCATGAGGCCCTTCTCTGACATGATCGTGACGCCAAAGAAGGCGTGTGACGCCATCGTCGCAAACAGCGTCACGATGCGCAGGGGGAACGGGAACCGGTACGGCACCGGGTCGATGCCCACCATCGACAGCGCAAACAGGTAGCCCGAGATCAAGAAGTGAATGATCATCCACTGATGTCCCAGGTGCTCGACCATCGCCCACCTGAAGATCGGGGTGAAGTAGAACACCCACAGCGAGCCCACAAAGATCACGGCCGCCACCGCGGGGTGCGTGATGAACTTCGAGTACGGCGTGTGCACCATCCACATGATCCACTCGCGAGCGCCCCAAGAGCCGTCGGTACGCTTGTGCGCGGCACGCAGCGCGAGTGTGACGGGCGCGCCCAGCACGAGCACCAGCGGAATCAGCATCGCCAGCGACATGTGCCCGAGCATGTGAATACTAAACACGTAACGCTCGTAGAGGTTGAGCGGGCCGTTGGTCGTGTAGAACAGCATCGCGATGCCCGAGATCCACGCGATCGTGCGCCCGATCGGCCATTTGTCGCCGCGGCGGGCGAGGCGAATCACGCCGGCGACATAGATCGCTACGGCGAACACGCACACGAGTGTCCAGGCGAGGTCGAACTTCCACTCGGTCAAGAACGCCTGGGGCACCGCCTCGGGAGGCAGCGGGTCGCCGGTGAGCCACTCGGCGGGGCCGATGCCTTCGCCGCCCTCGCGCGCGGGTTCGAGCGCAACGGGCGTGGCGGTGCGACCCAGGGCCCCGGCAATGCCGCTCGCCACGCCCATCACGGCGAGCTCGGCGAGCACGAACCAGGCGAAGACGCGGCCCCCGGCACGCTCAGCGGCAATGCGCGGAATCAGGCGTGTACGCTGCCACGCCCCAAACACGCCCAGCACGACGAGCGCGCCCGTCTTCCACATCACGAGCTGCCCGTAGCCCGTGCCTAGGAGCGCGTCGATCGTGCCGATGCGCAGCCAGGCGCTCACGACACCCGACGCGGCGACGCCGATGAACGCGAACAGCGCGAGCGTCGAATACCGCTCGGTGATGACACCGAGCCGCGGCCGGTCGACCGTGCGCGCGACGAACGCGAGCGTGATCAGACCGCCCAGCCAGACCGCGGCGCCCACGAGGTGCACGAGCAGCGAGTTCACGGCCTGCGAGTGCCCCGACGCTCCGGCCGCGTGCCCCTGCTGCGCAATCGGCAGCGTCGTGAGCAGGGCCGCGACGAGCACGACGAGCGTCAGTCTGCGGCCCCGGATCGCGAAGGCCATGACCGTGGTCGCGGCCGCGAGCAGTAACTCGAAGATCCACAGCCGGCCGAGCTCAATCTCGGTGATGAACTGCGCGAGCCCCGCACCGAACGTGGCGTCGCCCGAGAACGGCAGACCCGACACGTCGACGTAGGTGAATACGAGGGCCGCCCCCACGGCAACGGTCAGCACGGCAGCAGCGCCCGCCGCGAGGTCCATCGCGACCCGGTTTTCGTCGCGGTCTGAGGCGAGCGCCCACACGGCCATCACGACCGAGCCGATCAGCACCGCCATTGATACGTTGACGAGCGTGCGCGCGATCGGTAGCCCGTACCGCACCACGGCACCCGGGTCTGCGAGTGCACGCGGCGCCGCCACCTCTCCAATTGAGAGCCCGAGTAGCAAAAACGCGAGGGTCGAGGCGATCAATATGGCGGGGGCAAAGACGCGCAGGTAACGAGGCACGGGGTCAAGCCTACGCGCTGCGGCTGAGCCGAAACGGGGACGGGCCGCGCACAGCGTGTGCTGCGCACGGCCCGATCCGGATCATGGTCAGAACCGCTAGTTCACCCGCACGAACTTGAGCCGCCAGCGCTCGGGGCCGCGGTCGAGGTACTCGACCGAGAAAGCACCGGGGCTGCGCTCCTCGAGCTGCGTCAGCAGCGGCACCGGATCGTGCGTCGCCGAGAACACCACGCCGCGGTTCGCACCGAGGCCATCGAGCACGCCAAACAGCGCCGAGTGGCGCACGGCATGCGGAATCTCTTGCACGTCGAGCTCGGGCAGCTCTTCGTCGTGCCCGCCGCACGCGCAGCCCGAGGTTGTCTGGGCGGCGGCTTCGTCCTTGCTGCGATGAATGTCGATGTGTGCCACGATGCTCCTTCTGTTTGGGGGCGAATGTCGACGACGCGACTGCCGCATCGCGCAGCGCACGCCATCTCACTGCGACCCGCGTGTAGTCGACGGATCACGAATTAGTTTATTACAATTAATCCCGTGGAAAATAGTTTGCCTCCCATCGAGGCCATAAAGCCGCACGCGCCGCGCGTCGCCGCGAACGGGCGCACCCACTCGGCGACCCGCGAAACGCTGCTGCGACTCATCGAGGCCCAGCCCGAGGCCGTCACGATCGCGCAGCTCGCCACGGCGAGCGGCTGCCACGAGAACACGGTGCGCGGGCACGTGCACGCACTGTGGCGTGACGGCTTTCTCGACCGCGAGCTCGCCGAGGCCGCCGGCAAGGGACGCCCGTCGTGGCTCTGGCGCGCGACCGCAGGGTCGTCGGCCCGGGCCGACTCGCCCTACGCCGGCCTCGCGATGGCGCTGGCCGATGGGCTCGCAGCGACGGGCGATGAAGCTCCGGATCGCGCCCGCGCCGTCGGCCTCGCCTGGGGCCGCACGCTCGCCGCCGAGCTGCCCCGAGCGGCCTCGCCAGGCGACGCCCGCCGCACCGTGATCGCCGTGATGCAAGAGCAGGGCTTCGCACCGCGCGCCGACACCTCTGAGGCTCGGGTGCTACTGAAGCGCTGCCCACTCGTCGCGGCGGCGGTGCACCGGCCCGAGATCGTCTGCGCCGTGCACCTGGGCATGGTCGAAGGGGCGCTCGAAGCGATCGGTGCGCGCGACGCGGGCTCAACGCTCACTCCCATGACGGGACCCGGCGAGTGCACCCTCGAGCTGCGGGTGCGCTCATGAGCGGCAAGCGCGGCGCTACCGATGCCACTGCAACGGGGCCCACCAACCTCACCAACGCCACCACCACCGCCCGCAGCACCGGCACCACCCGCACTCGGGTGTCACCCCGCCTGTTCTGGCTGCTGCCCGCGGGCGCCAGCCTCATCATGGGGCTCGACGCGGCGCTGCTGCTGCTCGGGCTGCCCGCCCCCATCACGGCCGCCCGGTTTCCAGAAGTACACGGCATGCTGCTCACCCTCGGGTTCCTGGGCACCCTCATCGCGCTCGAGCGCGCCACGGCGCTGAAGCGCTGGTGGGGGTACCTCGCACCCGCTCTGCTCGGCGCTGGCGGCGTGTTGCTGTTTGTGGACGCGCTGCCCCTCGCCGCGGGCCAGTGGGTGCTCGCCGTGGGCAGCCTCGCGTTCACGATCAACTATCTGCCGCTGTGGCGCAGGCGTTACGACATCCCGCTCATCGTGCAGCTGCTCGGCGCGGCCCTCGCGACGGGCGGCGCGGCGCTGTGGGCGGCGGGCGCGCCCATGAGTTCCGTCGTGCCGTGGCTCATCGGATTCATTGTGCTCACCATCTGCGCTGAGCGCGTCGAACTCGCCGCGATCACCATGGGCGAGCGCGCCGGCACTGTGCTGCTCGCGCATGCGTGGGCAATCGCGCTGACGCTCGCGCTCGGGCTCGCGCTCCCCCACCTCGGCGCGATTGGCCTGGGCGCCGCCACCCTGTCGCTCACCGTGTGGCTCGCGTGGCACGACATCGCCCGCCGCACCATTCGCACCGCAGGAGCGAGCCAGTTCATGGCGGCCTGCATGCTCGCCGGATACTTCTGGCTCGCCGTCGCGGGCGGCACCCTGCTGTTTGGCGCGCCCGTCACGCAGCCGCGCTACGACGCCGTGATCCACGCGGTGCTGCTCGGCTTCGCGCTGTCGATGATCATGGCGCACGCGACCACGATTTTGCCCGCGGTGCTGCACGTGAAGCTGCCGTACCGGCCCTTCATGTGGCTGCCCGCGGCGCTGCTGCACGCGAGCCTCATCGTGCGCATCTGGCTCGGCGACGGGCTCGGCTTCGTGCCTGCCTGGCAGTTCGGCGGCGCGCTCGCGGTCGCCGCGCTCTTGCTGTTCGTCGTGACCGCGCTCGTCTCTGCGCTCAGGGCTGCGCCTTCTGATCCGGATCATCGCCTGCCCACCGTGCCTGCACCCCAGAGCGCGCCTGAGCCCCAGGCCGCGCCCGCCGCCGTACCCGAAGAGGATCAGACACATGCCTAACCTGTCTCGACCCGAGGGGGCGCTGCTTAAGGGGGCGCAGCCCGCAGCACAGCCCGCAGCGCAGCCCCGAGGCCGCGGATTCTGGGTGATGCGCGACCTGCCGACACTCGTGTGGCTCGTGCTGCTCGTCGTCTCGACGATCACGCACCGGTGGCTGCCGGCGGCGAGCTGGCTGATGCTGCACCTGCTGTTCTTGGGTGCGATTACCCACGCGATCCTGGTGTGGAGCCAGCACTTTAGCTACGCGCTCACCCGCAGCAGGCAGTCAACGCGCGACCGCGCCGGGCAGAACGCGCGCCTCATCGTGGCGAACGGGGGCATCGCGCTGGTGCTCGTGGGGGTTCCGCTGGGCGCGTGGCCACTCACCGTCGCGGGCGCTGCGCTGCTGTCGGCGGCCGTCGTGTGGCACGGTGTCAACCTGTGGCGCAGGCTACGCGGGGCGCTGCCCGGCCGGTTCACGAAGTCGCTGCGCTACTACGTGGCGTCGGCCGCCTTCTTGCCATTTGGTGCGGGGCTGGGTGCCTGGCTGGCGGGCCCCGACTCCCCCGGTGGCGGGGTGGTGCTCGCGCACGCGATCACGAACGTGCTCGGCTGGATGGGGCTCACCGTCGCGGGCACCGTGGTCACGCTGTGGCCGACCATGCTGCGCACCCGGGCCGCCGATTCGGCCGCCCGCGACGCCGCCCGCGCCCTGCCCGTGCTGGCTTTGTCGGTCGTGATAGCTGCGCTCGGCGCCGCGTTTGGCGTGGTGCCACTCGTGACGCTCGGCTTCGCGGGGTACGCGGTGGGGCTGCTCATCATCGGTGTCGCCCTGTTTGCGGCTGCCCGCGGAGCTGCCCCGAAGTCATTCGCGACGCTGTCGGTGGGTGCCGCGCTCGTGTGGTGGTTTGCACTGCTCGTGGTGCTGTGCGTGTGGAGCATCGCCGCGTGGGGGGCGTCGGGGGTGGCAGAGGCGTTGTTGGCGCCGGGGGCCGCGCCGGGTTCGGGGGCTGGATCGGGGGCTGGCGCAGCGCTTGCTGAGCTGCGCGCCGCGATCGACTGGGCCGCGCCGTTTCTAGCGGCGGGGTTCGCGGCGCAGGTGCTGCTGGGTGCGCTGAGCTACCTCGTTCCTGTGGTGCTGGGTGGGGGGCCGTCTGCCGTGCGCGCGGGCACCGCCGTGTTCGATGCGGGCGGCACGCTGCGCGTGGCGACCGCCAACACCGCCCTGTTCGTGTGCGCGCTACCCGTGACAAGTCTCATGCGGGTCGCCGCGTCGATGTTGTATCTCGTTGCGATGGCCTCGTTCTTGCCGCTGTTTGTGCGTGCCCTCAAACAGCAGAAGGCGGCGAAGCGCGAGGCGGCAGCCGTCGTCGCGGCACGCACAGAGGGCGGTGCGGGCAGCGGCGCTGGCGGCGGCAAGACCGCGCGGTCTGGGCTTGCGCCGATTCCCGCTTACGCGCCGGCGAGCGAACGCGGCGTGAGCGGCACAAGCGGCGCGGGCAGCGCGGGCAGCGCGGGCAGCGCGGGCAGCGCGGGCAGCGCGGGCAGCGGACTCGCGCCTATTCCCGCACGCGGCGCACTCGTGCCTGAGCGCTCCCACCCCGCTGGCCGGCGCAGCGGGCAAGCGCTCCTCGGGCTCACAGCGGTCGTGCTCGTGACCGCCCTCGCGGGCGCCGCCGACCCGCACGCCCTCGCGTCGCTCACACGGGGCATGCCGGCGATCGGCGCGGGCGGATTCGCGGGCAGCACGGGGCTGGGCGGCACAGGGCTGAGCGGTACAGGGCTGGGAGCCGGCAGTGCGGGCACGGCGGGCTCCGCCGCAAACACCGCCGACGCTCCCGTGCAGACCGTGCGGGTGGAGGCCGCAAACATGCACTTCACGCCCAGCAGCATCGAGGTGCCCCGCGGCACCAGACTCGTCATCGAGCTCACCAACACCGACAAAGAGCAACCGCACGACCTCGTGTTCGAGAACGGCACGGGCGGCGAGCGGCTCGCTCCCGGCGCAAGCGCCACGATCGATGTCGGCGTCATCACCAACGATGTAGCCGGATGGTGCTCGATCATCGGCCACCGCCAGATGGGCATGACGCTCGACATCATTGCGACGGGCGACGCCCCTGCCGGCGACGCCACGGCGGCCAGCGGCGCAGCAAACGCGGGCGCAGCTAACGCGGGCACGGCGGCGAACGGCACGGGCACAGCCGGATCCGGCGCGCACGACATGAGCGGCATGGGCGACATGAGCGGCATGCACGGTTCGGCAACCGACGGTGGGGCCAGCGCGGCGGGTGCCGCGAGCTCTGGCGCCGCGAGTCTCGTCGACCTCATGGAGGGTGACCTGGGGCGCAAGTTCAAGGCGCGCGACGCGGCGCTCAAGCCGCTGCCCGCGCGCGACAGCGAGGACGCAGCGGCGCAGCCCGTCACGCACCGAGTGACGCTGCCCGTGAGCGAGCTCGCGCTACCCGTAGCGCCCGGAAAGAAGGGGCCGGTGTTACAGCAACTGTGGACTTTCGGCGGCTCCGCCCCCGGGCCCGTGCTGCACGGACGCGTCGGCGACACCTTCGAGGTGACCCTCATCAACGACGGCACGATCGGGCACTCGATCGACTTTCACGCGGGCGCCCTCGCGCCCGACAAGCCGATGCGCACGATCGCTCCGGGCGAGAAGCTGACCTACACGTTCACCGCGACCCGCTCGGGCATCTGGATGTATCACTGCTCAACCATGCCCATGTCTGCGCATATCGCAAACGGCATGTTTGGCGCGGTGATCATCGAGCCCGACGATCTGCCCGCGGTCGACCGCAGCTACGTGCTCGTGCAGTCTGAGTACTATCTGGGCGGCTCGGGGGTCGCGGGCTCGGGCGCTGCAGGCTCGGCTGTCGAAGGCTCGGGCGAGGCTCGATCCGGATCAAAGGGCCGCGCGGGCTCGAACGGTGCCGCAGCGGGCAGCGCGCCGGGCAGCGCAGCAGGCAGCGCAGCAGGCAGCGCAGCGGGCAGCGCAGCGGGCAGCGCGAGCGGACCGGGCGAGGTTGACGTCGACAAGATCGCCGCCGAGCGGCCCGACCTCGTCGTGTTTAACGGGGTAGCAAGCCAGTACGCCCGGTCGCCGCTCACCGCGAAGGTGGGCGAGCGGGTGCGCGTATGGCTGCTCGATGCGGGGCCCAACCGGGCGTCGAGCTTTCACGTGATCGGCGGGCAGTTCGACACCGTGTGGAGCGAGGGGCGGTTCTTGATTAACCGAGCGACCGACACGGGCTCGCAGGCGCTCGCGCTGCAGCCCGCGCAGGGCGGATACGTCGAGCTCGTCTTCCCTGAAGCGGGTAACTACCCCTTCGTGTCACACCTGATGGTCGACGCCGAGCGGGGCGCGAACGGCGTGTTTCGCGTGACGGAGTAGTGCGCGTGGCCGGCGCGCCCAGTGTGTGGGGCGCCGGCTCGCAGGCCCCGTTACCTGCCCTGCCCGCGACGAGACGGCACGAGACGCGACGCCCCGCGACGAGACGGCATCGAAATGACGAGCAGGCACGGGAAAAACGTCATTTCGATGCCGACTCGTCATTTCGATGCCGACTGGTCCTCTCAAGCAGCACAGCGCCCCCACGGCACAGCGCTCGCACAGCACAGCGCCCCCACAGCACAGCGCCCACACAGCACAGCGCCCGCACAGCACAGCGCCCCCTGTCTCAAACGAGAGCAGGGGGCGCGGTAACCGATCGTGAAATTACTTCACGGCAGCCTTGAGCTTCGAACCAACCGAAACCTTGACGCGCTTGCCAGCGGCGATCTCGATGGTGTCGCCGGTGCGGGGGTTGCGGCCCGTGCGAGCGGCGGTGGTGGCCGACTCGAACGACAGCCAGCCGGGGATCGAAACCTTCTCGCCAGCGGCGACGGTCTCTGAGACGGCGGTGAAGAAACCGTCGATCACGCTGGAAACCGCGGCCTGGCTCTGGCCGGTCTCTGCGGCGATCTTGGCTACGAGCTCGGTCTTGTTGAGTGCCATGTTGTGTCCTTCCATGGGCGGTGGCGCGTCGTGCGCCGGCCCCTGATCTGGTTCAGGTTTTCCGTCAAGTCGACGGATCCGATCGGTTGATCGCTACGAATCTACCCTAATTTGGCGGAATGATGCGGATTTTCACGAAGATTCGCGGCAAGCCTTACGAAAATACGCCACCCGAGAACACCGCGGCGTTGCATTACTGTGCGAGATACCCGCCATCGACGGGAATTGAGACGCCCGTAAGGTACTCGGCCTCGGCCGACGCGAGAAACGCGACCGTCGCCGCGACGTCTTGGGGCTGGGCGATGCGGCGCAGTGGAATCGCGGCGGCCACGCGTGCGGCGGTAGCTGCTGGGTCGTCTTCGCCCGCGATCCACTCTTCATAGAGTGGGGTGGCGGTCATGCCCGGGGCGACAGCGTTGACGCGTATCCCATACTGGGCGAGGTCGATCGCGGCGGCCTTCGTGAACGCGAGCATCGCGCCCTTACTCGCGCTGTAAATACCCATCGTGGGCACACCGATGCTCGCCAGCCGCGAGGTAACGTTGATGATCGCACCGCCGTCGCCCTGCTCACGCATCACCCGTGCTGCGGCAATGAGCATGTTCATCGCCCCAAACGTGTTCGTTTCGAACGTGTCGCGAATCTCTTGATCGGTCACTTCGAGCAGGTCGTTCGTGTGGTCGATCGCCGCGTTGTTGACGAGCACGTCGATGCGGCCGAAGTGCTGCTTCGCCGCCTCGATCACGCTTGTGATGCCTTCGCTGGTGTTGAGGTCTGCCGCCACGAACCGAGCGGCGTCACCGAGTTCGCTGACGACTCGCTCGCCGCGTTCTACTGACCGCCCAGTAACGAGCACCCGCATTCCCTGTGCGACGAGGCGCTGCGCGATCGTCACGCCGATGCCCGAGGTGCCGCCCGTCACAATCGCGACCGCGCCGGTGTTCGATGTGTGTGTCATGTTTTAGTTTCCCTTCGCCCAACCACGCTAGTTTCGCTTGCCACCAATGAGTGTCTCACCCGCTGCGCGGCGCGCGTCATCATCACTGCCTGGCACGCCGTTGCCCCGCAGTGAGCGCCCCGCGGTCTCCTTGAATGTGAGAATCGAAATTAGGCCGATCACCCCCGCCCCGACCAGGTACCACCCTGGCACGAGCACGTTACCGGTGACATCGATCAGGTACTCGTTGACGGCACCCGCCGTGCCACCAAACAGCGCGGTCGAGATGTTGTACCCGATCGCGAAGCCCGAGTAGCGCACCGCGGTCGGAAACAGCGCGGGCATGGTGGCCGAAATGTTCGAAATGATCATCACCAAGAACAGGCCGAGCATGCCGATTCCCGCCAGCTGCGTCCAAATGCTGTCAATCTGAATCAGCATCACGGCGGGCACCGACAGGAAGATGAACCCGAGGCTCGCCGTAACCAAGAGCGGCTTGCGGCCGATCCGGTCAGACAGCGCACCGAACGGCACAATCACCGCGACCATCACGAGCTGAATAATGACGAGCGAGAACGTCGACTCGGCCGCACCGTGTCCGAGCGTCACCGACAGGTAACTCGGCATGTAGGTGAGCACGAGGTAGAACGCGACGTTGATGAGCACCACAAACCCCATCAGTTTGAAGATCTGTGCCGGGTAGTCCTTCAGCAGCCGCCGCAGCGCGCCCGTCGCCGACGGCGCCCCGCCCTGCAACTTGATCTGATCGGTGAACGTCTCGGGTTCTTCGACGTGACGGCGCATCCACAGCGCGATCAGGCCGAGCGGCAGGGTGAGCGCGAACGGTAGCCGCCACCAGCCACCCATCATGGCGTCTTCCCCTACTGCGAGCGTGAGGCCAGTGCACAGCACGGCGGCACCCGAGAAGCCCACGAGCGTGCCGAACTCGAGGAACGACCCATAGAACCCTCGTCTATTATCGGGTGCATGCTCGGCCATAAATACAGCGGCGCCCGCATACTCGCCTCCGGCTGAGAAGCCCTGCACCATGCGCAAGAACACGAGTAACAGCGGCGCCCACATGCCCGCGACCTCGTAGGTGGGCAAGAGCGCAATCGCGGCCGTCGAGAGACTAATCAGCGCGATCGTGAACATGAGTACGGCGCGGCGCCCCACCCGGTCACCCAGCGGCCCGAGGATGATGCCACCGAGCGGCCGCACCAGAAACGACACCGCAAATGTGGCGAGCGCGAGAATGCGCGGCCATGCGCTATCGGGGTCGCCCCCGAAGTCGAAGAACAGCGGTGCAATGTACACGACTAGGTAGCCATACACTCCGTAGTCAAACCACTCGATCGCGTTGCCCACGGCAGACCCCGCCACCGATTTGCGCGTCTGGCTGCGCTGCAACGGAGTGAGGTCGATGTCCCGCGTGATCGGCGGGAGATTGGTTGTGTGTGACATGATGTTTCCTCTCTGTGGGCGGCCGCCATTGGCTGCCCACCGAATTAGGTGATGGTGTCCCCCACCATGCGCAGCACGATGCGCGCATAGGCTTGTGCGGCCCGGGTGAGGTCGTCGACTTCGACGCGCTCATCGGGCTGGTGGGCCTGGGTATTAATGTCACCCGGCCCCAAGATGATCGTGGAGCAGCCGTGATGGGCGGCGATGTAGCCGCCCTCACAGGCCGCGCTCCACCCGGTCACGCGCGCCGCGACCGCGACCGCTGCAAGCGCGCTCGTGGCCGCGTGCACGAGCGGCGACTCCGGATCAGTACGAAACCCGGGCATCATCATGTCGACCGCGCCCGTCAGTTCAACACGGTCGTGTCCGTCGAAGGCGGTGCGGGTGATGTCTGCGCGCGCGTCGTCGAGCAGCGCCGCCAAGATTTCGTGCGGGTCTTCGCCGGGCATGGTGCGGCGGTCGACAGTGACGGTGCAGACGCGGGGCACCATGGAGGTGCCGCTGCCGCCCGCGATGGTGCCGACGTTCCAGGTGGGCGCGCCGAGCAGGCCGTCGTGCGGTCCCGCTTGTGCTCTCCCGTGCAGCTCGCGCACGGTTTCGACGACGCGGCTGGCGGCATAGATCGCGCTGACCCCGTCGGCGGGGCGCCCGGCGTGCGCCGACGCGCCCACCGCTTCGATGCGCAGGTTGCTCGCGCCACGGCACCCGATCACCACGTCGAGGTTGGTGGGCTCTGCGACAATGCACGCGAGGTAGGGGCGCGCGGGCTCGCTTGCGAGCGCGAGCTGCACTCCCCGCGAGCGGTCCTCTTCATCAACGGTGCACAGTAGTTCGAGCCGCAGGTCGGGCCGCTCTCGCGCGAGCGCACTGCAGGCCGCAATCACGGCCGCGAGCCCGCCCTTCATGTCGGTGGCTCCGCGCCCGATGATCGCGCCGGATCCGCCCCCGCTCACATCCATGCGCGGCTCGAAGGGATCCCCGGTCCATCCCTCGCCCGCCGGCACTACGTCGCTGTGGCCCAGAAACAGGACGGCCGGGCCGCCCGCTGGACCCCACACCGCCTTGAGGTTTGGGCGATCCGGAGCGAGCTCTTGCTGCGTGACCGTCGCTCCCTCGCGGGTGAGGATCGCAGCGAGGCGGCGCACGGTCTCGCCCTCGGTGCCGCCGGGATTCTCGCCGCGGCCCCTGATCAGGTCGCAGGTATCGGCCGTGATCTGATCGGTGTTGATGAGCGCGTCTAGGCGGGCCTCGATGCCCTCATCTGAAGAGGCGGCAATGTGCACGCGGGTGTTGGTCATACGTCGCTCCCGCCGTGGTCAGCGGCATGGCCGAGGGTCACAGCGAGCCTGCGTACGCCCTCGTCGATGCGCTCGGGTGTGGAGGTGGCGAAGCACACGCGTAGAGCGTTGCGCATGCTCGCGTCGACTGTGAACGCGGGGCCGGGAATGTAGGCGACGCCGGCTGCGAGCGCGGCGGTGAACAGTTTCTCGGTGTCGATGCCACCGAATTCGCCCTGCAGGGTAAGCCACAGAAAGAAGCCCCCCTCGGGGTCGGTGCTTTGCACGCGATCACCCAGGTGTGTGGTGAGTGCGCGCTGCATCGCCGCCTTACGGTCGCGGTAGATCGGCAGCAGGTGGTCGACGTGTTCACGAAACTTACCACGCGCCAAGTAGTCGGCGACCGCGATCTGGGTGGGCATGTTCGAGCAGGTGTCCATCGCTTGCTTCGCGTTCACCGCTACCCGACGAATCTCTGGGTCAACGTCGATCCAGCCGGTGCGCAGGCCGGGCGCGATGGTCTTTGAGAACGTGCGCACCTGGAAGATGAGCGGGTGACCGGGCGCGATCTCGGCCAGGCCGGGCACGTGTTCACCGGCGAACCGCAATACACCGTAGGGGTCGTCTTCGAGGATGATGCTGCCCCACTGTTCGGCGAGCTCAATAAGCAGTTCTCGCCGGGCGCGGCTGAGCGTCACCCCGCGGGGGTTTTGAAAGTTGGGGATCGTGTAAATCAAACGCGGCGTGCGGCCCGCACGGCGCACGAGTTCGGGCAGCGCCTCAACCACGAGCCCTTCGCTGTCAGTGGGAGCGGCAATCACCTCTGCGCCGTAGCTGAGCGCCGTCGCGTACCCGTTCGTGTAAGTGGGGGCCTCGATGATGACGAGGTCGCCGGGGTCGACACACAGTTTGAAGGCAAGGTCGAGGCCCTGCATACCGCCCGTCGTCACGAGCAGGCGGTCATCACTCGTGGGCGCACCCGCGTCTGCGGCGAGCCTGAGGATTTCTTCGCGCAGCGCCGGGGCGCCCTCAGACTCGCCATAGTCGAAGCGGCCCGTGCTCGCCCGCCCGAACGATTCGTTGAGGTCGGCTACAGGAATCAGGTCTTCGCCCGGCGCCCCCATCGCGAACCGCACGATGTCGTGTTCTTGCTCGGCCAGGATCCCGGTGGACGCGTCGATGATGGAGCCGATGAGCCGCTCGCTGCGCTGCGCGAGGCGCGGCCGGTGCTGGGTGCGGGTCTGCTGCTGCTCGTCTGCACGCTGAGCTGTCGTCACGGTATCTAACCTTTCTTCACGATGAGTTGGCGGGGTACGTCGGTAAAACACTCGACGCCGTCAGTTGAGACCCGTACGGACTCCGACGCTTCGAAGCCGTAGCCGGTCATCCACATGCCCGCGATCACGTGAAACGTCATATTTTCTTGGAGTTCAGTGTGGTCGTCGGCCCGCAGACTCACGGTGTGCTCGCCCCAGTCGGGCGGAAACCCTATGCCGATGGAGTAGCCAAGTCGCGACCGCTTTTCGTACCCGTTGCGTTTGAGTACCTCATCCCACCGCGCGACCGCCGCGGCTGGTGTCGTGCCCGGTTTGAGGGCGTCGAGTACCGTATTAAGTCCTTCGATGGTGACCTGAGCGAGCCGGTCGAGTTCAGCGGTCGGTTGGCCCAGCGAAACGGTTCGTGCCAGCGGCGCGTGGTAGCGCTTGTGTACGCCTGCGAGCTCAATAGAGACGGCCTCGCGCGCGGTGACCGGCTCTGCAGTCCAGGTGAGGTGAGGCGTATCAGCGCCTTCCCCGCGCGGAAACATGGGCACGATCGCGGGGTAGTCACCGTCGACGCCGTCGGCGCCTCGGGCCTGGGCTGCCATTACCTCTGCCGCCACTTCGTTGAGCGGTCTGCCCGCCGCGAGCGACGCTACCGCCTGGTTCATGGCGCCCGTACACACCCGGCCAGCGGCACGCATGAGGTCGATTTCGTAGTCTGATTTCACAACACGCACCCAGTTCACGAGCTCGTTCGAGTCGACGAGCAGCCATTCAGGCAGGCTGAGTTGCAGTGCGAGAAAAGCGCGCACGCTGAAGAAGTGGGCATCGCCCTCGTACCCGATGCGCAGGGGTTTGCCGTAGCCGCGGGCGCGCAGCTGCTCGCCCACCCATGTCATGGGGTGACGGTCTGACTGGTGCACATAGGTCTCTGGGTATGCGAGCACGTCGTCAGCAAAGCGCACGGCCGTGCGGTGCGCACCCTGCGCGTCCATTTCGCGCATGGCGAGTATCGGTTCGCCCGCAACAGGCACGAATAGCAATTGCGGCATATAGAACGACCAGGCGTTGTAGCCGGTGAGGTAGTAGATGTTGGCAGGATCCGCCACGATGAGCCCGTCGAGACCGGCCGTTTCCATGCGTTGCTGTACCGCCGTGACTCTGCGGTCAACCTCGGCTCCCAGCAGCTCCTGCGCGTTCATCTTCACTCCTTTAACCCACCTCGTTGTGTCGGTATCCTCACTGTAGAACTCGATACTGTTTACTTCTAGCCCCAAATCGCGAACAATACCGTTAACGAGAACTGAAGGATTGGAGTGCCGTGCTCGACGTACGCAAACTCACGCTGCTGCGCGAAGTATCGCTGCGCGGCGGCGTCACAGCGGCCGCCACGGCCCTCAATATCAGCCCCTCGGCCGTTTCACAGCAGCTCGCACGACTCGAAGCCGAAACAGGTGTGCCCCTCACTGTGGCACTCGGTCGCGGGATCCAGCTCACCCCGGCGGCGCACGAACTCGTGGCTCACACCGAGGAGGTGCTCGCCGCGCTCGAGACGGCCGAGGCTGCGCTCACGCGGGCGCGCGAAGGCCTTAGCGGCACCGTGCGCATTGCAGCGTTCCACACGTTCTCAATCGCAGCCCTCGGCGAGAGCGTGCGAGCGCTCACGCGTATGGCACCGGGGCTCGAGGTTGAGTTTGTCGAGCTTGACCCTGAGCAGGCCGTCACTGAACTCTTAGCCCGACGAGCCGATATTGCCCTCGTCGACGAGTATGCAGGGTTTCCGCTGCCGCCTACCCGCGGCATCGTACGTTCGCTGGTAATGCACGAGAAACTCGTCGCTTATCTCCCGCATGCAGGCGCCAACCCAGCTCAGGTGCCGTGGGCGGCAGAGCCCACCAGCAGCGACTCATTCAGTTGGATGCGTGCTGTGTGCCGCAGCGCGGGATTTGAGCCAACAGTACGATTCGTCTCCTCTGACTTTCACGTGCACCGGTTACTCGTTGAGCAGGGGCTCGCAGCAGCATTTCTGCCGCACTCGGTAACGGCCAACCTCGACCCGTCACTCGTAATCGACCTGGGCGCGGGCGAGGTGCTTGAGCGTGCCCTGTATACGCTCGTGCGGCGCGGGACCGAACGCTCCCCCGTTATAGCGGCCTGTCAATCCGCCATCGCCGAAGCAACAGTGGGGCCCATCACCGAGTCGCGTCAGGTTGTAGGACAATAATTTCGTTCCTGGTAACCTGCCACTATGACGCATCCGCTCGATGAACCACTCCACCGAAAGAGCGCGGCCGAACTCGTTTCAGACCGTCTCATGCAGCTCATCGTGGCGGGCGTGCTCGAGGCGGGTGAGCCCCTTCGTGAGACACAGCTCGCCGAGCGACTCGGCATCTCGCGCAACTCGCTACGTGAGGGGATCCGGCTCCTTGAGCGCAGTCGCCTCGTGAAGTACGAGATGCACCGCGGGGCGATTGTGAGCGATCCCTCACTGGCAGATCTCGACGACCTTTACCGCACCAGACGGCACCTTGAGACAGCAGCGGTTCGCGCGGTACCAACCGAGGGTGGCCTCAACCAACTACGTCGAGCGTGGGAGCACCTTGAGGCGTCGACGAGCGTGCCCGCAGCCGAGCCAATTGTGGCGGCGGATCTCGCGCTGCACCAGGCGATCGTGGGGCTGTTGGACTCTGAGCGCATCTCGGCGTTCTACGCGTCGATCTGCAAGGAGCTGGTGTTTTACTTCTCGGTGCTCTCGCACGCAGACGAAGAATACCGGTACCCGCAAACACCCATCGTTGAACGGCACCGCGAGATCGTCGAGGCGATCCTCGAGCGGCGCGTGGCCGATGCCGAGCGGCTCACACTGCAACACATTGACGAGAACCAGGCTCGCCTCACCGACATTCTGCGCGCGCGAGCCGCGGCCGCGTAGCGTTCGGCTGCGCCAGCGCGCGGCGAAAGTAAAATATGCGCGACTACTTCCGTTTAAAACTGACCCAGAAACGGAAGTAGTCGCGCATATTTTTTGTACACGGGGGCTGGTCGCCGACGATTGACCCGAATCAGGCCCGCCTTGCACGCACGCAACTAACTCGTGGCACGGCGCGCGATGTTGTAGAAGCGCACCTCTTGGTACTCTTCGAGACCTTCACCGCTACCCTCGCGGCCAAGGCCCGACTGTTTCACTCCCCCAAACGGCGCGGCCACGTTTGACGGCACACCGTTATTGATACCGACGAGGCCCGTCTCGAGTGCGTCTGCGACGTTCAGCGCGCGATCCAGGTTCTCGGTGAACACGTACCCGGCAAGCCCAAACGGGGTGTCGTTGGCTCGCTCGATCACTTCTGCTTCACTGCTGAATCGGCTGATCGCTGCGATCGGGCCGAAGATCTCTGTCGTAGCGATCTCGGCGTCTGCGGGGACACGGTCGAGCACTGTGCCCTCGAAGAAATAGCCCGCGCCAGCGGGTGCGCGACCGCCCACGCGAAGCTCGGCCCCGTGTGCCGTCGCGTCTTCGACGAGACCCGAGAGTCGATCGACCGCCCGCCTGTCAACCATCGGGCCCAAGTCTGCGCCGTCGGCGATCGCATTACCGAGCCGCACGTTGCGCATCTTTTCGCTGAATGCCTCGACGAAGGCGTCGGCGATGCCGTCTTGCACGAAGATGCGGTTCGCAGCCACGCACGACTGACCGCCGTTACGCAGCTTCGCGAGCATCGCCCCGTCGACGGCGCGCTCGAGATCCGCGTCATCAAACACGATGAGCGGGGCATTGCCGCCCAGCTCCATTGAACTCTTGACGATATTTTTGGCCGCCAGCTGCATCAGCGTGCTGCCCACTCCGGTTGATCCGGTGAATGACACTTTGCGCACCCGGGGGTCGCTCAGCACCGCCTCACTGAACCCGGCCGAGTCACGGGTCGTGACGACCCGCATGAGCTCGCGCGGCACACCTGCCTCGGCCATCAACTCCACGGTGAGCAGGGTGGTGAGCGGGGTGAGGCCCGCGGGCTTGATCACAGAGCCGCAGCCCGCCGCGAGCGCAGGCGCGATCTTCCGCGTGATCATTGCCATCGGAAAGTTCCACGGTGCGATCAGCACCGCGGTGCCCACGGGCGCCCGCCGGGTGAGGATCAGTGATCCGCCCGCGGGGTTCTCGCGGTAGCCGCCCGACGGCCGCAGCAGCTCGTCGGCGTACCACCGCACATAGTCGGCGGCGTACTGCACCTCGCCCAGCGCTTCGGGCAGCGTCTTGCCCATCTCGCGGCTGATGACGTAGGCGAGCCGGTCGCGGTTAGAAAGCAGCACTTCGTATACGTTGCGCAGCGTGTCTGAGCGGTGACGCGGTGTCGTTTTCGCCCAGGCCTTGCCCGCCTCGTCTGCGATGGTCAGCTCTTCGATGGCCTGCGCGGGCGTGAGGCTCGGCAGCGTCGCGATGCGCTGCTCGGTCGACGGATCGAGCACGGCAAACTCAGCATCACGCGGATCGTGATTTGCGTGCGCGGGCAGGCTCGCGAGCGCCGCATGTGAGGCGTCGAGCCGTGACGGGGTGGGCTGCGCGATGGTCGCTGTCGCGGTACTTGCGGCGGTCACGCCGTTGCCTCTTCGAACGCCTTGTGCAAGAGGTGCAGCGCCTCGTCGACAAGGTCAAACGAGATGTTGATCGCGGGGAGCAGACGCAGCACATGGCCGTCGCTTCCCCCGCCAAGAACGAGGAGACCGCGGGAGGCAGCGGCTGCGCTCACCCTCTTATAGAGTTCGGCGTTTGGCGAACCGCTGGCGCTCACGAGCTCAATACCGTGCAGTGCGCCCATGCCGCGCACGTCGCCAATCTCAGCGAACTTCTGCTGCAGCGCACGCAGGCCCGATTGAATGCGCTCGCCCACCTCGGCGGTGTGCTCCATCGTTCCGGGCGTTTCAAGCTGATCGATCACCTGCACGGCCGCCGCGCAAGCGACCGGGTTGCCGCTGAACGTGCCACTTAGGCCGCCAGGCAGCATACCGTCCATGATCTCGGCCCTACCGGTAACGGCCGAGAGCGGAAAGCCCGAACCGATCGCCTTTGCTGTCACGACGAGGTCGGGCACAAACCCGAAGTGCTCGCTGGCAAACAGTTTGCCAGTGCGCCCGAGGCCCGTCTGAATCTCATCGGCGACGACCACGATGCCGTTGTCACGGCACCACGCCTGCAGTGTTTCAAGGTAGCCCTCTGCCGGGACGATGATGCCGCCCTCACCCTGAATCGGTTCGATGAGTAGGCAAGCCAGGTTCTCTGCTCCCGAGATTTTCTCGAGGTGTGCGATCGCCGCCCTTGCCGCGGCAACACCGTCCGCGCCGTCCCTAAATGGGTACGAGTTCGCGGCGCGGTAGATCTCGCCGGGGCGTGGCCCTGCGCCCGAGGCGTAGGGCACCGCCTTGTAGTTGAGGCCAAGGGTGAGGCTTGTGCGCCCATGGTACGCGTGATCAACCACGGCGATTCCGTTGCGACGGGTGTAGGCGCGAGCAATCTTCATCGCATTTTCGATGGCTTCGGCTCCGGTCGAGCTGAGCACAGTTTTCTTCGCGAAGTCACCGGGGGTGATGGCGTTGAGCCGCTTTGAAACTTCGACGTAACCCTCGTATGGCGTCACGGAGAACAACGTGTGTGTGAACTTGTGAGCTTGCTCGACCGCGGCGTTGATCGCAAGCTCGTTGGCGTGGCCGAGCGAGGTGACCCCGATACCCGAACCGAAGTCAATGAACTCATTGCCATCTACGTCCGTGAGCACTGAGCCGTTTGCCGACGCGATATATACAGGCAGCGCTGGCGCCACGGCATCAGACACATGGGCGGCTTTTTGTGCGGTGAGCTCGCGCGAGCGCGGGCCGGGCACCTCGGTTTTTGCGCGCACGGGGAAAGCGGTAGCTGTGGCGGTCATGGTTCACTCCTTGTCTCCATTAACAGGCTTTAGTTGAACTGTACCATTGTCCTACAATTATTTCACGCAAGATTTTGTCTTCCCTCTTTCCCCGACCCTTGCCCGCGCGCTTCGGTGCGGGCGGGCGGGCGGGCGGGCGTACCCGAACACAGAACCCGCGGGCAAACAAAAAGCGGGCGCGGATCTGAAAAGATCCACGCCCGCCTTTAAAGCTCGTGCTTACCAGCTCGACTTGGTGATGCCGGGCAGCTCGCCACGGTGTGCCATGTCACGGAAGCGAACACGCGAAACGCCGTACTTCGACAGCACGCCACGGGGGCGGCCATCGATGACGTCGCGGCTGCGCACGCGCACCGGCGATGCGTTGCGGGGCAGCTTCTGGAGGCCAACGCGTGCGGCCTCGCGGCTCTCGTCGGTCCCGTTGGGATCGATGAGGGCCTTCTTCAGCTCGAGGCGCTTCGCGGCGTAACGCTCAACGATGACCTGACGCTGCTTGTTCTTCGCAATCATGCTCTTCTTAGCCATGTTTAGCGCTCCTCTCGGAAATCTACGTGCTTGCGCACAACCGGATCGTACTTCTTGAGCACGAGGCGGTCGGGTGTGTTACGACGGTTCTTGCGGGTCACGTAAGTGAACCCGGTGCCAGCCGTCGACTTGAGCTTGATGATCGGACGTACGTCCTTATCCTTAGCCATATTAGAACTTCACCCCACGCTTCTGAAGGTCAGCAATAACCGACTCGATGCCACGGGCATCGATCACCTTGATGCCCTTAACCGACAGGGTGAGCGTCACCTTGCGGCCGAGTGAAGGCACGAAGTAGGTCTTCTTCTGGATGTTCGGATCGAACCGACGCTTGGTGCGACGGTGCGAGTGTGAAATGTTGTGACCAAAGCCGGGAACGGCGCCGGTCACCTGGCACACTGCTGCCATGGTGTTTCCTCTCATACCGTGAGACCGGACGGCCTCACCCAAGATTTCTTGTCTGCCAGAGCGCCCGGGCCGAGAAAGCCTCGGTCAAGAATCGCTCCTGCGGTCTGCGCACTGGGACGGCGCACAGCCAAGGGTCAAGCTTAGATCATGCTCGCGACACGCGCAAGCTCGATCTGCAGATTATTCTCACGTGAGCGCCACGTGCACTGGAGTGACACGACCGCGTTCGATCGCGAACCCGCGCCCCCGCGCAAAGTTCGCCCGCTTCACGCGGCCGAGGTTCTCACGAAACGGGCTCTGACTCTCGGTCTCGTCGGGCTGCAGCGCGAGCCCCCAGGTCGGCTGCTTTAGCGCCGCGAACAGATCCCAGATCGCGCTGCCTGTGCCCTGCTCAAACTCAAACAGCACGAGCGCATCGGCTCGGCGGGCCGCTTTGGCGAGCGCCACCAGCTCGGCCAGGGCCGTCGTTCCCTCGGCATCGGCAGGCCGCTCGACCACGATCACGGTGCGCGGCTCGGCCGGTCGCCCCGCGGCGCGCTCGCCAGCAGCGCGCTCAGCGGGCCCAGCGCGTTGCTCCCTGCCTTGGCGCGCATCACAAGCTGCTTGCTCCGGATCAGCGCCCGCCCAGTCTCCCGGGCCCCTCACGGGCGCGTGACCGCCAGGGGCGGCGCTGACTAAACCGGAACCGGCGGTCGCTGAACCAATGGGCACCGAGCCAACGGGCACGGAGCCGACCGGCACGGAGCCGCCCGGCGACGCCCAAGCCGCCGGGTGTCCCCTTGCTTGCGGCGGCTTGCCACCCAGTTCGATCGTGAGGGCTCGTGCAAGCTCGCGCACCTCGTCTTCGCCGCACGCCACGTCATTCCACGGGTAACCGTTTGGGCTCGTTTGCGCGGCGTTATGCGCACCACTGCCACCACTGCCACCACGATCACGGCGTTCAGCAAACGTCAGCAGCACGCACCGCACCGTCTCGCCGCGGGCCCGTGCCCAGCGCGAGTACGCCACTACACAGGTCGTTGCCGCCGTCGTCACACCCGCGCCCGAGGGCCCCGCGATCACGCCGAGCCCGGCGACAGGCAGCCCGACCGGCGCAAACCCTGCCGCTGCACCCGCTGTACCCGCGGCGCTCGCAATCACCGCAGAGCTCGCAGATCCTGCCGTCGAGCTCTTCGATTCGACTAATTGGGAGCCGCCCCCGGCTGCACCGACGGCTTCCGTGCTGGCTGCACCTGTGCCGGCAGCATCTGCGTCGACCGCATCTACGCTAATCACATGAGCGCCGACTGAGTCGGTGCTGATGCCGTACACCGGTCGGCTAGCCGCTTCGACGGGGAGATCGCGAAGCGGCACGCGATCCGGAGCGTTGCGTAGCTCAGGCACGCAAGGCACACCGGCCGCTTGCAGCTGGGCAGCGAGGCGCTCGACCGCGCGCGTCTGGGAGCGCAGGTCTGGCGCACCGCCCGCGATGGCGAACTGAAGCTCGATGGGTGCGGCCGCGCCGCCCGACGCGCGCTTGGCGGCGTTCGCGAGCACCGCGCGCCCCGGCGCGGCACCTTCGAGCACGTCGGCGGGCACGCTGAAACTCGCATAATCGTGTGGGTTTGCGAGCCGCAGCACGAACTGCTGCTGCACGCTTGCGGCGAGCGCCGCGGGCATCGCTCCGGGCCGATCGGCGGTGACGACGACGTGCACTCCGGCGGCGCGGCCAGTCGTCATGATTTCGGTGAGCTGCTGCAGCTGCGCGATGGGCCCGCCGAGTGCTTCGGCGGCCTGGCGCAGCGCCGCGAACCCGTCGACGAGCAGCACGATGCGCGGCTCGTTCGTGCCCGCCGGCGTCGCGCGATAAGCGGCAAGCCCGCTGCAGCGAGCCGCCGCGTACCGGTTCGCGCGCTCGGTGAGGCGGGCGAGCACCCGCTGCAGCACGCGCCCCACCAGCTCGGTGTCGGCAAGCTGCGCGACGGTGCTGACGCTGGGAAGGCTTCGAAGAGCGTCGAGCGCCCCGCCCCCGGCATCGATCGCGTACAGCTCGACGGGGTGGTTGGCGCAGTTCTGGTGGGCGGGGTGCTGGTGGGCAGGGTGCTGCGACAGCGCGGCCGCGAGCGTAATGAGCGCGCTTGTTTTGCCCGAACCACTCGCGCCATAAACGGCTACATTGCCCGCTTGTTCGAGGTCGATCATCACGGGGTGCTGGGCTTGCTGCGCTGGCAGATCGGCGACCCCCACGGCGACGGCGTCGGTGCGGCCCTGCGCATCAGTACTGGGTTGTGCGATGGCGCCGGGCTGTGCGGTGGCGCTGTGCGGGGCGCCACCGCCGCCGAACATCGCACCGACCGACCCCGAGGTATCTGCGGCGGCGTGCGTGCCACGACGTGGGCTTTCTGGTCGCAGTTGTGCAAGGTCGAGCAGGTCTGGGAGTACGTCGAGCCAGGGCTTGCGGGGTGAGTGCACGCTGGCGAGACGCGCTGCTTCGACGATGCCATCGCGTAGCCGTTCGATGTCGCGGGGCGGTTTGGGCGGTGCTGCCACTGAACCATCGTGCTGCGGCTGTGGTGTGGCCGGCGAAAGCCCCGCTGCGTCTAATGCTGCAGGTAGCGCCCACGGCGGGCCTTCACTAAACCCAAGCGTTCGCAGCTCGAGCGTGGGCGGTGTGGCGTCGTGCAGCTGGCGGCCGCCCAGGTACCCGGCCTGAAAGTGCGCGATACGCCCCGGCCCCACTTTGATCGCGCCGCGACCCGGCGTCTCTGCCCCAAAGAACGCTGCGTCTTTCACGCCAATCACGTCGCTGCTGTCGGCTTCGTCTGCCATGCGCAGCGCCACCCGCAGATTGGTGTTGGCGCGCAGGTTGTCTTTGATCACACCGGCGGGCCGCTGGGTCGCCAAGATCAGGTGTAGCCCCAGTGAGCGGCCGCGCTGCGCCACATCGACGACCCCGTCAACGAACTCGGGCACTTCACTCGCGAGCGCTGCGAACTCGTCGACGACGATCACCAGGGTGGGTGGCGCGGCCGGGTCGCTGCGCCGCTCCATCGTGGCGAGGTCTTTCGCGCCGTGCTCGGCGAGCAGCTCCTCGCGGTAGCGCAGTTCGGCACGCAACGAGGTGAGTGCGCGACGCACAAGGTGCGGGCTGAGGTCGGTGACGAGGCCCACCGTGTGCGGCAGGTCGACGCACTCGGCAAACGCGGCACCGCCCTTATAGTCGACCAAAAGAAAGGTGAGGCGATCCGGGCTCACGAGGGTCGCGAGGCTCATGATCCAGGTTTGCAGAAACTCAGACTTGCCCGCGCCGGTCGTGCCGCCGACGAGCGCGTGCGGGCCGTGCAGCCGGAGGTCGATCGTGGCGGGCCCGTCGGGGCCCTGGCCCACGGGCGCGGCGAGGGCGACCGGTTCGCGCTCGGTGCCGCGCTTCCAGGTCGCCGTGAGCGTGCCCTCCCAGGCGCGCACAATGGGGGCCGCGCCCGCCGTGAGATCGACGGGGTGCAGTTCACGCAGCGGCACCGCCCGCGGCAGGTCGCTCTCGTCGAGGGCACGAGCCGCGACGTCTTCGACGGGCGCGAGGGCGCGAGCGAGCCGCACCGCGACCGCTTCGTCGACGTACTCGACGCTCGAGAGCGGCACGCGCACACGATCGCGCACGTATCCGACTTCGCTTCCGTTTGCTGCGGCGGTAGCTGTGGTCGCGGTCGCGGGCAACGCGACTTCGGGCGCCGTGGTCTCGAGGTCTACCGCTTCAGGCAGCGCAGATTCACGCAACACGTCGGGCGCGGGCGCAGCTGCGCCGACCGTCACGAACGTGCGGCATGCAGCGGGCAGGGCTGATTGCGCGCTCGCCACCCAGATCACGTGCACCCCCACCGCTGGCCCGTCTTCGGCGAGCCCTATCAGCCTCGCGGGCGGCGCAAACTCTGTAGTGAGCACGAGCACGACCACCACCGGCAGGGTGCGCACGTTGCCCCCGGGGCCCGCGCGCGGCCGCACGCCCGCACCCGCCGATCCGGCAGCAGCCCCAGGGCCAGCAGTACCAGCGCCAGCAGCCCCAGGAGCAGCGGCCCGCCTCGATTCGATGAGCCCCTCGAGCGCGAGCAGCAGCCTGGTGCTTGACGCGGCGTCGTCGGCGAGCTGCCAGGCGGGCACCGGGCTCGTGACCGTGTCGACGTGCGGCAGCCATTTGAGCCATTCCCAGGCCTGCGCGCCGCCCGCGGCCGCGGGGCCGGCGAAGCACGCGAGCACAAGCTCGGCGGGCGAGTGCAGCCCCGCGAGCTGCAGCACGAGCGAGCGGGCGAGGCCCGCAGCAAAGAGCGAGCGCCCGGCGACTCCGATCGCTCCGCAGGCGTCGAGCCGTTCGAGCGCCGGCACACCGTGCACCGACGCAAACTCGGCTTGCAGCGCCCGCACCGCCTCCCACGCCTCGTGCTCGCTGTCGCCGCGGTCGGGCAGGCTGAGCGCGGTGCGGCTGGGCAGCAGCCCCTCGCCAAACCGCACCTCACCAAACCCGTCGTGCTCGGGGCGTCTGGCCCACAACAGGCCCCACCGCTCTCCGATCGCCGCTGCCACCTCGTCGAACGTCGGAGTCTCTGCGCCGCGCACCGCTATCTCGCGGTCGCGCAGCCGCGTAAGCTCGGCGCGTTCGGCGGAGAGTGCCGCCCGAAACTCTGTGCCCTCGCGTCTTCGTTTGCGCCTCGCGCCGAAGCGCCCGTCAACCCACGACCCGATCATCATGACGGGCGAGAACGCCATCATCATGAGACTCATCGGCGACCGGGTGACCGCGAACAACACGGCGCCCATGATCGCGGGCGCGAGCATCGCCAGCATCGGAATGCGCGCGGGCGGTGCCGGGGCTGGGGGTGCAGGGAGCTGGCGAGTGCTCTCTGAAAACTCCGGATCAACCCGCGGTGACCGCATATGCAGTGTGTGGTGCGGGGACTCGTGCGGGGTGGCCGAGCGTAGTGCGGCGGCTGTCGTTTCACCGCCCGGTGGGCCCGGCGTGAACCTCAAAAGCACTCCGCCGAGCTCGAAGTCGGTGACTCCGTGGAGTGCTATGCCAGTGGCGCTCGCACTGTCGGCTGCGCTGTCTGCTGCACTGTCGGTGACAACAGTGGTGCCGTTGGCTGACCCGAGGTCTCGTAGCTCGCCCTCGCCTGACGGTGCCACCGTGAGGAGCGCGTGCCGCCGCGACACGCTTCTGTCTGCGATGATGACGCGCGCGGCCTGGTCGCGGCCGAGCAGGTTGGGCCCCGGCACGAGGCTGTAGAGCGCCCCCGCTTGGGCTCCGCTGAGCACCTCGACGTACCCCGCAGGCTCGACCACGCGCGCGGTCGCGCGGTCGCCAAACTCGGCGACCGGTTCGATCGTCCACCCCGATTGCAGCCCCGACCCTATGATGGGCGACCCCGGGTCAAGGAGCACCGGAGCCTCATCTTCAGCGCCGCACCCCCGCACGGTGACCGGGCGCAACCGGTCCCCCGCTACGCGCACAAGCAGCGGGTCGGCAGCAAAACCGGCGCCGATGAGCGCGCGTGCGAGGTCTGCCACGCTCGACGTGACGTCACACGAGAGCGTGACGTCGTGTGTGCCGCCGCCCGGCACCCGCAGCGCGACCCGTAGTTTCATGGCGACTCGAATCCCGGCTGCGGGAGCCGCGTCGCGAGCGTCTCTCGCGCCGTGCGCGTCTTAAGTTCTGACACCATACGCCGACGGTAACCCGCCATCGGCCGCCACGGTGCTGTCGCACACAATCTGTGCATAAGTGTGGCCGAGGAGGCAAAATCGCCCCCTGTGGACGACGAGCCACCGAACGGGCGAAGGCCCGGTCTTATCGCTTGGTTGGGTCTGGCAGGAGCGGCGGCGAAGCCGACGTGACCGGAGAGCGGTGAGACCGGGCCTTTGCCCGTTCGGTGTCTCCTGCTTCAACTCTTCCGCGACAACGCGGCAGCCCCGCAACACCCAACCACGGCGGTGACCACACAGAACGTTGACGTCAACGCAGTCCCTGGATTCTGATTCTTCTATGTTTGTCAACTCGCCAGTTGAGGGGCGGCCGCGGCGTTCAACTGCCGAAACACTTGAC
>NZ_JBTJER020000005.1:0-280861 GCF_054456695.2 Leucobacter faecis
CGGCTCACCGCCCTCGAGAAGCACGCCATCACCTGCGGCTGCAACTACCCCGAGTTCTGCGACCGCGACTGCGGCACAGAGCTCCGTGCAGAATACGAGCGCAGGGCCGCCCGCAGCGTACCCAAAGAACGGCCGTTCTAGATCTATGTTCTGGCTCACGGCACGCTGATATGTTCGAGGTTACCGCTCGCGCAGGCACAAGGAGTTTCAATGACGCAGCAGCTACTCGCACCGCATCCGGCAGATCGCGTGGACGCGATCATCGAGACAATCACCCTCGCGTTTGCAGGCGACCCGATGTGGGGGCCGATGCTGGCGGGACCATTGGCCGGCGACCTGTCTGTCGCACGGCAGTACTGGAAACTATTTGTAACGAGCGCACAGCGGTACCCCCACACTTACGTCGCAGCCCCGCCCGCGCCGACACCACCTGGAACCTCACCCGTGGCCGCCACCACGGTGTGGCTACCGCCGGGCGGCGCAGAGCTGTCTGAGACTGAAGACGCCAACTTTAGCGATTTTGCGGCACAGCTTCTCGGTATGGCTAAGCGCGATGAACTCTTCTTGGCTTCTGAGCGCTTCGAAGCCGCACACCCAACCGAACCGCATTACTATTTGAGCTTGCTCGCCACGCACCCCGATCACCGAGGGCACAATCTCGGCATGGGGCTACTCGCCGCGAACCTCGCGCATTTCGATTCGCTTGAGGCACCAACCTATCTAGAGTCGTCAAACCCGGCAAATGACCTGCGCTACATGACTCTCGGCTACGAACGCCACGGCTCGATCGAGCTGCCCTCGGGCCTCACGCTCAGCACATTCTGGCGCGAACCGCACACCCCCGCTACGCCAGCGACATAAACAGCTTCTCGAGTTCTTCTTTGTCGGGTGCACCCTCTGCATCGGGGTTAGTAAGGCACTCTTGAAGCGCCGTCGAGATCACCAGGAATCCCGCACGGTCGATCGCTTTTGATACCGCCGATAACTGCTGCACGACATCTCGGCAGTGCTCGTCTCGCTCAATCGCGTCGATCACTGCCCCCAGCTGCCCCTGGGCACGGCGCAACCGGTTGACAATCTTGCGTTTGGTCTGCGCATCATGCCGCGCATCCTGCTGCGATTCAATTTCCATGACAATGTCCTCCGCGCTTATTGCTCTTGACACCAACAATACCCGAGGGGGTATAGTTAGTCCACAAATACCCCCGCAGGTATTCAATGACCCATCTACCCGATCGGAGCGCCCCATGTGCCGACCCACCACTTGCCGCACCTGCCAGAAGACGACGTGGGCTGGCTGTGGCCAGCACGTCGCAATGGTTAAGAAGAGCGTGCCCGCATCTAACTGGTGCAGTGGCAAGCACTCCCAGGCCGAGGTCGACGCCGCCCGCACAGCCCGCCCAGGGTTGTTCGCGCGCCTGTTCGGCCGCTAACCCGCGGGCAGTCGCACCTCTGCGGTGAGACCACCACCGGTTCTGGCATGCAGCGCGAGGCTCCCCCCGTGGCGGGCCACGATTGCACGCACAATCGATAGCCCCAACCCGCGCCGGCCACCGCCGACCCGGTCTTCCCCGCGAGCGAAGGGCTCAAGCAACCGCTCCAGCGCCGTGTCTCGCAGCTCAGCGCCAGTGTTCGACACACGCAACACCGCGAACTCCCCTTCGCGGCTCACCTCCACTTGTACGCTGCCACCCGGCACATTGTGCTGCACCGCGTTCTGCACGAGGTTTTGCACGAGCTGCCGCAGCAGCACGGCGCTGCCACGCACGGGCGCTGGCTGATCCGGAGCCCGCGTGGCCACCTGCACGGTGACGTCGTGCGCGCTCGCCAGATCAGAACAGCGCGAAGCCTCACCAGCAACGAGCGGCACGAGATCGACCAGCTCGGCCGGGGCTCCCTGGCCCGTGCCCTCGATCTCGGCGAGATCGAGCAGCGCCTCGACGGTCTCGACGCTGCGCTCATTGACCTCACGCAGGCGAGTGAGCAGCGCACGGTCGGGCCCTCCGGGCGTGACCAGCGCGACGTCGAGCATCGTGCGTGTCGTCGCGAGTGGCGTGCGCAGCTCGTGCGACGCGTTCGCGGCAAACCGCCGATGTGCTTCGACCGAGCGCTCAATCTCGGCAAGCATCGTGTCGAACGTGTCGGCGAGCTCAGAGATTTCATCACGCGGCCCGGTTGCCCCGATACGGTGATCGAGTTCACCCGTCGCCGCGCGCTTCGCCGCTTCGTTGACCTCGGCGAGCGGCTGCAGCATGCGACCTGCCAGCAGCCAGGCCACGGCCGCGGTCGCAAGCGCGAGCACTGCGAGCGCCACCACGGAAACCGTCACGAGCACGCGCAACATGTCGTCTTGTGTTGCAACCCTGATCCCTGCGTCGGGGTCGAGCTGCACCCCCGGTTCGAGCTGAATTTGCAGCCCCGTGGCACCAAACGAGTAGCTGGGCACCATGCTCATAAACACCGTCACAATGGTGATCAGAACCGCGCCACAGATCGTGACGAGCAGCGCATACGAGAGCGCGAGCCGCGCACGCACTGTGAGCCTGCGCCGTCTCACCAGCTCAGCCACGGGCGTCTGTCGAATCTGTGTTGAGATCGATCGCATACCCCACGCCCGGCTCAGTGCGGATCACCCAGGGCTCACCAAGCTTGCGGCGCAGCGTGCTGATCGTCACCTTCACTGATTGGGTGAAGGGGTTTGCATTCTCGTCCCATGCCTTTTCGAGCAGTGTTTCGGCGCTCACCACGCGACCCGGGTCACGCATGAGCACGTCGAGCACGGCAAACTCTTTGCGACTAAGCCGAACAAACCGACCGTTGCGATAGACCTCGTGGCGAAATGGGTCGAGCGTAACGCCCGCCGCGTGCAGCTGCGGCGGGAGCGTGGTGAATTTGCGGCGACCGAGTGCACGCACGCGCGCCACAAGCTCTTCAAAATCAAAAGGTTTTGCAAGATAGTCGTCTGCGCCGAGTTCGAAACCATCGACTTTGTCGCCGAGGCGCCTGGCGGCCGTGACCATGAGAATGGCTGGGCGTGTCTCACGCGCATTGAGTTCACGGCACACATCGTCACCGCTCAGGCCAGGCAGGTCACGGTCGAGCAGCACCACATCGTACGAACCAAGTTCGACGGCAGCGAGCGCTTCATCACCGCGCTGGGCGATGTCTGAGGCGATCGACTGGAGCGCAAGCCCCGCCTTGATGGCGTCTGCCAGGTAGGGCTCGTCTTCGACGATCAGTACACGCACGAGTGTCTCACTTTCTATGGCGGCTTTCTATGGCGGCTGCATCGGGTTCGTGTTTCTTATGCAAGTCAATCACGCAGTTAAGCACGCGGCCGGTAAAGAAAAGGTAAGTGTCTACCTTTACCCCGTCGCAACCTCACGTTCGATGAGATGGATTCATCCCCGCCAAACACGGCAGGGCGCGGCTCGCCTCTTGGGTCGCGATTTCACCCCCACTTCGAACGAAGGATCTCACTGTGACTGATTCACGTATGACCCCCGCCGCAATCGCGCTCATTGGCCTGACCGCTGTGGCCACACTGGCGGGATGCAGCACGCAGGCTTCACCCGGCACTACCGGTGATCTCGCCAAGACAGCCGAGATGGGCGCTGAAGAGTGGCAGCACGAATTTGAGAAGTGCATGAAGGCCGAGGGCGTCGACCTTGACGCGGGTATTCCCATGAATGCCGACACGAGCGGGGTTGCCCCGGGTGCAAGCGAGGGCGGCGACTACGGTGCCGCGCAGACCGCCTGCACCACAAAGCTCGGCGCCGCCCCTGTCGCCTCTGATGTACCCGATGACGCCGAGCTCACGAGCATGATGCTCGACATGGCCAAGTGCATGCGCGCAGCCGGCTATGACATGCCAGATCCCAAGCCCGTCGATTCGTCGAGCGGCATGAGTGTGCAGCAGTGGGGTGTGCCCGACGCTGATCCGGCAGATATTGAGCGCTGCACAGTCGAGGCCGGTCTCGCTTCGCCCGCGCAGGGCGGCGCCGAGGGCGACACCGAGGGCGCATCGGGGTCGGCAGAATGAGCACGAAGCGCAAAACTGTGATCATCGCGGGGGCTGCCGTGCTTGCGCTGGGAGCTGGCGCTGGTGTGACCGCGCTGCTGGCACAGCCCGCGCCCGAGGCCGACGCTGCCCAGCCCACCACAGAAACAGTGGCGGCAGAGGAGGGCGCCCTCACCGAGCGGGTCGAAGCAAAGGGCAAGCTATCGTTTGGCGGCGCACAAGAGGTGGGCACCCAGTTACAGGGCACAATCACGTCGATGCCGAAGGCGGGATCCCTAATCGGGTTGGGCAACGAGCTGATGCGGGTGGACGACAAGCCCGTCACGCTCATGCACGGCGCGTTGCCTGCCTGGCGCACACTCGAACCGGGCATGACGCGCGGCAAGGACGTACAGCAGCTCGAACAGAATCTCGCGGCTCTCGGGTTCTTCGAGTACGAGCCCGATGACATTTTTGACTGGAACACACAGTATGCGATCGGCAATTGGGAGGAGGCCCTAGGTATGCCCCGCACCGGCAAGATAGATCTTGGTCGCGTCGTGTTTAGCCCAGGCGATCTGCGTGTTGCCGAGCAAAAGTCGCGTGAGGGAAGCGCTGCTTCGGCCAGTGCGTTCACAGCAACCGGTACCGTCAAGACGGTTACGGCCGATGTCGCGCCCGAACTGCGCGACCTGCTACAGGAGGGCACTGAGGTTGATCTGGCTTTGCCCGACGGTACGCAGACCAAGGGCACCGTGAGCTCCGTGGGTGCCCCCGTTGAACGCGAGGACAAGTCGGGGCAGAAGTCCCTCAAGCTGCCCGTCACGGTCGCACTCGCTGACCAGGCGGCCGCCGAAGCCTTTTCTGATGTGAGTGTAGGACTCAGCGTCACGAAGACGGTGCGTGAAAACGCACTCACTGTGCCCGTGCGCGCACTGCTTGCCCAGCCCGGCGGCGGCTACGCCGTTGATGTGCAGACGGGTACAAAGATCAAGCGTGTGCCGGTCGAGCTTGGCGCGTTTGCGAGCGGCAATGTCGAGGTCACAGGCGGAAAACTGCGCAAGGGCGACAACGTGGTGGTGTCTGAATGACAACGCCACACACCGGCGCAGCTGAGCCGCTCATTGAGCTCAGCGGAGTTAGTCGTGAGTACGGCGCCCCGCCCACCGTGGCGCTCGACAGTGTGAGCTTTCAGATCGACGCGGGCGAAATGGTGGCGATCACCGGCCCCAGCGGTTCGGGCAAGTCGACGCTCCTCAACCTGATCGGCACGCTCGACCGCCCTTCGAGCGGCGAAGTCACGATCGGCGGCAGTCGGGTGTCTGATCTCGGGGACGCTCAATTATCGGCTCTTCGTTCGCGCACCATCGGGTTTGTGTTTCAGCAGTACCACCTCGAAGACAGTTTGAGCGCGACCGATAACGTCGCGACCGGCCTGCTCTATTCTGGTGTGCCGCTCGCTGAACGGCGGGAGCGCGCTCGCGTAGCGCTCGGTCGTGTCGGGCTCGAAGACCGCGCCGATCACAAACCCAAACAGCTTTCGGGCGGCCAGCGGCAGCGCGTCGCCATCGCGCGCGCTGTGATCGGCGACCCACCGCTCATTCTCGCTGATGAGCCCACTGGGGCGCTCGACACCCAGTCGGGCGCTCAGGTCATGGACGTGCTGCGCAGCTTGAACGCCGACGGCACGACCGTGCTGGTCATCACGCACGACCGTGATCTCGCGGCCCAGCTGCCGCGCCGGATCGCGGTGCGCGACGGCGTGATCCAATCTGATTCGAGGGAGGTGGCTCTTGTCTGAGCCGACACGCTCGCGTTTGCGGGTCTCAGACCTTATGCGTCTGGGCATTCAAGGGCTTCGCGCGCACCCCATGCGCGCCACGCTTTCTGCGCTCGGTATCGCGATTGGTATTGCCGCGATGATCTCGGTCATCGGCATTTCGATGTCGAGTGAGGCGAAGGTGCAAGAGAAGCTCGCCGCGCTTGGCACGAATCAGCTGACTGTGCAGGCGGGCAAGTCAATCACCGGCGAGCAGGCCAAGCTCCCCGCAGACTCCCCCGAACGACTCAAACGCGTTGAAGGTGTCACAGAGGTCGGCTGGATCGCTGAGCTCAAAGACGTGGGCGTGTACCGCAACGGTTTCATTGACCCGGGTGAGACATCTGGGCTCAAGGTTGCTGCGGCCGGCCAGACCCTGCCCGAGGCGACTTCGGCCACGCTCGCTCGCGGCGTTTGGCTCAACGAGGCAACGTCGCAGTACCCAGTGACGGTTCTCGGGGCGACCGCGGCAAAGCGCCTGGGCATCACTGTGCCCGGTTCTACCGTCACAATTGACGGCAAAAGTTACACCGTCGCAGGGTTACTTGCGCCCAGCCCGCTCGCCCCCGAACTCGACACAATGGCCCTCATCGGCCAGAAGCAGGCGGCTTCCGACCTAGGCTTCGCTGGCCACCCCACCACGATCTACGAGCGGTCAGCTGAAGATCGGGTCGGCGCGATTCGAGAGCTGATTCCCGCGACCGTGAGCCCACAGGCACCGGGCGAGGTGCAGGTGAGTCGCCCGTCCGATGCGCTCGCCGCGCAGAACACCATCGATCAGGAGTTCACCGGCTTGCTCGTCGGTGTCGGATCGATCGCGTTGCTCGTCGGCGGCATCGGCGTGGCCAACACCATGGTCATCACGGTGCTCGAGCGTCGCCGTGAGATTGGGCTGAGGCGCTCCCTCGGCGCCACCCGACGCCACATCAGGCACCAGTTTCTCGTGGAGGCCGTGCTGCTGTCGGCATACGGCGGACTCGTGGGTGCCGTGCTCGGTATCGGCATCACCGCCGGCGTCGCCGCGGCGAACGGCTGGACCGCGACGATACCGCCCGCTATTGTGGCCCTCGGAATCGGCGTCACGATCATCGTGGGGGCGATCGCGGGCATGCTACCCGCCATGCGCGCCGCCAAGGTCTCCCCCACCGAGGCGCTCGCGGCCTAGGTGCCGGCAGGCTCCGGATCAGGGTACTGGTGCAAAGGTTGAGGCGGATTCCACGAATCCCCACAACCTTTGCACCAAAGTTTTTGTTGAGGTAGCAAACGAGCAGCTGGGCGTTCTTGTTCACTGGAGTCGTGGGCACTGTAATGTACGCCCGTCATGCCGAAATGTCATGGCCGTTCGTATGGCGGCTGACACTCGGCATCGCGCCGGGCGCACTTGTAGGAGCATTTTCCAATCAATGGTTACCCGATGCTGTCGCCCTCATGCCGCTGGCAGTGTTGGTGACGGGCGCCGGCTTGCTCCACCTCAGGCGCCTCGCCCGGCCCGGCGCTGCGCCTGACCGGCCGATCACGACGATTCCCACCCCGCGCATCGTCACCATTGGTGTGCTCGTCGGCTTCGCCTCGGCCCTCACCGGCACGGGCGGCCCGGTGTTTCTCGTGCCAGCTCTACTCATGCTGCGCGTGCCAGCACTTCCCGCTATCGCAGCGAGCCAGGTCATTCAGATTCCGCTCACCCTATTTGCGGTGACCGGGTACGCCCAGGTTGGCGCGATCAATATCGGAGTCGGCGCCATGATCGGGTCGATCGCTGCGGTTGGCGTTGTCATTGGCGCCTGGACCGCCGTGCGCCTGCCACGCAAACTCCTCAGCCGCATCACGGGCGGTGCGCTCACCGGCTTCGGCATCACACTTCTCGTCACTACTTTCGCCGCCCTGTAACACCGGCTTGATCCGGAGCGAAGCGCCAGCGCAGTTAGTCTTCGAGCGCCGCGCCGCGGCGATCGACGAGCCCCCAGGTGGCTGCGGCCGCGACGACGAAGAAGATCGCGAAAACCGCGAATGTAAGGCCGGATCCGCCGGCCGCGAGCATCACCGGCACGGTGAGCGGGGCGATGATCGATGCGATGCGGCCGAACCCTGCAGCCCAGCCGGCGCCCGTGCCACGCAGCGAGGTCGGGTACAGCTCGGGCGTCACCGCGTACAGCGCGCCCCACGCGCCGAGGTTGAAGAATGATAGCGCCATGCCCGTCGCGATGATCGCGCCCTCTGCGTGCACCGTGCCGAACAGGATCGCCGAGACGGCTGAGCCCGCAAGAAACACCGACAGTGTGAGCCTGCGCCCCCAGACTTCGATGAGCCACGCCGCCACGGCGTAACCCGGCAGCTGCGCGAGCGTGATGATGAGGGTGAATCCGAAGGAGCGTACGAGGCTGAACCCCGCGTCGACGAGGATACTCGGGATCCAGATAAACGCACCGTAGTACGCGAAGTTGACGCAGAACCAGACCGTCCAGATGGCGAGTGTGCGGCCGCGCAGCTCACGTGACCAGAGCGCGGCGACACGCGAGCCCGTGCGTGGGGCGGGGGTGGATTCTGCGATCGGCTGCGCCGCCGCAGAATGACCCGGGGAGACAGCCGCCGCAGAATGACCCGGGGAGGCAGCCATCGCAGAATGACCCGGGGAGGCAGCCGCCGCAGCCTCGAAGCTTGCCACGACCTGCTCTGCTTCTGCCGTGCGGCCGCGGCCGCCCAACCAGCGGGGCGACTCGGGCAGCGCCCAACGCACGACCATGGCCCAGACAGCGGGGATCGCACCAAGTGCGAACGCCCAGCGCCAACCGTGCTCAGACGCCGGCACCACGAAGTAACCGATAAGTGCCGAGGCCGTCCAACCGACCGCCCAGAATGCTTCAAGGATCACGATGATGCGGCCGCGAATGCGGGCGGGTGCGAACTCGCTGACATAGGTGGAGGCGACGGGCAGCTCGGCACCGAGGCCGAGGCCAACAAAGAACCGCAGCACGAGCAAGATCGCCACGCCGCCCGCGAGTGCGCTCGCGCCCGTCGCGATGCCGTAGATCAGCAGCGTGATGGCAAAGATCTGGCGGCGGCCGAACCGGTCGGCGAGCAGCCCGCCGAGGCTCGCACCGATCGCCATGCCAACAAAGCCGATCGATGCGATGAGCCCGGCTTCGCCGCTCGTGATACCCCAGTGCTGCGTGAGCGCCGCAATGATGAACGAGATCAGCCCCACGTCCATCGCGTCGAGCGCCCACCCGATGCCCGAGCCCGTAAGCACTTTGCGGTGCTTGCGCGTAAACGGGAGTGCGTCGAGACGCTCGGCAATAGTGGGCCGCGGGGTTTCACTCATGCGATCAATCGTATGACGCCCGCGACGCCGCTAACACTCGATGACATTCACGGCGAGCCCACCGCGCGAGGTTTCCTTGTACTTATCGCTCATGTCACGGCCGGTATCGCGCATTGTCGCAATCACCTGGTCGAGCGTGACGTGGTGCGAACCGTCGCCCATGAGGGACATCTTCGCGGCGTTCACCGCCTTCGACGCGGCAATCGCGTTGCGTTCAATGCATGGAATCTGCACGAGCCCACCGACCGGGTCACAGGTGAGCCCGAGATTGTGCTCCATCGCGATCTCGGCGGCGTTCTCAACCTGCTCGGGGGTGCCGCCCAGCGCGTGCGCGAGGCCCGCTGCCGCCATCGAAGACGCCGACCCAACCTCGCCCTGGCAGCCCACCTCAGCGCCCGAGATCGATGCCTGTTCTTTGTACAGCACGCCGACGGCCGCCGCCGTCAGCAGAAACTCGGCGATGACTCGCGCTTTATGGGCTTCGCTCCAGTCACGCGCGCCGGGGGCGTAGTGCACCGCATAGAACAGCACGGCCGGAATAATGCCCGCCGCCCCGTTCGTGGGGGCCGTCACCACGCGCCCACCCGACGCGTTCTCCTCGTTCACAGCGAGCGCGACGAGATTGATCCACTCCTGCCAAAACTCGGGGTCGCGGTGCGGGTCGCGCTCTCGCATGCGACGGTGCCACTCGGGCGCGCGCCTGCGCACTTCGAGTCCGCCGGGTAGCGTGCCGGTGCGAGTGAGGGCCGAGTCTTTGCACGCCTCCATTACGAGCCACAGGTGCGCAAGCCCCGCGTCAATCTCTTCGTCGCTGCGCGTGACGCGCTCGTTCGCGCGCATGACGCCCGCGATCGAAAGCCCCGTCGCGCGCGCGTGCGCGAGCAGCTCACGCGCGGTCGTAAACGGGTACGGCTGGGCTGCGACCGCAGCCTCAAGCCGGTCGCGTACGTCGTCCTCTGCGCCCTCGCGCACGACGAACCCGCCGCCTACTGAGAAGTAGGTCTGCTCGTCGAGCAGGTCACCCGCGGCATCGAACGCGGCAAGGCGCATGCCGTTCGTGTGTCGCGCGAGCACCGTAAGCGGGTGCAGCACGAGATCGTTCGTGCTGATCCGGATCATGGGTGCGCTTGTGCCGGTGGGATTCAGCTGCGCCCCCACGCGAATCTCGCCGCTTGATTCGATGCGGCCCAGTGCGGCATCGACCTCTGTGGGCAGCACCTGCTCTGGGTCGAATCCCTCGAGCCCGAGCAGCACGGCAGTGAGGGTGCCGTGGCCGCGCCCGGTCGCCGCGAGCGAACCGTAGAGGTGCACGTCGAGCGACCGGGCGCGGGTGAGGAGGCGAGCGTGGGCGAGGCGCGCCACAAAGTGGTGTGCGGCCCGCATCGGCCCGACGGTGTGCGAGCTTGATGGGCCTATGCCTACCTTGAACAGGTCGAACACGCTAACGGCCACGCTGCCTCCTTAGTATGGTGAACCGGCTACGCGACCTGCGCGTCGTTCTCGGCCGCGTACTCCTCGGGAGTGAGCAGCGGGCCCTCTTCGGTGACGGCAACCTTAAACAGCCACGCGGCGCCGTAGGGGTCGGAGTTGATGAGGGCGGGGTCTTCGATCGCGGCCTCGTTGCGCTCAACGACCTCACCGGTCACGGGCGAGTAGATCTCAGACACCGACTTGGTCGACTCGACCTCGCCGCACACCTCGCCCGCAGTGACGGCGGTGCCCACCTCGGGCAGGTCGACGTAGACGATCTCACCGAGAGCGTCAGCCGCGACCTCAGAAATACCGATCGTGGCGGGGCTCTCGCTCGTCAGCCACTCGTGCTCGGCTGAGTAACGCAGTCCGGTCTTTACAGTGCTCATAGTTGATTCCTTAAGGTGTGTGATGGTGTGTTGAAGTTTGTGCGATGGGTAGGCGTGCTACGCGCCGCGCTTGTAGAAGGGCAGCGCGACGACCTCGAACGGTTCGGGCTTACCCCGCAGGTCGACCTCGACGGCTGTACCGACCGCGGCGTGCTCGGGTGCGACGTAGGCGAGGGCAATCGGGTGACCGAGCGTGGGGCTCGGCTGGCCGCTTGTGATCTCGCCCACCTGTTCACCGTTCACCGAGACGGCGTAACCGCCGCGGCCCGCACGACGGCCCGCGCCCGTAAGCCCTACGAGCACGCGTGTGGGGCTCTGCTCGCGCAGCGCCTCGAGCGTTTCGCGCCCCACGAACTGTTCGGTTTTCTTAAACGAGACGATGCTGCCAAGGCCAGCCTCAAACGGGGTCGTGTCGACACCGAGCTCGTTACCGTAGAGCGGCATGCCCGCCTCGAGGCGCAGCGAATCACGGGCCGCGAGGCCTGCCGGAATCAGCCCGTGGCTTGCGCCCGCTTCAAGCAGTGCGCGCCACAACTCGGCGGCACGGTCGTTCGGCACGTACACCTCGAAGCCGTCCTCGCCGGTGTACCCCGTGCGGGCGACGAGCGCCACTGCCCCCAGCACTTCTACGGGTGCCGCGGCGTAGTACTTCATGTCGCGCACGGCGTCGCGGTCGCCCTCGCCGACAAGCGCAAGCAAGATTTCGGCGGCCGCGGGGCCCTGCACTGCAACGAGCGCGGTCGACAACGTCTCATCGACAAGGGTCACGTCGAAGCCCTGGGCGCGCTCTTCGAACTCGGCAAACACCGCGGCGGCGTTACCCGCGTTGGGCACCACGAGGTACTCGTCGTCTGCGAGCCGGTAGCTGATCAGGTCATCAATGATGCCGCCCTCGGCGTTGCAGATCACCGAGTATTTTGCGCGGCCCACCGCCATGACGGCGAGGTTGCCCACGAGCGCGGTGTTCAAGAACGTCGCGGCCTCGGGGCCGCTCACGCGCACCTCGCCCATGTGCGAGAGGTCAAAGAGCCCGGCGGCGCCGCGCACGGCGCGGTGCTCGGCAAGCTCTGAGCCGTACTTGAGCGGCATGTCCCAGCCGCCAAAGTCGGTAAACGATGCGCCCAGCGCCTCGTGTTCAGCGTGCAGCGGGGTCTGCTTCACGGCATTCTGCGGGTCACTCATCGGTGTGTGGCCTTCCTTCGTCGAGTCGTGCTTAGTCTTCGAACGCTTCGGGGGCGGGGCAGGCGCACACGAGGTTGCGGTCGCCAAACGCGCCGTCGATGCGGGCGACGGGGGCAAAGTACTTGTCGGTGCGCAGCCGTGCCACCGGGTACGCGGCCTGTTCGCGGCTGTACGGGCGGGTCCACTCCCCCGCAATGACGCCCTCTGCGGTGTGCGGCGCGTTACGCAGCGGTGAATCGGCGACGTCGAAACGACCGTCGATGATTTCTTGAATCTCGGCGCGAATCGCCACCATCGCCTCGATGAACCGCTCGATCTCGTCGAGTGCCTCAGACTCGGTCGGCTCAACCATCAGCGTGCCCGCGACGGGAAACGCGAGCGTCGGGGCGTGGAACCCAAAGTCGATGAGCCGCTTCGCGACATCTTCTGCGGTGACGCCCGAGAGCTTGGTGAGCTCACGCAGGTCGAGAATGCACTCGTGTGCGACGAGCCCGCCCGGGCCGGTGAAGAGAATGGGAAACTGGTCGCGCAGCCGCGCAGCAATGTAGTTCGCCCCGAGCAGCGCGTGACGAGTCGCGTCGGTGAGGCCTTCGCCGCCCATCATCGCGATGTACGCGTACGAGATCGGCAGCACACCGGCCGAGCCAAACAGCGTGGCCACCACCGGGGTCGCCGAGCCGGCCGCGCCCGCCGCAGCACGCGGGTCAGCGGGCAGGTAGGGCAGCAGGTGCTCAGCCACGCCGATGGGACCTACGCCCGGGCCGCCGCCGCCGTGCGGAATCGCGAAGGTCTTGTGCAGGTTCAAGTGCGAGACGTCGCCGCCAAATTTGCCGGGCTGGGCGACGCCCACGAGCGCGTTCATGTTGGCGCCGTCAATGTACACCTGGCCGCCCGCGTCATGCACGAGCGCGCACACCTCACGCACATCAGTGTCGTACACGCCATAGGTCGACGGGTACGTGATCATGATCGCGGCGAGTTCGCTCGCGTGCTTCTCGATCTTGGCTTTCAGGTCAGCCATATCGATTGTGCCGGTCTCGGTGTTCTTCACCACGACGACCTTCATGCCCGCGAGCACGGCCGAGGCCGCGTTCGTGCCGTGAGCAGAGGCGGGAATCAGGCAGATCGTACGCTCGGCTTCACCGCGCGCAACGTGGTAGGCACGAATCGCGTTGAGACCCGCATACTCTCCCTGGGCACCCGAGTTCGGCTGCACCGAGACGCCCGCGTAGCCCGTGATCTCGACGAGGCGGCGCTCAAGGTCTTCGAACAGCGCACGCCAGCCCGCCGTCTGCTCGGCCGGGGCGTACGGGTGAATGCCCGCGAACTCGGGCCATGAGATCGACTCCATCTCGGCGGTCGAGTTAAGCTTCATGGTGCACGAACCGAGCGGAATCATCGTGCGGTCAAGCGCCAGATCGCGGTCTGCGAGGCGGCGCAGGTAGCGCAGCATCTGTGTCTCAGAGCGCATCTCGTGGAAGATCTGGTGCGTCAGGTACTCGCTCGTGCGCGCGAGCTGCGCGTCGAAGCTGTAGTCGCCCAGCTCTGCGGCTTCGGGTACTGCGACGTCGAAGCCCGCGGCCGCGAACGCCTCGAGCACGCTCGCCACGTGCTGCGCGGTGGTCGTCTCGTCGGTCGAAATACCCACCGTGTCTGCGTCGATGCTGCGCAGGTTAATGCCGCGGTCGGCCGCTGCCGCAATCACGGCATCTGCGCGATCCGGCACGATCGCCGTGACAGTGTCGAAGAACGCGGCGCTCGCGACGCTAATCCCAGCAGAGGTGAGGCCGTTCGCGATGGTGCGGGCGTGCGCGTGGGCGCGCTCAGCGATGCCCTTGAGCCCCGAGGCGCCGTGGTACAGCACGTACATCGAGGCAGTGATCGCGAGCAGGGCCTGCGCGGTGCAGATGTTGCTCGTGGCCTTTTCGCGACGAATGTGCTGCTCGCGGGTCTGCAGCGCGAGACGGTACGCCTGGCGGCCCTCGGCGTCGCGCGAGACACCCACGAGGCGGCCGGGCAGCGCGCGCTCGAGGCCCGCCCGAATCGCGAGGTAGGCGGCGTGCGGCCCGCCATAGAACAGCGGCACGCCAAAACGCTGAGTGTTGCCGACGGCGACGTCGGCGCCCTGCTCACCGGGCGAGGTGATGAGCGTGAGCGCGAGCAGGTCGGCGATGACCGTGGTCATCGCGCCGCGCGCTTTGGCCTCGGCGATGATCGCGGCGTGGTCGACGACCGCGCCGTCACCGCCGGGCTGCTGCAGCACGATGCCAAAAATGTCGCCCTCGGGCAACCCCTGCGAGAGGTCCGCGACCTCGACCGTGAAGTCGAGCGCCTCGGCGCGGCCCATGATCACGTTGATGGTCTGCGGGAAGAGGTTCTGGTCGATCACGGCCTTCGCCGTGGGGGCCGCTTTGCTGGCGCGGCGCATCAGCAGCACGGCTTCGGCCGCGGCCGATGACTCGTCGAGCATCGACGCGTTCGCGACGTCGAGGCCGGTGAGGTCAGACACCATGGTCTGAAAGTTGAGTAGCGCTTCGAGACGGCCCTGCGAGATCTCGGGCTGGTAGGGCGTGTACGCGGTGTACCAGGCCGGGCTCTCGAGCACGTTGCGGCGAATGACGGGCGGCGTGTGGGTGTCGTAGAACCCCTGCCCAATCATCTGCGTCTTCACCGTGTTCTGGTTCGCGAGCTCACGCAGGTCAGCGAGGATCTCTTCTTCGCTGCGCGCGCCGGGCAAATCGAGCGGCGCGTCCATACGAATGTCGGCGGGCACTGCCGCGTCTACAAGCGCTTCGAGGCTATCGAGGCCGAGCGCGCCGAGCATTGCGGCGCGGTCAGAGGCGGCCGTGACGCCCATGTGGCGATCGGCGAACGTGCGGTGGGTAGGAGTAACGCTCAAGAGGATCTCGTCTCGAAAGTGCGCGGGCGCGCAAATGGGCGTGGGATCCTCCCCGCTCTGTTACTGGACCTGAGAGATTCGGGTCGCGGCCGGGCTGGTTGCCCGGAGCGCGGCGCCCTTGCACCGTCGGTGAGCACGTTGTAGCGCGCTGCTTTCCAGAGTTGCCTCGCTGCGACGGTACGTGGGCCTGAGAGATTCCCGGGGAGGGTTTGCTCCTACGGCGCCGGGCACGCATGCCCGAGCTCTCCCGCCACAGCTTGATGGCCGATATTCACAATATGGGCCCAGTCTAGCACCGCCCGGTTACCACCCCGCGAGTTCGCGCAGCACCTCTGCGGCGGGCCGCACGCGCGTCACGGCGTCGACTCCCTGCCCCGCGTCGACGGGCACGACGGTGAAGTCGCCCGCCGCGCACGCGGCCGCGAACTCGCGCTTGGCCACTTCGTCGCGCGCGAGCTCGGCTTCGCGCCCCTGCCACTCGGTGATAAACGACGTCGGAATGAGCCGCTCAGGAAACTTCGCAGGCCAGGGCCGGTCGAGCGCGACGTCGTAGACGCGCGTCACCATCGTGCCGGATCCGCGCGCCGCGATCATCGCGGCCCTCGCCGCGGGCGGGGTGAGCGATTCCTCACAGGCCGCAAACGCGGTGCCCACCCAGGCCGCGGCGGCGCCCGCGTTGAGTACACGCTGCACGTCTGTCGTTGTCGTGATCGCGCCCGCGGCGAGCACCGGAACCTTTACCGCTGCGAGCACGTCGTCGAGCAGCCGCGCGAGCGGCTCGGCGTGATCGCCGTGGCCACCACCCTCGAGCCCGCGTGCAACTACCGCGTCGATGCCCGCACCGGCGGCTGCTTGTGCTTCTGCGACGGTCGCAACCTGCGCGATGGTGCGCAGCCCCGCTGCTTGCACCTGCGTGATCCATTTAGGTGTCTGGCCGCCGGGCCGCCAGTCACCAAAACTCACCGAAATGAGGGCGGGCTTCGCGGCGATCGCGCGCTCGAGCATATCGGGGTGCTTGACGATGCCCCAGTCGACCATGCCGATACCGAGCGGTGGTGCGACGGGTGCCTGGTCTGCGGCGAGCGCTGAGTCTGCGGCGAGCGCTTGCTCAAACGCGGCGAGCTCGCGCTCCAGGGCAACGGCCGACCCGGCGCTTCCCATACCGATCATGCCGAGCCCACCCGCACGGGAAACCGCAGCGGCGAGGCGCCCACCCGCGGCTCCTCCCATCGGCGCGCACACGATGGGAGCTGTGAGCCCCAGGGCTTTGGCCCACGCGGTGTTGGTTGCGGGTGTCGTCATCGGTTCTCCTCGTGTTGGGCGGGTTGGGCGGCAAGTTGCACCCGTGCCCAGCGCAGCTCTCGCGGGTCGGTGAGGGTGACAAGGTCTGCGATTTCGCCGCCGTCGCAGCGCCGTAGTTCGACAATGGCTTGGGCGTCGGTGACGCCGTGTACGCGCCACGTGCCCCCGCTGAGCTCCCACCGGTCTACGGCGGCGGGCAGCTGGGCGACCGGGCTCTTGCGGGTCCAGCCGACCTCGGCGCCGCGGTCGAAGAAGTGGCGGTAGGCGTAAAGCAGTGGGTGCCAAGCTGCGGGGTCGAGGTGGTCTGTGCCGGGCACGGTGATCTCGTTGCGTGCGTGTACCCGCACCACCTCGGCCTCGACGATGCCATAGGTGGCACTCACTCCGTCGTACTGCACGCCGTCGGTGATGCGGCGCACGCGTGCCTCCAGTTGAATGGGTGCCTCGGCTACCCGCGGCACGTCGACGAGGTCGGATGGGGTGGGGGTGAGCTTCGCCCGCTCAAACTTGTGCGGTTCGTATTCGTAGCCGGGCTTGTCTACGGGCACCGGGTCTTTGCCGGTAACTCCTGCGAGACGTTCAACGTGCTGCCACTGATCGGCCGACGGAAAGTTCACGGTGATCTCGCCGTGCCGCCTCGCGTTATCGAGCGACTGGCCGCCCTCTTCGAGTCCCAGCACAATCGTGCGGCCCAGCGCGAAGTGGCTCGAAGCGGGCGCGAGGTTTACTGAACCGTCGGGGTTCTGCGTCACAACCAGGTACGCCGGTGTGCCCAGGTACAGCACACTCGGGTCGATCACTCGGTGTGCAGCGGCTTCGCTCATGCCTCCACGCTACTCCTGCCTCGAGACTTCGGCGTCATTGTCGGTCACAAACGCCCCACTGCGTACGGTTTAGCTGCCCCTACATCAAATATTTTGGGGCATCTGTCGCGCTCGATCGATCGCACGTGCCAACCGTCGCAGAAAACGGCCGGGTGATTTGAGTTCGATCGATGTCAAGGTGAGCACCGTCCACCCTGCGTCACGCATTCGCTCGCAACGCTCGTTGTCGAACTTACGCTGGCCGGGGCCATTCTCGAAGTGGTAACCGCCCTCGTATTCAATCGCTATGCGCCATTTCGGATACCCAAGATCTGAGTGAAGTGTCCCTTCGGGCGTCACGACGGGACAATTGGTCAGCGGTTCTTCAAACCCCGATCGAACAATGAGTAGCCGCAGGTGAGTTTCTGGTGGTGAGGCAACGCCATGCCGCACATGAGCCATCGCTGTTCTCAGTTTCTGGACCCCCTGGCAGCGAGCAAAACGTTCGAGCGTCATCGACAACGTCTCTAGTGGAACTGGCCGGGCACCTCCTCGACGGGTCGTCGAAATGAGGTGATCCGCTGCAACAATCAGTTCATCGACACTACACACAGCGGCCAATAGTGCCCAGGTTTCGGCGGGTGTCGGTAGCCACAGTGGCCCGGTTGGTAGCTGACGGAGCACCCCGTCTTGGATCTGATGACCCGCAACTTCAGGCCTTCTCAGCGGCTTATGCGGGCGCACAGCGCCTACTTCAATTCTCTGCCCGGTGCGCGGCACTGGGATCTCATGACATTCAGCCGCGCTTCGGCGTGAAACGAACTTCCCTTCGCTCATCAGCAGTTGGGCAGCCGTGACACGCGCCGCGAAACTCGACGCGTCGATATCTGGCCTCGCTCGGGTACCGCGCATCGGTACGCCCAGGTCCCCCGCATTTGCCCTCCAGTGTTTTACACCGGCGCCCCGCAGTTCGTTCACGTGCACGACTGCTGCTTCGAGGCCTGGAGCATGAATAGGTGTAAGCCGTCGCATGGCCCGATGCTAAAACTGCGTGGAGCGTTATAAATCGTTCTCCACAGCCCACTGCTGAAGTGACCAATAATGCCGCCTTCTAGCCCCCTGTGGACGAAGTTAATTCACCGCTCACATCAGTCACAAATGCCCCAGTTTGTTTGAGCTACGGGTAGCTAAATCAAACAAACTGGGGCATCTGAGGCGCTCGAGCTGTTGGGAACAAGAGGTCGCCAAGGGTCGAACCTACACCCGCGTGTACGTGAGGTCGCGAATGTCGCGTCCCTTGTCGAGCCCCTTACGCTCGAAGGCGGTCATCACGCGGCCCTCGTAACGCTCGGCCCACTCCCCCTCGAACGCGCGCACAAACTCGGGCGCCTCGTCGAGCACCTCACGCATTTGGTCGGCGTACTCCTGCCAGTCGGTCGCGAGGCGCAGCGTGCCACCCTCGTGCAGCGCACGGTGCGCGATCGCCACGAAATCAGGGTTGATGAGGCGACGCTTGTTGTGCTTGGCCTTGTGCCAGGGATCCGGAAAGAACACCCAGACCTCATCGACCGAACCCGCCGGCAGGTACTTCTCGAGCAGCTCAGGGGCATTCACCTCAGCGAGCTTGAGGTTGGTCACTCCCGCTTCAACAGCCCCCAGAATCGTGCGGGCGAGACCGCCCTGAAACACCTCGACAGCGAGAAAGTTGCGGTCGGGGTGCTGCTGGCAGGCGTGCAAAATCGCGTGACCCTGTCCTGATCCCACCTCGACCGTGAGCGGAGCATCGCGGCCATACAGCTCGACGGGGTCACCGGTCTGCCCCTCACCGAGGCTCGCCGTCGCCGGGCCGTGCTCAATCGGCAATAGGTACTGGCCGTCGTCGTCGCTCCAGGCACGATCCTGGGACTCGGTCATGCGGCCACCGCGGCGCACGAACGAAACGGGCTTATCGCGAAAGGTCGACGGGTCGTACTGCTTGCGGGTCTGAGGCTGCTGTTCAGTCACCACACAAAGGTACCTTACGGTCGCTGCACGAAGCCCTGCGCCGATACGATGGGGCAAGACCAATTATGAGAGGGCGCCATGACGAGACGCATTTTGCTGGTAAACGGCCCCAACCTAAATCTGCTGGGCACCCGTGAACCCGAAATCTACGGAGCCGAGACGCTCGCAGACGTCGAGGCGCTCGTAGCGCGCGTCGCCCACGAGTACAGCCTCGAGACGCGCAGCGTGCAGAGCAACCACGAGGGCGAGCTCATCGACGCGATCCACGCCGCCCGCGAGGACTGCGCCGCAATCATCATCAACCCTGGTGCCTTCACGCACACCTCGGTCGCGATCCGCGACGCGCTCACCGGCGTCGCGCTGCCGGTCGCCGAGGTGCACATCTCGAACGTGCACGCTCGCGAGACCTTCAGACACCACTCCTACGTGTCAGACATTGCCGAGTGCGTAATCGTGGGCTGCGGCGTGCAGGGCTACGAGTTCGCGGTGCGCCGCCTCGCCACGCTGCTCGCGGGCTGACGCGCGGCACGGGCCCGGCCCACGGCTGCTCCGGATCCGGATCAGTACCCTGCCGCGGCCGATCTCGGCCCGCGAGCTACGCGGCGAGCGGAAACCAGTCAAAGAGGCTCGGATTGTGCGCGTGCACGAGCACCGCAAACACAATCGCGTCAAAGATCAGGTGCACCGTGACGACGTATGCGAGTGAGCGCGTGCGCACGAAGATGTACCCCTGCACGAGCGCAAACGGGATCGTGAGCAGCGGCCCCCACGAACGGTAGCCGAGCTCCCAGAGGAACGACACGAACACGATTGCCTGCAAGATGTTGGCGGCCCACATCGGAAAGTGGCGCAGCAGCGCCGCGAACACGGTGCAGATGAAGAACAGTTCGTCCCAAATACCGACGGCACCGACGCCAACGAAGAGCCGAGCGATCTGATCGGGGGAATCGACGGCGGGCCAGTTCTGGTAGACGCCGGATCCCATGAAGTAGACAGGCAGCAACAGCCACGCGAGCGCAACGACCGCGACGAGCCAGGTCCAGTGCAGCCGGCCCCAGCGGCCACCGCCGCGCCACGGGAAGCCGGTCGCGCGGTCGCGGTAGATAAAGCGCGAGACGAGGTAGGGCACGAGTACCGCGCCACCGAGGGCGAGCGTGAAGCGCACCATCGCCCAGTTGTCGAGCTGTGCGGCAAGCGGAATGAGCCTGACGATACCCAGGCCCAGCGCGATCAACGATAGATCGCGCAGGAGCGAACGCGGTCGCGGCGCGGTGTCACGGCCGGCCCACAGCTTTCGTTCGTCGCGCGTGAGCGGCAGCGAGCAGGCCGCCCCGCAGCCGCCGCGGTCAGAGTAGCTTGCCGCTGCGAGCCCCAGCACGAGCAGCAGCGCCCCCGCGAAAACGTCCTCGAACACGAAGAAGGCGGGCGCGGCCAGCACCGTGAGCAGCGCGGCGATGGCCGGCCAGGGTTTCACGGTGAGCTTAATCGGGGGTGCGGTGACCACCCGCCCAGCATACGGTTGTCGTCTGACACGCCGCTAGACATTCGTTGACCGGGAAGCCTGCTCAACGTCGGTGGCACGCGTTACGCTTTCGATATGAACCCCGCACAGCACGTTCACCCGGCCGACGACCACACCATCATTCGCGTGCGCGGCGCCCGCGAGCACAACCTCAAAAGCGTCAATATCGACCTGCCCAAGCGCCGTCTCACCGTGTTTACAGGGGTCTCGGGATCGGGCAAGAGCTCGCTCGTGTTCAGCACGATTGCGGCCGAGTCTCAACGGCTCATCAACGAGACCTACAGCACCTTTGTGCAGGGCTTCATGCCGCAACAGGCGCGCCCCGATGTCGACGTGCTCGAGGGGCTCACGACCGCGATCATCGTCGATCAAGAGCGCATGGGAGCGAACCCACGCTCGACAGTCGGCACGGCGACCGATGTGAATGCGATGCTCCGGATCATGTATTCGCGCCTCGGGGCGCCGCACATTGGCGGCCCGCAAGCGTTCTCCTTTAACGTTGCGTCGATTAGCGGCGCGGGCGCCGTCACCCTCGAAAAGGGTGGCAAGCAGGTGAAGGAGCGCCGCAGCTTTGAAGTGCTCGGGGGCATGTGCGCCAAGTGTGAGGGTCGCGGCAGTGTAAGTGACTTCGCCCTTGAAGAGCTGTACGACTCATCGAAGTCGCTGAACGATGGCGCGCTCACCGTGCCCGGCTTCAGCATGGACGGCTGGTACGGCCGCGTGTTCGGCGCGATGTTGCCGATGGACACCCCCATCAAGGACTTCACCGAAGAGCAACTGCACGATCTGCTCTATAAGGAGCCACTCAAGGTGAAAGCCGATGGCGTCAACGTCACCTATGAGGGCCTCATACCGCGCATTCAAAAGTCGATGCTGTCGAAAGATCGTGACGCGATGCAGCCCCACATTCGTGCATTCGTGGACCGCGCCATCGTGTTTCACGCGTGCCCCGCCTGTGGCGGCACGCGCCTCAACGACTCGGCCCGCTCCTCGCTCATCGCAGGTCACTCGATCGCCGATGTCTGCGCGATGCAGATCAGTGACCTGACCGAGTGGGTGCGCAAGATCGATGATCCGGGGCTTGCGCCGCTGACGCAGAAGCTCATCGAGACCCTCGATTCTTTCGTGCAGATTGGGCTCGGGTACCTGAGTCTCGACCGCCCCACCGGTACGCTCTCGGGGGGCGAGTCGCAGCGCACCAAGATGATTCGGCACCTGGGCTCGGCCCTCACCGACGCAACCTACGTATTCGATGAGCCGTCGATTGGGCTCCACCCGCACGACATTCAGCGCATGAATCAGCTGCTGCTCAAGCTGCGCGACAAGGGCAACACGGTGCTCGTGGTGGAGCACAAACCCGAGATGATCGAGATTGCCGACCACGTCGTCGATCTCGGGCCGCAGGCCGGCAGCCACGGCGGCGAGATCTGCTTCGAGGGCACCGTCGAGCAGCTGCGCACCTCGAGCACGCTCACCGGTGTGCACCTCGACGACCGCGCCCGCGTGAAGGAGTCCGTACGAGCAGCGACCGGCACGATCGCGGTGCGCGGGGCGACCGAAAACAACCTCAAGAACGTCGACGTTGATGTTCCGCTGGGCGTGCTTTGCGTGTTCACGGGCGTCGCCGGATCGGGCAAAAGCTCGCTGATTCGCAGCTCGGTGTCGGGCCGTGAAGGGGTGGTGACGGTCGACCAGGGCGCGATTAAGGGCTCGCGCCGGTCGAACCCGGCCACCTATACGGGCCTGCTCGACCCCGTTCGTACCGCCTTCGCAAAAGCCAACGGGGTGAAGCCGGCGCTGTTCAGCGCGAACTCCGAGGGCGCCTGCCCCGAGTGCAAGGGAGCGGGCATCATCTACACCGACCTCGGCATGATGGCGACGATGGAGAGCGTGTGCCCCGTGTGCGACGGTCAGCGCTTCGATGCCGCCGTGCTCGAATACACGCTCGGCGGTAAAAACATCGCCGAGGTGCTCGACCTATCCATGAGCGACGCGCACGAGTTCTTCGCCCGGGCCGAGTCAAAGGTGCCCAAGGCTGCGAAGATTCTCGCCAAACTGGTGGACGTGGGGATTGGCTACATCAAGTTGGGCCAGCCGCTATCGACGCTGTCGGGCGGCGAGCGGCAGCGTTTGAAGCTTGCGATCCACATGCTCGAGGATGCCGACGTGTACGTGCTCGACGAGCCGACGACCGGGCTGCACCTCGCCGATGTCGAACAGCTGCTCACGCTGCTCGACCGGCTCGTCGATGCCGGCAAGAGCGTCATCGTGATCGAGCATCACCAGGCGGTGATGGCGCACGCCGACTGGATCATCGACCTCGGTCCCGGCGCCGGTCACGAAGGCGGCACTATCGTGTTCGAGGGCACCCCTGCAGCAATTGTCGCCAGCGCCAAGACGCTCACCGGTCAGCACCTCAGAGCGTACGTTACGCCGTAGCGCTCGCGAGGGCGTTCAGCGCCCTGATCAGGCGGTGCAGATCACCTACCGCCCGTCGCCTGGGTGTGAACACGATGCGCGGCAAATCGAGCTTGTCTTTGTCTGCCACTTCGGGAGCGAGTGGCCCGGTTGCGTTGATCCGGCCCTCTTCGAGCAGGCCAGAGAATTGAGCATTGAGCGCGTCGATCTCGTCGTCGGTGGGCGTGGCCTTGAGCCGCAGCACGAGCTGGTGATCAACCCAGCGCAGCGAGTCGTAGTTGTGCCAGAAGCCCGTGACCTCGTTCGTTGCAGCCTCGGCCGAGTCGGTGACGAGTACGCGATCGAGGTCCCCCTCGGCAATGTAGCCCCCGCCGGCCAGCTCGTCAGTGATGAAGCTCGCAAAGCGTGTCCAGTACGTCCCGCCGGGGCGGTCGAGCAGCACGATCGGTACCGGGTCCATCTTGCCGGTTTGCTGCAGTGTGAGCAGTTCGAACGCCTCGTCCATGGTGCCAAAGCCCCCGGGCAGGCACACGAACCCGCGCGACTCCTTGACCAGCATCAGCTTACGAGTGAAGAAGTACTTCATCACGACGCGCTGCTCATCGACTGAGTCGGCGCCGAGCTCAAGCTCCTCTTCAAACGGCAGTCGAATCGAGACGCCCAGCGAGTTCTTCGTGCCAGCGCCGGTCGCCGCGGCCTCCATGATGCCGGGGCCCGCTCCGGTCACGACCATCCAACCCTGCGCGGCGAGCTGCTCGGCGACGTCCTCCGTGAGCCGCCACAGCGGATCGAGCGGCTGCGTGCGCGCCGACCCAAACACGGTGACCTTGGGGGCACCGTTAAACGGGGCGAACAGTTTGAATGCGGCCCGCATCTCCTCGACCGCGGCCGCCGTGATCTTGAGGTTGAGCCGGCTCGTCTCGTCGAGCCCGAGGCCGACGCCCGACTCGAGGATGCGGCGCACGAGGGCACGCTGGTGCGTGACCCCGTGCTCGGTGATGATCGCGTCGAGCTCTTCACGCAGCGTCGTCGCGGTGGTCTGAGATTCTAGAGGCAGTGTCACGCCCCCAGTCTAGGCGTTAGCCTGTGACAACCTCGGGGGTGCCCGTCGGCGCGTTATGACCCATCTCGTCGGCGATCCGGTTCGCCTCTTCGATGAGGGTGGCGACGATTTCTGATTCGGGCACGGTCTTGATGACCTCGCCCTTCACAAAGATCTGCCCCTTACCGTTCCCCGAGGCAACCCCAAGGTCGGCCTCGCGCGCTTCGCCCGGTCCGTTCACGACGCAGCCCATCACGGCCACGCGCAGCGGCACGCTCATGCCCTCGAGCCCCTTGGTTACCTCGTCGGCAAGGGTGTACACGTCGACCTGTGCGCGGCCACAGGACGGGCACGACACGATCTCGAGCTTGCGCTCGCGCAGGTTGAGCGACTGCAGAATCTGCAGGCCCACCTTGACCTCTTCGACGGGGGGAGCCGAGAGCGAGACGCGAATCGTGTCGCCGATGCCCTCAGACAGCAAAATACCAAACGCCGTCGCGCTCTTAATGGTGCCCTGGAACGCGGGACCCGCCTCGGTCACGCCGAGGTGCAGCGGCCAGTCGCCACGCTCCGCGAGCATGCGGTACGCCTTTACCATCACGATCGGGTCGTTGTGCTTCACCGAAATCTTGAAGTCGTGAAAGTCGTGCTCTTCGAACAGTGACGCCTCCCACACAGCACTCTCAACGAGCGCCTCGGGGGTGGCCTTGCCATACTTTTGCAGCAGGCGCGGGTCGAGTGACCCCGCGTTGACACCGATGCGCAGCGAAACACCTGCCGCCTTCGCGCGGCGCGCGATCTCGCCGACCTGGTCGTCGAACTTACGAATGTTGCCGGGGTTCACGCGTACGGCGGCGCAGCCTGCGTCGATCGCGGCGTACACGTAGTTCGGCTGAAAGTGAATGTCGGCGATCACCGGAATCTGGCTCTTCATCGCGATGATCGGCAATGCCTCGGCGTCATCGCGGCTCGGGCAGGCGACGCGCACAATGTCGCAGCCGGCAGCCGTCAGCTCGGCAATCTGCTGCAGCGTTGCGTTGATGTTGGTGGTCGGCGTCGTGGTCATCGACTGTACCGATACGGGTGCGTCACCGCCGACCATGACAGAGCCCACCTTGATCTTGCGGGTCTTGCGCCGGGGGGCGAGAACTTCAGGTACCTTCGGCATTCCGAGATTAATTGCAGCCACGAGAACAGATTCTAGCGTCGCCACCTGCGTACGCGCCCAGTGGCGCGCGAGGCTAGCTGGCTCTGATCGCTCACGCGCCGGATCGGGCCGGGGTGTGTTACCCGAACAGCGACACAGGTTTCACGAGATCGGCGTAGATCAAGAGCACGCTCATCGCGCCGAGCACTACCACCACGGCAAAGGTGACGGGCACCATTTTGGCGGTGTCTACCGGGCCGGGGTCTGGCTTACCGCGCCACTTCGCAATGCGACGCTTGGCACCCTCGTAGAGGGCACCCGCAACGTGCCCGCCGTCGAGCGGCATGAGCGGCACGAGGTTAAAGACGAAGAGCGCGACGTTGAGCGATCCGAGCAGACCGAACATCACTTGGGCTCTGTCTGTAACGTCGACATGATCTGCGCTCGCGACCTCGCCTGCAATACGCCCCACACCCACTACGCTGATGGGGCCGTTGGGGTCGCGCTCTTCGGCGCCAAAGGCGGCGTTCCACACGTCGACCATACGCTGTGGCAGCCGCACGACGATGCCCACCACCTGCTCGACGTTTTGCCCGACGAACTGCGGCAGCGCCGTGATCGGCTGCCGCACCTGCTCAGTAGCGGGCGTGGCTCCGATCATGCCGACCTGTTCGGTGACGTAGGCGCCGCTCGCGTCGGTGACCGCCTGCCCGTTCGCATCGACGACCGCGCGCTCGTTGGGCTGGGGCGTGAGCCTCACGGTCTCCTGAGTGCCATCTCGCTCGATGACGACGGCGAGCGGAGTACCCGGGGCATTGCCGACCATGGCCCGAAACTGTTCCCAGCTATCGATGTGCGTACCGTCAACTTCGAGGATCTTGTCGCCCGGACGCAGACCCGCCGCGGCGCCCGGCGCTGCGGGGTCGGCCGAGCTACAGGTCGTAGCATCGCTCGAAGCGGGGGTCAGGCATTCACTGACATGCCCCAGCGTCGTCGTGTACTGCGGCACTCCAAATCCCACGAGCACGATGCCAAAGAAGACAAACGCGAGCACAAGGTTCATGAACGGCCCACCGAGCATGATGGTGATCTTTTTCCACACCGGCAGCCGATAGAACGTGCGGTGGTCTTCGCCCTCCGCGATCGTCTCAGCACTCGCGAGGCGCGCGTCGTCCACGAGGCCCGCGAGCCCGCGACGCTCGGGCGTACCCTCTTCAACCACCGAGTTCAAGAACCCCGTCGTTGAAGCGCGGGGCTTCTCCCCCGGCTTTTGTGGCGGGTACATGCCGGTCATCGCCACGTACCCGCCCAGCGGAATCGCTTTGACTCCGTACTCGGTTTCGCCCTTCTTGCGCGACCACAGGGTCTTGCCGAAGCCGACCATGTACTGCGTCACTTTCACGCCAAACAGCTTGGCAGGCACCAGATGCCCGATCTCGTGCAGCCCGATGGATACGGCAAGACCCACGAGGATGATCAGGATCCCCAGCACATACAGCAGCACGTCAATCACGCGTTTAGCGTACTGGCCCGTGCTGTGGCGCGACAGTGAGCCCGCTGAGAGGCGAGACCCTACGCCGCGTGGCCCGCAATCACCTTCTCGGCCCGCTCGCGCGCCCAGCGCTCCGCCTCGGCGAGCGTGTCGAGCGTGAGTGTGGCGGGTGCCTCGTGCGCTTCGAGCACCTCACGCACCGTGTCAACGATGCCGGTGAACGGAATGCGCCCCTCGTGAAACGCGTCGACGGCCTCCTCGTTTGCAGCGTTGAACACGGCGGGGAACGTCTTGCGGGCGCGGCCGACCTCTTTGGCTACGTTGACCGCGGGGAACGCGGCCTCGTCGAGCGGCTCAAACTCCCAGGTCTGCGCGGTGGTCCAATCCAGGGGCGTGCCGACACCGCCCAGGCGGTCGGGCCAGGTGAGCCCCAGGGCAATGGGCAGCCGCATGTCGGGCGGTGATGCCTGCGCGATCGTTGAACCGTCGATGAACTCGACCATCGAGTGCACAATTGACTGCGGGTGCACTACGACGTCAATGTCCCCGTACGACACGTCAAACAGCAGGTGAGCCTCGATCACTTCGAGCCCCTTGTTGACGAGCGTGGCCGAATTGGTCGTGACCACGCGGCCCATGTCCCAGGTGGGGTGCGCCAGTGCCTGTGCCGGGGTTACCTGTTCGAGTTCGGCCCGCGTGCGGCCACGAAACGGACCGCCCGAAGCGGTGAGCACGAGCCTGCGCACTTCGCCCGCCGTGCCAGAGCGCAGGGCCTGCGCGATGGCGGAGTGTTCTGAGTCGACGGGCACGATCTGCCCGGGCGCCGCGAAGTCTTTCACGAGGTCGCCGCCCACGATGAGCGACTCTTTGTTTGCCAGCGCAAGGGTGCGCCCGGCCTTGAGCGCGGCGATGGTCGGTGCCAGCCCCACGGAGCCGGTGATGCCATTGAGCACCAGGTCGGCGTCGACGTCTTCGATGAGCTGCACGGCCTCGTGCGCGCCGAGACCCGTGTGCTCGACATTGAACTCTTCGGCCTGCTCGGCGACGCGGGCAGCATTCGTGCCCGCCACGAGCCCCGCAATCTGAAACTTCTCGGGATTCGCGCGTATAACGTCGAGCGCCTGCTCACCGATCGAACCCGTTGACCCCAAAATAATGACGCGCTTCATGCCCCTATTGTGCCGGATCGGGCCGCCTCGCACTTAGGCCACGCAAAACCGCCCCGCTCCCAGCAGTGAAGCCAGGGGCGAGGCGGTAACAAGATCAGCGCGCTATTCTGCGTGCACGGTGCCCAGGATATCGAGCACGAACACCATCACATCGTCGGGCTTGTGCCCCATGCTCTCGAGCTGGGCCGCACCATAACCGCCGTCTTCTGCGGGTACAACCGAGATGATCTGTGAGCCGACCTTCTGGCCTTCAAGCGCCTTCTGGAACCCGCCGATCACTCCGTTCGTGGTAAACATTGCGGGCTCGCCACGGCTCCAGCTTGAGTCAAACTCTTCGCCTGTGCTCCAAATCACACCGCGGTAGTTGACGTAGACGCGGTCGCCTGGCTCAACGGTCTCGCCGTCGCCCTCGATGACCGTTGCGATCTCGAGCTTCTCGGGAGCCTTCACGCCCTCGGGAATGGTGATCGTAGGTTCACCGTTCTTCGCCAGTTTCACGGTCGGGAATCCCTCGGGGGCGGCCTTCGCTTTGCCCTCGGCCTTCTTCAGCAGGTCTTCCATCTCGAGGGTGCCGGGTTCGTTCGTCGCCGCTGGCGTGTCAGAGATTTCACCGAACTCGAGCAAGAACACGAACGAGTCCGTGTCTTTCACGCCCTTGACGGGCAGATCCGCGGGCTTCGTCTCCCCAAACACCTCGGCGTACGGTGCAACGACGGCAACCTGCTGGCCCGAGACCGCGCAGCGCATCGCTTCTTCAAGCCATCCCGAATAGGCCCCGGTCTGGTACGCCGCATCGGTGGCAGGAGCCTTCTCGACCTCAGACCCGTCGCGTCCGTTCAGCACCGACATCGCCACCGAAGTCGTCTGGCCGCTCTCGATGGCCTTACCTTCGCCCGCCTTCAGCACGGTGCGCTGCATGTCCTTCACCTTGATCGGTGTCTTCGACGTGATCTTGGCATCGGTGCCCACTTCGCCCGAGATCTTGATCGCCTTGCTCGCATCGCCCGCGGCGAGGCATTCCTTGCCCGCAGCGTCCTTCGTAACGTCGCCTCCGGTGCCACCCCCCGCCGAGCAGCCGGTGACAAGCAGCGCGCCCGCGAGGGCCGCAGGCAGAAGTGCGCGGGTAATGTTCACGTGAGTGGATTCCTAACTCATGGAAGGGGAGCCGGCCGCGCCGGCGCAGTGGTTTCGAGTATTCCGCACGCGCCTATCTTGATGCTGAGAGGCGGCTTAGCGAACACTGCAGGGTCAGCGTTTGGTCATCTGAGCAAGCAGCGCACGCGCGCCCATTACGGCGGCGACCACGAGCAGCGTGAGAGATGCCACATCACACGCGATGTATACGTAGTGCCACATCGATTCGCCTGGGTTCGCTCCCGCGAGCACGAGGTCTGTGCGAGCGTTCAACGGCGGGCGCACAAACACGACTTTTGCCACAAAGACTGCGGCAAGCCCAGCCCACACTGCGAGTCTGCGGCCGTCAATGCGGTAGGCCGCGGGCCAGAATGAGAGCACCGTGAATGCAAACAGCACAAGTCCCTCGGCCACGTTCAGCGCGGCGAAAACGAGTCTGCCAATTCCGAGTCCCAGCGGAATGGTGATGCCCGGTGCTTGAAACTTGAGCGGCGCTTCAATGAACGAGATCGCGGCGACCATGCCAAACCACAAAACGGGCAGCACAAGACGCCACAGTTCGATGGTTACGGCCTTCTTTTGCATGAATGCTCCTGTTAGTTCGGGGTGGTGTGGATTCTGCGACGCCGGCAATTACTTGGCGGCGAGCGCGGCGGCGTACAGGTCGCGTGCCGAGAGCCCCGTGGCCTCGGCGACTTCGCGGGTAGCGTCCTTTAGGCGAGTTCCCGCAGCGACGAGCTGTTGCACGCTGGCGAGGGCGTCTTCGGGCGAGGTGGCCTTCTCCTCCCCTGGAGCGACGACGATCACAATCTCACCCTTCACACCAGCTGCCGCCCAGCCTGCAAGCTCTTCGAGCCCACCTCGTTTGACCTCTTCGTGCAGCTTGGTGAGCTCGCGGCAGACGGCGGCGGGGCGATCCGGCCCCAGATGCGTCGCAAAGTCAGCGAGCGTCGCGGCGAGCCTTGAGGGTGATTCAAAGAACACGAGCGTGCGGCGCTCGTGCTTAAGGCCTGAGAGCAGCCGGGCGCGCTCCCCCGCTTTGCGCGGCACGAAGCCCTCGAACGCGAAGCGGTCGGTGGGCAGCCCCGAGACGGCGAGCGCGGTGACGACAGCGCTGGGGCCGGGAATGCAGGTGACGTCGACGCCCGCCTCTGCCGCGAGCTGCACGACTCGAAAGCCGGGGTCTGACACGGTGGGCATGCCCGCGTCGCTCACGAGCACGATGTCTTCGTCGCGGGCGCGCTCGACGAGCGTTGCCGCGCGTTCGTGCTCGTTGTGGTCGTGGAGAGCCACGAGTTCTGGACGGTTCTCGATGCCGAGCAGGCGCAACAGCGAAATCGTATGTCGGGTGTCTTCGGCCGCGATCACCGTCGCAGCCTCGAAGGTTTCGCGCAGCCGCGTAGAGGCGTCGCCGAGGTTGCCGATGGGGGTGGCCGCGAGCAAGATCATGGTTCCATCGTAGGCGCTGCCCGGTGAGCGTTTGCGCAGCGCCCGCCTGCCACAATTGAGAGCATGAGCGACCCCGTTGGAACTGATATTCACCCCCACCTCAAACCGGCTGCGGGGCGCGGCGCGGCTATCACGGCGATGGCGCTGGGACTCGCGGCCCTTGTCACCGTGCTCGTGGCGGTGTTCTATCTGCCGCTCATGCTCATCGTTGGTGCTGGCCTCGCTATCGCCGCGGTCGTATTTGGCGGCATCGCGATCGCGAAGCGCGGCCCGCGGGCGCCGGGCATCACGGGGCTTACGGCGGGAGCCTTGGCCCTCGCACTTGCGGTGAGCACAGTGGCTTTTGGTGCCGGCACCCTCGGGCTTCACGCGCTCATGGGCTTGGCCTCACAGGCGAGCATGGGCAACATGGGCAACATGGGCAACATGGGAGGTAAGACTGACGCCAATACCGACGACCCAGCCAGCGCCAATGTCGAGTGGCCCGCTAACTTTGCGACCGGCGGCATCATGTTCACCGGCGGCAAGGATGGCGAGATGCGCGTCATCGAAAGCGAGCCGCTGCCCGATAACTCATTCCCCGACGTGTCTGAGCTGCCGGCCGGGCCCGACGGCGTAGCGCCCAACCGCATTCAGGTCTACCTTGACTACCGCTGCCCAGCCTGCCTCACCTTTGAGTCGGCCAACGGTGACACCCTGGAGCGGGCTGCCAGGGCTGGCGCGGTCGTCGAACTACAACCCCTGACTTTCCTCGACAGCGCATCGGCTGGCACCTACTATTCGTCACGCGTCTCGGGCGCGATGGCGTGCGTCGCCGAGCACCAGCCCACGGCCGCCTGGAGCGCGCACGTCGCACTCTTGAGCCCCGAGTTCCAACCCGAGGGCGGCACGGAAGGCCCCGATAACGCCGCGGTCATCGACCGTATCGAGGGCGCGGCCGGCGCGCTGAACGGTGCTGCCAGACGCTGCATTGCTGAAGAACAGCACGTCATCTTTGCGCAGGCCCTCAGCAATTGGATCAGCACCAACCCCGTGCCGCGGTCTGAGACGAGCGACCTGCGAGTGGAGGGCACACCACTCGTGCTCGCGGACGGGGTCGCGTTTACCGGCGACATCTCTGATCCCGGCGCCTTCACCCAGTTCCTCGAGCAGCAGGGGGTGCCGCTCGGGTAGCGCGTAGGCCCTGTGGGTAGGCTCGGCCTGTTAGACTCGCTCGGCTATGGAGAATTCGAACGCGCAGCCCAACGTCACCGTCATCTCGCGCACGGGGTTCGCCTACTTTCCGATCGCGCTTGTCGCGCGGCTGCCATTCGCGATGGTGGTTATTGGGGTACTCACCCTGATCGTGTCGGCGCGCGACTCTGTCGAGCTCGGCGGTTTCAACTCGGCTGTGGTGGGCCTCGGTGTCGCCTGCTGCGGGCCGCTCATCGGGGCAGCTGCTGACCGGTTCGGGCAGCGGCCCACGCTGCTCGCGACGGCCGCGGTGAACTCGCTGCTGCTCGGGCTGCTCGCATGGGTCGCGCTCAGTGACCTACCCGTGTGGGTCATGTTTGTGTCGTCGTTCTTGGTGGGCGCCACTGTGCCGCAGATCTCACCGATGTCGCGGGCCAGGCTCGTGAGCGTGATCCAGAAGGACATTCCAGTCGCGCACCGGTCACGCACCCTCACTTCGACCTTCGCCTACGAGTCGGCAGCCGACGAGGTCATCTTCGTGTTTGGTCCTGTGACGGTGGGACTCCTCGCCACGACGCTCGGCGCGTGGGCGCCCGTCGTTGGAGCGGGTGTGCTCACCCTCATCTTCGTGACCGCGTTCGCATTACACCCCACCGGCGCCAAGGCTCAACCGGTGCCAGGCTCGGCACCCCCAGAGGTCTCGCCCGTAAGCGAGCTGTGGCGGCCTGCGCTGCTCGTCACCGTCGTCGGCATCTTTGGGGTGGGCATGTTTTTTGGCTCAATGCTCACCTCGCTCACGTCGTTTATGCAGGATCAGGGCGACGCTGAGCAAGCCGGCCTGATCTATGGTGTAATGGGCATAGGATCTGCGATCTTTGCGATCGGTGTGGCTTGGCTGTCGCCCAAATTCACGCTGCGTGCACGCTGGCTCGTATTCGCACTGCTCATCCTTGGGGGTGCTGTCTTCTTGCAGACCGCACACGATCTGCCCCGCATGATCGCAGCCCTCGCTGTCATGGGCATTGGCATCGGTCCGCTGCTCGTGACGCTCTACAGCTTTGGCGCGCACCGTACCCCGGCGGGCCGCGGCGCGACCGTGATGGCAATGCTCGGCACCGGGATCATGGTCGGCCAATCATTCTCGGCCGCCGCGACCGGCGTCGTCGCCGAACAGGTCAGCACGCAAGCCTCGCTGATACTCCCACTCGTTTCGGCCGCCGTCGCCTGCGGCGCGGGTATCATCAACTGGTTTCTGACGCCCGCGGGCCCCGAGCCCGCGCTCGCGGGTTAGGGCGCCAGGCCCCGATCCGGCACTGTATTCTCGCCGCCGATCTTGCTCAGCAAGATGTTGCGCCGGATCATCCCGTCTGCTCACCGCGCATTTTGGGTTTGGGGAGGTGCCAGCCGCGGGCGACCGAGATCAGTCGGAGCGCGATCGCGCAGGCGCCGCCTGCGATCGTCGCGATGCTCGCGGTGGCACCGAGCGACAGCGCGCCCGCGGCGATCGCGGCACCCAGAATCGCCGATACCGCATAGAGTTCGCGGGTGAGCACGCCCGGCACCGTGTTGACAAGCACATCGCGCACGACTCCGCCGCCCACGGCGGTGATCGTGCCGACCATGATGGCGACGATCGGGTCGCTGCCCGTCGTGAGTGCACCGACCGTGCTGCCAGCCGAGAACAACCCGAGCCCGAACGCGTCAAACACGATCTCAAACCGGCGAATGCGAGCGAGGCCCGGGTGAATGAAGAACACCGCGAGTGAAGCAGCAAGCGCTGTCGCGAGGTAGGGCCAGTGCGTGAGCGAGACGGGCGGGTGCACGCCGAGCAGCAGATCGCGGATGATGCCCCCGCCAATGCCAGTGGCCGAACCGACGACGAGAATGCCGAGCAGATCGAGCCCGCGGCGCACGCCCACGAGCGCGCCCGAGATTGCGAACGCGCTGATTCCGACTAGCTGCAATGCTTCATACACAATCACGCCCAACACGACGTTGATTGTAGCGGGCGGAATAGTCTGATGTTGCTCCTCGTTACAGTAGGAGTCAGCCGTCAGTGGAAGAATGGAACACATGTCAGCCCTTACCGCCGCTGAGGTCGTAGACCTTCGCGCCGCATTCCCGTACTTCGCTTCTGAGCCCGCTTCGGGCGCGCTCACCCCCGCATACCTCGACTCGGCAGCGACCTCGCAGCGCCCCACCGCGGTGCTTGATGCCGAGCGCGAGTTTTTGGAGCACCACAACGCGGCAGTACACCGCGGCACGAGCGGAGCGGTGGGCGAGGCGACCCTCGCATTTGAGGGGGCGCGGGCGGCGGTCGCACGGTTTGTGGGGGCCGAGACGCCCGAGCAGATCGTGTGGGCTGAGAACGCCACCGACGCACTCAACATCGTCGCGCTCGGAATCGGTGAGGCGAACGCCGGGCTCGGGGTGGCGGGTTCTGAGCGGTATGCGTTGGGTGCCGGTGACGAGATTCTTGTTACCGAAGCTGAGCACCATGCCAACCTGATTCCGTGGCAGCGACTCGCTGTGAAAACGGGCGCGACGCTGCGCTACATTGCCGTGAACGAGCACGGCACGTGGAGCCTGGATGACGCTCGCGCCGCTATCAACGAGCGCACCCGCATCGTGGCGTTCGCGCACGTTTCGAACGTGACCGGTTTTGTGGCACCCGTCGCAGGCGTCGTCGAACTCGCGCGCTCGGTGGGCGCCGTCACCGTGCTCGATGCGTGCCAGTCGGTGCCGCACATTCCCGTCGATTTTGCGGCACTCGGTGTCGACTTTGCCGCGTTCTCAGGGCACAAGATGCTCGGGCCCAACGGTATTGGTGTGCTCTATGGCCGCCCCGAAATGCTGGCGGCGCTGCCGCCCGCCCGCACGGGTGGGTCAGCGATCACGCGCGTCACCATGGAGAGCGCAGAGTTCATGCCCGCGCCGTTGCGGTTTGAGCCGGGCACGCAGCCGGTGTCGCAGGTCGTGGGTCTCGGCGCCGCAGTCTCGTTTCTCTCTGACGTTGGGATGGAGCGGGCGGCCGCGCGCGAGCACGAGCTCGTCGAACGGCTCGTGGCCGGCATCCTTGAGACGCCCGGGCTGCGGCTGCTCGGCCCGCAGGGCACCACTGATCGTGTCGCTTTGGCCGCGGTGTCGGTCGATAACCTGCACGCGCACGACGTGGGACAGTATCTTGACGAGCAGGGCGTGCTGGTGCGCGTGGGGCACCACTGCGCGCAGCCGCTGCACCGCGCCTTTGGCATCGCCTCGAGCACCCGGGCGAGTGTGCACTTGACCACCACAGAAGACGAGGTCGATCGGTTCCTCGACGCGCTCCGCGGCGCCCAGCGGTACTTCGGAGTGGAGGTGTCGGCGTGAGCGCGCTCGACGGTCTGTACCAAGAACTTATTCTCGACCATTCAAAGCGCCCCATCGGCAAGGGCGAGCTCGCTGAGCATCCCGGCGCCCGCACGGCGTCGCACCACGAGTTCAATCCGAGCTGCGGTGACGAAATCGATCTGTCCATCGCGGTCGACCCGGCCACCGGGCGCATCTCGCAGCTCGCTTGGCAGGGCCAGGGCTGTTCGATCTCGATGGCGTCGGCGTCGATCCTGTCGCAGCTGGTGCGTGACGAAGAACTGACGATGGACGCTGCGCGCGAGAAGATCGCCGCGTTTCGCGAGATGATTCAGACGCGCGGTGAACAAGAGCCCGACGAAGAGGTGCTCGGCGACGCTGTTGCGCTGCAGGGAGTCGCAAAGTACGTGATGCGCGTCAAGTGCGCCATGCTCGGCTGGGTGGCACTCGAGGCCGACATCACGCAGGTCGAGGCGCAGGCGAGCTAGCCCGCGCCCCAATACGTCAGAAAGCCGCGCCCCCATACTGTTGGGCGGCGCGGCTTTACTGTTGGATTAGCTTCGTCCACAGGCACCAAATTTCACGAATTTTGGTGAGTTCTGCGATTGCCTGTGCATAACCCGCACAGGCGCATTTTTGAGCGCAGGATCGGGGTATGACCAATCACACTGCTACCTCGCCCCAGGTACTCAAATGTTCGGGCACCGCCGATTTTCTCGCGGCCCTCCCCCAGCTCGCTGGGTTCACCGCCTCCCACAGTATCTTCGTGCTGTTCTTTGACGGCGCTCGCACCCGCGAGGCCATGCGGGTCGATCTACCGGCGGGCGACGACCCGCACGAGACCGCTGACCTGCTCGAATTCTTGAGCTACGCGATTCGCTCGTTCGGTACTGCGAGCGGCCACGCATCGGCGCCCGCCATCGCCATCATGTCTGACCAAACCTTCGCCGAGTGCAGCGGCCCGCCCTGGCAACGCCTCGCCCGCCGCATCGAGCGCCGGCTCAAACGCGACCGCATCTACCCGCGCGAGCTGTGTGTGCAGGCGCCCGACGGCTGGGTCAGCTTCCTCGATCCCGCGGCGCCTCGCAGCGGGCGCAGCCTCACAGAGATCACTGGCAGCCCGGTCGCTGCGGCGACCTGCCCCGAGCACGCACGGGTGCCCTCGCTCGCTGAGCTCGGCGCGCTTCCACCCCCTGATCCGGATCGTATGCAGCGTGCCGCCGCCACGCTCGCCCGCCTGGATCACGAGGCCGAGGCTCGCGGCCGGGCCCTCGGTGCGCTCGCAGCGCAGCGCACCCGTGTGAGCCTCGCACCCGACGCGACCCGTGCGCTGCGCAGCCCCAGCACGCCGCTTTCTCCCGAAGACACGGGTGTGCTCGCCCACGTGCTGGCCGAGCCCGGTAGCTGGTGGCACGTGTCAATGGGTGTCATTACGCGGCCAGAATTTCCCGCGCAGTTGGAGCGCGAATTTGGGCTACTCACCGACGGGAGGCTACCCGTTGACGACCCACCGACCGCACGCAGCGAGGGGGTACTCGTTGCGCCGAACTGCTCGATGCTCAGTCTGTTTGCGTCGGTGGGACCCGAGTTCACCGAGCGTGACCGGCTCGCCCCGCTGCGCCCCAGGTTGGCGCGTGCCCTCGCAGATCTGCCGGCGGTCGCCCGGCCCGGAGTGTTTGCGCTCAGCGCGCTGGTGTGGTGGCTGTGCGGCAATCAGACGACCGCAAACAACCAGGTCGATGCTGCTCTTGAACTCGCGCCAGGGCACGACGTGGCGCGCATGGTGCGCAAACTCGTCGCCGTGCCCGTGTTGGCGCGGCAAATGGTTACGCCCGGCCAGTCTCGCGCTGCAGTGTCGTGACGATGCGCTGGGCGTGGGCGGGTTGAAGTGGCTGTGCGAGGGTGAAGCGCAGCGCCGTGTGCGCGACCTCGGGGTCGAAGCCCATGGCGATTAGCGCGGGTGAGGGTTCGTCGTGCCCCGCCGCACACGCAGACCCCGACGACACCGCAAAGCCGGCGGCATCGAGTGCGACGAGCAATGACTCACCGCTGACGCCGGCAAACACGAACGAGGCGTGCCCCGGCAGCCGCTCGGTGTCGTGGCCGGTGAGTCGCGCTCCCGGTATCTCGGTGAGCACGCGCCGCACCAGCTCGTCACGACTCGCCAGAACTGCGAGGGTCTGCGTGCCGAGGCTGACGGAGGTCGCGGTGACCGCCGCGGCAAAACCCGCTGCCCCAGCGACGTTCGAGGTGCCCGAGCGTCGGCCGTGCTCTTGGCCACCGCCGTGCAACAAGGGCTCGAGCTTGAGCCCGCCGCGCACCACGAGCGCGCCCACACCCTGCGGTCCACCGAACTTGTGCGAGGCGACCGAGATGGCGTCGACGAGTGCGCCCGGCCATCCCCCCTCCCCCAGGTGCACGGGCAGTGCCGCCGCGGCCTGCACCGCGTCAGTGTGCACGAGCGCACCCGCCGCCTTCGCGGCGACCGCGATAGCTGGCAGCGGCTGCACCGTGCCCACCTCAGCATTTGCGAGCCCAATCGTAACGAGGGTGGTCTCGGGTCGCAGCGCGCGCTCAACGTTCGCGGCGCTCACACGGCCGCGCTCGTCAACCGGCACAGTCGTGAGTTCGTAGCCAAACACTCGTTCCAGGTAGCGGCAGGTTTCGAGCACCGAGGGATGTTCGATACCAGTGGTCACGATGTGTCTGCCGCGCGGGTACGCGAGCGCCAGCCCGATGATGGCGAGGTTATTGGCCTCGGTGCCGCCCGAGGTAAAAATGACGTCTGAGGGTCGCGCCCCAAAGTGCGCCGCGATGTCGCCGCGCGCCTGTGCGACCGTAAGGCCCGCCGCGTGCCCCGCCGCGTGCACGCTCGATGCATTCGCGGCGGGGGTGTCAAACACGGCGTTCATGGCGGCGCGCGCCTCGGGCCGAAGCGGCGCCGTGGCGGCAGCGTCTAGGTACCGATCGTTCACGCCGCATCGAGCCCAATGTCGAGGGACCTGGCCCCGTGAGTCAAGAGTCCCACCGAGATCACATCGACGCCCGTCTCGGCGATACCACGCACGGTTGCAAGCGACACCCCACCGCTCGCCTCGGCGATCGCACGGCCGTCGATAACCTCAACCGCGCGCACGAGATCTTCGTTCGAGAAGTTGTCGAGCAAAACACCGGTGACGCGCGCATCGAGCACGGCGGGCACCTGGTCGAGCCGGTCGACCTCGACGATGATCGAGGTGGTGTGTCCTGCGCGGTCACGCAGCCCCTGCAGTGCTTTCGTCGTGCTGGCGTCGTCGACGGCGCCGAGCGCGGCGAGGTGGTTATCTTTCACCATGATGGCGTCAGACAGCCCAAAGCGGTGGCTAGAGCCGCCGCCCACCCGCACGGCGTGCTTTTCAAGCGCGCGCAGGCCCGGGGTCGTTTTGCGTGTGTCGGCGATGCGCGCGCGGGTGTGCGCCACCTCCGCCACAAAGCTCGCGGTGAGCGTCGCTATGCCGCTCATGCGCTGGCTCAGGTTCAGCGCGATGCGCTCCCCCGTCAGAATGCCGCGGGCCGGGCCGCTGATCACGCCGAGCGTATCGCCCGCCACAAACGGGGTGCCGTCGGGCACTAGCCCCTGCACCTCGATGCGCGCATCCGTCTGCCGAAACGCTTCTCGCACCAGATCGCCGCCGGCAAACACTCCGGGTTCACGCGCTTGCAGCCTGGTGGTCATCGTGAGGGATTCGGGGATCGTCAGTTCAACGGTGAGGTCGCCCCACGGGGCGTCCTCGGCGAGCGCGTGGGTGACAACCTGTTCGATGATGGTGCGAGTTAGCAAGGTGCAAGGCTCCTTCGAGCAAAATCTTCTGGGTGAATGGCTGGTGTCGTGGCGACCCGAAACGCTCGGCGCTGGGCCTGTGCGAGGTCTTGGCTGGGGTGGTCTGTGCGCTGGTGCCCACCGCGCGACTCGGTGCGGGCCAGGGCGGCATGTGCGATTAGCGTGGCAACCAGTGCCGCGGGTCCAGGCAGGCTGGCGAGCTCGCGGTGGGCCACCGTGATCCCCGCACCTGAGCGCTCGATTCCGAGCTCCGTGCTCAGCAGTCGCCCGACACGCGCACGTGTGCCCGCGACGGGCGCGTGCCCCGCAGGCACCGTCACCTGCGCGCCGAGTTGGGCGGCCTCGGCGCCGCGAACGAGCTTCGGCATCGCACCGCCGGCATATCGCCACGCGTGATCGGCGGTGAAAGCTGCGGCTGCCGCGCCCGCCCGCTGCCCAAACACGAGACCTTCCAGCAGCGAGTTAGAGGCGAGCCGGTTCGCCCCGTGCACGCCCGTAGATGAGGCCTCTCCGGCCACGAACAAGCCGGGCACGCTCGAGCGGCCATCGAGGTCGGTCGCGACACCGCCCATCGTGTAGTGGGCGGCGGGGGTGACGGGAACAGGCTGCACGGCCCAGTCATAGCCGTGCTGCTGCATGGCCCGGTCGATGCCGGGAAATAGTCGACCAAGGCTGCCCCTGCCGTGTCGGGCCTCGATAGGGCGTGCATCAAGAAATACGCCGTCTACACCTGTGTCGCGCTGCACCCGGTGAATCTCACGCGAGACGACGTCACGTGACGCGAGTTCTGCGGCGGGGTGCTTTCCGACCATAAAGCGATCACCTGATTCGTCGAGCAGCACCGCGCCCGCGCCGCGCACGGCCTCAGAGATGAGTTGCCCGGTGCCCGAGAGCACGGTGGGGTGAAACTGCACAAACTCGAGGTCGGCGACAAGCGCCCCCGCTACGGCCGCCGCGGCGATCCCTGTGCCGCGCGCGCCCGCGTGGTTCGACGTCCGATCGTACAGCGCCGCATAACCGCCCGTCGCGAGCACGACCGCGCAGGCAGCCAGATGTTCAACGCGGCCGTCTTCGCATCGCACGGTGGCACCCACAACGGCCCCCGACGCGACCAGCAGCCCCTCAAGCTCGGCACGCTCGACGACACGCACGTCGCTGGGAAGCTGCCCCACGAGGTGTTCTTGCATGGCGGCGCCGGTGCGATCACCGCCCGCGTGCACGATCCTGTGCGCACCGTGCGCACCCTCGAGCCCGAGCGAGATATCGCCCGAGGGGGCACGATCCGGCGCAAAACCGCGCGCGATCATGCGCTGCACCGCGCTCGCGCCGTCGGTAACTAGCGCCCGCGCCGCTTCAGCGTCGACGAGCCCCGCGCCAGCCGCAACGGTGTCGGCGAGGTGATCTGCCGGACTATCGCCCGTGCCGAGTGCCGCCGCGACACCGCCCTGCGCCATCGCCGTGCTGCAGGCGTCACCGAGCGCGAGCGTGCCCGCGGTGACGAGCGTCACCGCGGCGCCTGCGGCGTGTGCGGCGCGGGCCGCGGTGAGACCCGCGACGCCCGCGCCGATGACGAGAATCACGGGCGGGCCGCGAGCATGCGTTCGAGCGCAACGCTCGCGTCACGCGAGACATCGTCTGCGACGGTGATGCGGTTGGGCGTCTCGCCCGCGACGAGCGATTCGAGCGTCCACGCGAGGTAGGCGGGGTGAATGCGGTACATCGTCGAGCAGGGGCAGATCACCGGGTCGAGGCAGAAGATCGTGAGATCGGGGCGCTGCTCGGCCAACCGGTTCACCAGGTTGATCTCGGTGCCGATCGCGAGCACCTCACCAGGCTTTGCCGCTTCGACCGCCTTGCGAATGTATTCGGTCGACCCTGCGCCGTCGGCCGCATCGACGACCGGGGCGGGGCACTCGGGGTGCACGATCACCTGGACACCCGGGTAGTCGGCGCGAGCCTTATTGATCTGGTCGACGGTGAAACGCTTGTGCACCGAGCAGAAGCCGTTCCACAAGATCACCCTGGCGTCTTGCAGCTGCTCGACGGTGTTGCCACCGCGCGCGAGGTGCGGTCGCCACAGCGGCATCTGCTCTTCGGTAACGCCCATGGCCTTGGCCGTGTTGCGGCCCAGGTGCTGGTCGGGGAAGAAAACGACGCGCTGGCCGCGCGCAAACGCCCACTCGAGCACCGTGTGCGCATTTGACGAGGTGCACACAATGCCGCCGTTGCGGCCGCAGAACGCCTTAATCGCGGCCGAGGAGTTCATGTAGGTGACGGGAATCACGGGCTGCAACTCGCCTGCGGCGTACTCGGCGCCTGGGTCCAACTCGAGGGCCGCCGCGAGCTCGCGCCAGCAGTCTTCGACCTGGTCGATCGTCGCCATGTCGGCCATCGAGCACCCCGCTGCCAGGTTCGGCAAGATGACGGCTTGGTCGTCGCGCGAGAGGATATCGGCGGTTTCGGCCATGAAGTGCACGCCGCAGAACACAAACGCTTCGGCGGCGGGGCTGCCCTTGGCGGCCTGCGCGAGCATAAACGAGTCGCCCACAAAGTCGGCGTACTGCACGACTTCGTCGCGCTGGTAGAAATGGCCGAGAATGTTCACCCGGTCGCCCAGGGTTTCTTTCGCTGCGACGATCCACTCGTGCAGTTCAGCGTCGCTCGCATCGGTGTAGCGCCCCGGCAGCGGGCCCTGACGGGGGGCGTCAGCCGGGATCCCGTCGCCCACCGAAGCGCCCGGCCCGTAGCCCGGCGCCTGATCGATGCTCCAGGGGTCGTCGGCAAGCTCGGTGCCGCAGGTCGATGCGCCCGTCGACGCCAGTTTGATGGGCTTGCGGTGCGCAGGGGCCTGCGGCCGCCCCGGAGGGCGGGTCGCGCTCTCGCGCTGCCCCTCGCGCTGGTTCTCACGGTGAACCGCGCCTTGGATCAGGTCGTGCACGCTCGTCATTGCATACTCCTCGTTGAAGTCTTGATGTGAAGTCTTGATGTGAAAATCTGTTGTGAAGTCTGGGGTGAAGCTTGGGGTGAGGCCATGTGCTTACGGAGAACCCGGCGGCCCGCCCGCAAAGCGGTAGAGCTTAGCTGGGCGATGCCTCGTACCCGATTCGACGCCCCCCGTCTCCTCGAGCGTGCCCTGCGCGAGGGCCTGCCTTCGAAAGTTCGCCGGATCCACCGTGCGGCCCTGAACCGCCTCGTGCACGCGTCGCAGCTGCGCGAGCGTAAACGACTCGCCCAAGAACCGGTGCGCGACCTGCGCGTACTCTGTCTTGCTGCGCAAACGTTCGAACGCGTGAGCCACAATCTCTGCGTGATCAAACGCCAGCTGGGGCAGTCTGTTCGTCGAAAACCAGGCCACGTTGCTCGCGGCTTCATCGGGCAGCGAGCTCAGCTGCAGCGTATCTATTGCGGGCTCAGGCGCTGTGTCGCGCTGCCCCGGCGACTCGCTTTCCAGCGGCTCCGGATCGTCCCACCGCCGTGCACGGTTCTCGTGAGCTGAGCGCTGCGCCGTACTCGGCGACGCCACGTTGCGCCCAGCGGCATGGCGCTCGGCCTGCGCCAACGCGGGTCCGTTGTAGAGCGCCCAGTACGCAATCGTCACCAACCGCTGTGCGTCAGCCGAGCGTTCGACACTCCCAAACGAGTACAGCTGCTCCAAATATCCGGGGGCACCGCCCACAGCGTCTGTCAACGTTCGTCGGGCGGTGTCCGAGAGGGTCTCGTCCCACTGGGTCGCGCCACCAGGAAGCGCCCACCGATCAAGAAATGGGGCGCGAGTGCGCCGCACGAGCGGCAGCCACAAGCCGAGTTCGTCGCCCCGGGGCTCTGCGTGCCCAGGCGGCGCGAGTGCAAACGCGATCGTTGAGACCGCAACGGCGGGCGGCAAAAACCGCCGTTCACTCGCACTCAGTGCCGCGTAGTCCACCTTGGCCTCCACTCGCTCACACTTAAAGTCATCTTGACCATAAGCTCGTCACGCGAACAACAATACGCCCGCAGCTCGCGATGTCAAAATCTTTCACCCGGCAATGCCGCCTGCCACGCCCCGCACGGCCCGCCGCACGACACGCCGAAATACCGCCCCTAAACCGCGGGATTCACACAACAAGTGAAAAGAAAAGACACAAACGGGTCACGATACTGTCGCCGCACACGAACCGTAGGATAAGCTCACCTGCAAGACCAGTAATGCCGAACGTAGGGAACTTCCAGCACGTTTTAAGCCGCGTTCGCGTGGCAATGCTTCACCAGTCTCCACGTCGGCACCGTCGCCGTGGCACCACGGGCTCCAAAGCCCAGCAATAACAAAGGAAATACAGTATGGCCACCGGCACCGTGAAATGGTTCAACTCTGAAAAGGGCTTCGGCTTCATCACCCCCGACGAGGGCTCGTCTGACGTGTTCGCACACTTCAGCGCCATCCAGGGCAACGGCCGTCGCGACCTCTTCGAAGAGCAGCGCGTCGAGTTCGACATCGAGCAGGGCCCCAAGGGTCTGCAGGCGAGCAACATCCGCGCCATCTAAGTTCTTTCCGCTCACCGCAGCGTGAGTGATTGACACCGAGGGGGTGGGGCTTCGGCCCCACCCCCTTAGGTTTTGTACACTCGCTACATCGTGTTCGACGCCGGCACCCATCACACGCTACGTTCGAGTAGATTCCGAACGAACGGTGCACACCCTATGTCAACGAAGACACCTCTCGCCGCGCCCACCCCGCGGCCGCAGTTTCCCCGCCTCTTTGAACCCCTCGATCTCGGGTTCACAAAGCTCCCCAACCGCATCATCATGGGGTCGATGCACCTGGGTTTTGAAGACGCCGAGGGCGGGCACGCAAAGCTCGCCGCGTTCTATCGAGAGCGCGCCGCACAGGGCCCCGCCTTGATCATCACAGGCGGTGTCTCCCCCAACGCTGCTGGCAGGCTCAGCCCGCGCGAACGCGCAATCGACTCAGATGCAGGCATCGCGGGCCACCGTCTCGTCACCAGCGCGGTGCACGAGGTGGGCGGCCGCATCGCCCTGCAACTATTGCACGCTGGTCGCTACGCGGCGCATGAAAACCTCGTCGCGCCCAGTGCCATTCAGGCCCCCATTTCACCCCTCATTCCGCGCGCACTCAGCGACGCCGAGGTGGACCGCACCGTCGACGACTATGTGAGCGCCGCGCTTCGCGCGCAGGCCGCAGGCTACGACGGGGTCGAAATCATGGGCTCCGAGGGGTACCTGATCAATCAGTTCACCGCCCCGGTCACCAACCACCGCACCGACAGGTGGGGCGGCAGCCTCGAGAACCGGTTACGTTTTCCCTCCGAAATCGTGCGCCGCGTGCGCGCGGCATGCGGTGACGCCTTCATTATCGTGGCCCGCATTTCAATGCTCGACCTGGTAACCGGCGGGTCAACACTTCCCGAGGTGATCGAGCTTGCTCAGCGCGTTGAAGCCGCGGGCGCCAGCATCATCAACACTGGCATCGGTTGGCATGAGGCCCGCGTTCCGACCATCGCGAGCCCTGTGCCACGCGGTGCGTTCGCGTGGGTGACCAAGCGACTCATGGGCGAGGTGAGTGTGCCGCTCATCGCGGCAAACCGCATTAATATGCCCGCCGAGGCAGAAAGTTTGCTCGCACAGGGCGCGGCCGACGCGGTATCACTCGCACGGCCGTTTCTCGCCGACCCCGATTTCGTCGCGAAGGCACGGGCGGGCACCCCCTGGCGCATCAACACCTGCATTGCCTGCAACCAGGCGTGCCTCGATCACGCGTTCGTGGGCAAACCTGCCTCGTGCCTCGTCAACCCGCGCGCTGGCCACGAGACCGAGTTCACGATCGAGCCGGTCACGCACCCGAGAACGATCGCGGTTGTGGGCGCGGGGCCCGCAGGGCTCGCCTGTGCCGCCACCGCCGCCGCCCGCGGGCACCGCGTCACACTGTTCGAGGCTGCCACCGAACTGGGCGGACAGCTGAACATGGCCCTGAAGGTGCCCGGCAAGAGCGAGTTTCGCGAGACACTGCGCTACTTTACGGGGCAGCTGGCAGAGAGCGCCGTCACCGTGCGACTCGGCCACCGCGCAACCCCAGGCGATCTGCGAGGCTTCGACGAGATCGTTGTCGCGACAGGCGTCACACCGCGCCTCCCCGCGGTGCCCGGGCTCGATCACGCGAGCGTTGTGAGCTACATCGATGTGCTGCGCCACGGCGCCGCCGTGGGCGAGCGCGTCGCTATCTTGGGCGCGGGCGGCATCGGGTTCGACGTCGCCGAGTTTCTCACCGACGAGCACCCCGCAGACCCCCGCGACATCGACGCGTTTCTCGCGCACTGGGGCGTTGATCCGGCGTCGCCAGATGGCTTCGCCGAGCAGCAAGGCGCAGGCGGCCTTGCCCGCGGCCTGCCCCGCCGCTCAGTGATCATGCTGCAGCGCAAAGACACCAAGCTGGGCGCAGGACTTGGCAAGACGACCGGTTGGATCCACCGAGCCGAGCTCGCACGCCGTGATGTGCTCATGATTCCCGGCGCCGAGTATGTAGCGATCGATGATGCCGGGCTCACCGCACGAGTGGGCGGCAAGCTGCGCACGTTCGAGGTCGACACGATCGTGATCTGCACTGGGCAGGACTCGGATCGCACGCTGCACGCGGCGCTCGCGGCCGACGGCGTCTCGGCCCACTTGATTGGCGGCGCCGACCGGGCGGGCGAGCTCGACGCAAAACGCGCGATCGCGCAGGGCACCAGACTCGGCGCGACGCTATAGCCTAGGGCCATGGTAGACACTGTCGTCCCACGAACCGGCGCGGCCGAGCGGCTCTCGCGCATGATCCAGCTGCGCACGGTCTCGGCCGAGCTCGGCAAGTTGGGGGCCAGCGACTCAGAGTTCGCACCGTTCGCCGAGTTTTTGGAGCTACTCGAGGCTGAGTATCCGCTCGTTCACGAGTGGCTGTCGCGCGAGCGCATCACCGACCTCGGGGCGCTGTACCGGTGGCAGGGCCGAGACACGAGCGCGGACCCGGTCGTGCTGATGGCGCACTTCGACGTCGTGCCCGCGGCAGCGGCAGACGGATGGGGCGTGCCGCCGTTTGCTGGCGTCATCAAAGATGGTTTCGTACACGGGCGCGGCGCCCTCGATGACAAGGGCCCTCTGCTCGTCATGCTCGAGGCCGTCGAGAACCTACTCGCAGCCGGGTTTACGCCCGAGCGCGACGTGTATCTTTCGCTTGGCGGCAACGAGGAGTCCTACGGCGACGCCGCACGAGCGATTGCACAAACGTTTCAAGACCGCGGGCTCACACCGTGGCTCGTGCTCGACGAAGGCGGTGCGGTCGTAGCGGCTCCCCTCCCCTTTGTGCGCGGCGAGGCCGCGATGATCGGGGTCGGCGAAAAGGGCGCCACCACCGTACGTTTGTCGGCCAGCGGTGCGGGCGGCCACGCCTCAGCGCCGCCCAGCATCACCGCGGTGGGGCGCGTCGCACGGGCCGTGTCACGGCTCACACCCGGCATGTTCGCGGCGCGCACGCCGCTGGCAGTGTCAACGATGCTCACAAAGTTTGCGACCCGCACGCGTGGCCCGGCCCGGTGGTTCTACCGATCCCTCGCAGCGTCGCCGTGGCTCACCGCGAAGCTGTTCACGCGGCTCGGAGGCGAGCCCGCCGCCCTCGTGCGCACCACCGTAGCCCCCACCATGCTCGCGGGCGGGTCAGCCCAGAATGTGCTGCCGGCGCAGGCGTCTGCGACCATCAACCTGCGCATCGCCCTGGGCGAGAGCGTCGCGGGCACCGCGCGGCGGCTACGCCGCCGCATCGGTGACCGGCACGTGCGGGTCGAAGTACTCGAAGCGGGCGAGCCGTCCCCCGAGTCGAGCGCCGAGAACGCGCAGTTCGCCCTACTGTCTGCCGCCGTGGCGGAGTCGCACCCGCAGGCGATGCCGGTGCCGTACGTGATGATGGCGGCCACCGATTCCCGCTACTTTCACGCTTTTGCTCCGGCCTGCTACCGATTCGCCCCGCTCGCTATGCCCGGCGAGCTGCGCGCCACCATTCACGGCGTGGACGAGCGCGTCGAAATATCTGAACTCGTGCGCGGCGAGGTTTTTCATCGCGCACTTATCCAATCGATTCCAGGGGGTGCCCAGTGACCGCAGGGCACCGATCCGGAGCAGCAGGCAAAACCGGCGGCAAGGCCCGCCTCGGCGTGCTGGCGAGCGTCGTGGGATTTCTCGCGTTCGTCGAGTACACGAGCGGGTTCTTGCAGGGGTATTACACGCCAATGCTCACCGACATCGCCCGCCACCTGGGGGTGCCCGACGCCGACGTCAACTGGCTCGAGGGGTCGCAGCTGATGCTGTCAGCGCTCGTCGTGCCAGCGCTCGCAAAGCTCGGCGACATGGTGGGTCACCGGCGCATTCTGCTGTGGTCGACCGCGATCACGGGGCTCGCCTCGCTCGCGCTGCCCTTTGCACCCAACTTCGCCGTGTTTCTCGCGTGCTGGACGATTCAAGGTTTCTACGTCGTGTGGTTGCCGCTTGAGATCGCTCTGGTTTGGTCGCGCAGTCGCGGCCGCGAGGGGCGCGGCGCGCTTACGGCAAAAGCGGCCGGAATTCTCGTCGCGGCGCTCGAAGCGGGCGCGATCAGCGGGGCACTCATTGGTGGGCAGCTCATTGACACGCTGCCGCTGGTGCCGGTGCTGCTGATTCCTGGGCTGCTCGTGGTGGTGTGCTTTGGCGTGATCTTGTTTGGCGTGCAAGAGTCTGAGCATCAGACCGGCGGCACACTCGACACGGTAGGCATTGTGCTCGTGTCGCTCGCGATTCTCGCGTTCACCGGTGGGCTCAGCCTCATGCGCCTCAACGGGGTCGAGAGCCCCCTCGCCTGGATTGTCACTGCGCTCGGGCTCGTGCTTGTGTGGCCGTTTACGATGTGGGAGCTGCGCCACAAAGACCCGGTCATCGATGTGCGCATGTTTCGCTCGCCGGCGCTTGCTCCGGTATTCCTCACGGCCGGCCTGTTTGGCATGAGCGTGCTCGGCGCCCAGGCTCCGCTGTCGACGTTCATGCGCACCGACCCCGCGGTCTACGGCTACGGTATTGGCGCGGGCGGCTTCACCACGTCGCTCGCGATCGGGGTGTACCTGATCGGCATGATCACAGGCGCGCTGCTGTTTCCGCGTATCGCGCGCGCTGTGACGCCGCGGCTCGCGCTCACCTTCGCGGCGGTGCTCGTGGGGGTGGGCTACCTGATGTTTGTGCCGCTTCACGGCTCGTTTAGCCAGGTCGTCACGAACATGTTTATCGCCGGTATCGGCTCGGGCGCGCTCGTCGCGGCGCTGCCCGCCGCCGCCGCCGCTGGCGCGCCCGATTCGCAGACGGCCGTCGCGACCGGGCTCACGAACTCGACGAAGACCGTGGGCGGGGCTGTTGCCTCGGCCATCTTTGGGATCGCGCTCATGCACGGCGCGACCGGTGCTGCGGCCGGAACAGACGCGACCGCCGGATCATTCGCAGGCTATGTCACCGTGTGGCTCGTGTGTGGGTTGTCTGCGATCGTGGCGGCGGCCGCGCTGCTGTTTATCGTGCCGAAGACCGCGTTTCAAGATCGCCGCCCGGCATAAGTCGCTTGGCCTCTGCGAGCGCCGCCGCGATCTCGTCGTTGAGACTGTGGCGGCCCGCACCGCGCGCGGCCCACGACCACACCGCCGCAAATAACGCCGCCGCGTACCCGCCGCCCGCAATCTGAGCGTCAAGGCTGCGCGCGCCGCTCCGTTCAAGCCGTGCGGCGATCGCGTGCGCCACGCGCAGTTGACGGTCGGCGCGGCCCCTGGCAAGTTCTGCCTCTGCTCCCATCGTGCGTGCGTCGACGATCGCGAGTGCGAGTGTATCGGGCCTATTACCCGACGCCGCGGCGGCGAGCGCAGCCTCGAACGTGAGGTCCCGTGCGTCGAGGGCCACCTCAAGCGCATCAAGGCGCTCATCGAGCACAAACCACAGGGTCTGGGGCTTGCTCGTGAAGTAGTTGAAGAAGCTTGCGCGGCTCACCCCAACACGGCGGGTGATCTCGGTAATCGAGGTGGCCTCATAACCGCACTCAAGAAAGAGTTCGAGCGCGGCGTCGGCGAGCACCTCGCGGGATGAGGCGGGCGGACGGCCGCGTGAGGGAGTGCTCATGCCACCACTGTATCGGCGCATCCGCTACACTCGCATTTGTTATACCCGAGCTAACAAAGCCGTATTTGGCAAGTTTTCGCAGAAGAGAGCCACACACATGCAGTCTCGCCCCACCTCGACACTCACGGCCGCCATCACCTCGGCCTGCGTGATCGCCACCCTCGCGCTCACCTCATGCGCACCCCAAGCAGACGGCGCACAGGCTGAGCCCGGGGACGGCGGCACCCTCGTGTACGCGACCGGTGACGCAGAACCCACCTGCCTCGACCCGCACGTGGGCGGCAACTACCCGCAGGCGCTGATTTCGACGCAATACCTCGAGCCACTCGTGGGTCGTGACGCAAACGGCAGCATTCAGCCCTGGTTGGCCGAGGCGTGGCAGGTAAGTGACGACGGCCTCACCTGGGACCTTACGCTCGCAAGCGACGTCACGTTCACCGATGGCACCCCCTTCGATGCGGCCGCGGTGAAGGCCAACATCGAGCACCTACAGGACCCCGACACGCAGTCTTCAACGGGGTACCTGGCCACCGCCAAGATTGCGGGCATCGAGGTCGTAGACCCGGCTCATGTGCAGTTCACGCTCTCAGCCCCTGACTCGGCGCTGCTCGAGTCGCTCAGCCAGCCCTGGACGGCCATGCAGTCGCCCGCGGGCATCGAGCGGGGCATGGACGCCAACTGCAAGGCACCCATCGGCACCGGCCCCTTCGTCGTTGACACATGGGAGCCGCAGCAGCGCGTCACCCTCACACGCAACGATGACTACGCGACGAGCGGCCCCGAGGCTGACCACGAGGGCCCGGCGCATATCGAGCGCATTGAGTGGCGGTTCATCCCCGATGCAGCCACGCGCCAGGCCGCCCTCGCTTCGGGCGAGGTGCACGTCATCGATAACCCGCTTCCCACCGATATCGCGGCGGCCGAGCAAGCACAGCAGGCCCAGCAGCCCGGCATCGAGCACATCAATGCGCCGCGGCCAGGAGCGGCCGCCCGCATCGAGTTCAACAGCAGCCAGGCTCCGTTTGACGACCAGCGCGTGCGCGAAGCGTTCGTGAAGTCGGCCGATCCCGGCCCCGGCATTGACACCCTGTTTAACGGCACCGCAACGCAAACGTTCTCGCCGCTCGCCAGCACCGAGCCCACCGCCGTGGGCGACGAAGCGCTGTTCGCCACCGATCCGGCAGCAGCAAAGAAGCTGCTCGACGAAGCGGGCTGGCAACCCGCGGCAGACGGCGTGCGCGAGAAAGATGGCCAGCGCCTCACGGTGCGCTTTCCGGTAAGCACGAACCAGTCGACCGCGGCAGAGCAGTCGCTGTTCGAGCAGATTCAGGCAAACACCCGCGCCGTCGGCTTCGACGTGCAGCTCGAGCCCGTCGACCTGTCGACCTGGTACGAACGGCTTGCGACCCACGAATACGAGGCGGTAAGCGCACCGTACACCAAGGTGGGCCCCGACGTGCTGCGCATCATCTACCACTCCGACAGCATCGAGCCCGCGCCGTCGGGCTACTTCGCGAATCTCGCGCAGCTGCGCGACGATCAGGTCGACGCGCTGCTCACCGAAGCTGCCGCCACCAACCCCGGCGCCGAGCGCGACGCGATCTATGCCCGGGCACAAGAGCGCATCCTCGCAGGTTACGCGCTGCTGCCGCTCTACGACCAGCAGAACCACTTTCTCACACACAACGTTCGGGGAGTCACCACGCTCGGCACCGTAGGCACGCCCACGTTCATCAACGCTCAGCTCACCCAGGGCTAAGCGAAGACGTGACCTGCGCCCGCGCCATTCTCGCGCGCCTCGGCTCGGCGGCGCTCGTCGTGTGGGCGACGGCCACCATCGTGTTCGTCGCTTTGCGCGCGACGGGTGACCCCCTCGAGGCGGTCATGGGCGGCCCCGGGTCTCAGGCGAGCCCTGAGGCCCAGGCCGCGGCGGCCGAGGCCTACGGCTTCGACCAGCCACTCGCACTGCAGTACCTGCGCCAGCTCTGGCAGGTCGCCACACTGCAGCTGGGCGACTCGTACGCCCGCAAGCAACCGGTCGTAGAGCTGCTCGCCGCGAGCTTTCCACCGACCATGCTGCTCGCCACCCTCTCACTGGCCCTCGCCTGGGCACTCGCTCTCGCGGGCGTGCTGATCGCGCAAACCACTCGTGGCCGGGCCGCACGGCTCGTGCGCGGGGCGCTGCACAGCATCGAAACGATCGCCTCGGTGATGCCGCAGTTCTTTCTCGGCGCGCTGCTCATTCTCGTATTCGCGAGCGGACTCGGGCTGCTGCCCGTCACCGGCACGGGCGCATCTGGCCTCGTGCTGCCCGTCATCACGCTCGCGGTGCCCGTAGCGGGGTACCTCGCGCACATCATGCACGCATCGCTCGCCGAGGCAGATAGCGCGTCCTTCGCGCTCTCGGCCCGCGCCCGCGGAGCGTCTGAGGCGCGCGTGGCGCTGCGCCACACTATCCGACACGCGGCCCTGCCGGCGTTGGCGCTGTCTGGCTGGGCCTACGGCTCGCTCTTGAGCGGCGCCGTCGTCGTTGAAGCACTCTTTGCCCGGCCGGGTCTCGGCCGGCTGCTGCTCGAGGCCGCGACCGGCCGCGACGTGCCGGTCGTGGTGGGCGGCGTCGCAATCATCGCGCTGTCGTACGTGGTGATCATGCTCGTTACTGACGCGATCGAAATCGCGGTAGACCCGCGGCTGCTCTCCGGATCACACCCCGACCGACGCGCACGCCGTGCTCGCCGTACTCGCCGCGCTCGCCCCGCTCGCCCTCAGGAGGTCGTCGCATGACCACACGATTCACGGCCCGGCGCATCACGTGGCCCGTCGCCGCGAGCATCACGGTCGTCGCCGTGACGCTCGCGGCCGTGGCCGCGCCCGCGCTCCTCGCGCCTGGAGACCCGCTCGCGATCAACCCAGCAGAGGCGTTCGCGCAGCCCTCGCTCGCGCACCCCTTCGGCACCGACGAGTCAGGGCGCGACGTGCTCACCCGCGTGGTGCACGGCGCCCGCGCGTCGGTTGGTATTGGCGTCGCGGCGACACTCATCAGCGCGGGCATCGGCGCTATGGGAGGGTTCGCGGCTGGCCTCGGCCCGCGGCTTGCCGACCGCGCCCTTGCAAGGCTTTTCGAGGTGCTGTTCGCGCTGCCCACGCTCGTGCTTGCGCTGTTGTTCATCTCGGTGATGGGCGGCGGCACTGCCTCCTCGGTGCTCGCGATCGGCATCGCCACCATTCCCGGGTACGCCCGCATGCTGCGCGCCCGCGTGCGCGGCGTGCGCAGCAGTGCCTACGTCGAGTGGGCACGGCTCGACGGAGCGGGGCGTGCGAGCGTCTTCGCCCGCCACATCGCCCCCAACTCACTGTGGCCGCTCGCCGCCGCCGCAACGCTCGGCGTCGGCCAGTCGATCATCTGGGTGTCATCACTCGGATTTCTCGGCCTCGGCACCGCCCCGCCCGCCCCCGAGTGGGGCGCGATGCTCAACGCGGGCCGCGTCTACCTCACCTCGGCCTGGTGGATGACCCTGTTTCCCGGCCTCGCGATCGTCGCCGTCGCGAGCGCCCTCACCGTGCTGGGCCGCGCCGCTGGCGCACCCCGTTCACAGGGCAGGGCCCGCTCACGGGGCTGGGCTCGCTCACGGGGTCTGGCCAGCACCGGATCGCGGCCCGCTGCCGCGTACGCTCAGACACTGCCCGGAGCAGCAGGGCTGCAAGTGCCGGGGCTGCAGGTGCCGGGGTTGCAGGTGCCGGGGTTGCACGTGTCGGGGCTGCACGTCACTACGTCGAACGGTGTGCCGGTGCTCGAAGGCGTCGCACTGACGGTCGCGCCGGGCGAGTGCCTCGCGATCGTGGGAGAGTCTGGCGCGGGCAAGTCGGTGCTCGCGCGTACGCTGCTCGGCCTCACCCAGGGTGACCCCTCGTGGCGGGTGTCGGCGAGCGCACTCAGCCTTTCGAGCAATGAGTTCGCACACGTTGACCTCACGCACGCTTCACCGAGGGCGTGGCGTCGGGTGCGCGGCCCCGGCATCGCCCTCGTCATGCAAGACGCGCTGCAGTCGCTCGACCCGCTGCGCACCATCGAAGCGGAGGTGGGTGAAACACTCGCCATACGCGGTGTGCGCGGTGCAGCGCTGCGGGCCAGTGTTGTCTCGGCGCTCGAGCGTGCAGGCTTACCGGACGGTCGTGCTCGCCTGAGGCAGCGGCCCCACGAACTTTCAGGCGGTATGCGCCAGCGCGCCCTCATCGCCGCAGCACTCATCGGCTCCCCCGCCGTGCTCATCGCCGACGAGCCGACGACCGCGCTCGATCCGGCCACCTCGCTGCGTGTGCAGCAGCAGCTGCGTGAGATCGTGCAGGGCGGCCGGGGCGTGCTGCTCATCAGCCACGACCTGCCCAGCGTCGCACACGTGGCCGACCGCATCGCAGTGCTTGAGCGCGGCCGCATCGTCGAAACGGGTGGCACCGCGCAGGTACTCTCAGCACCGCAGCACGCGGCCACGCGCGCGCTTGTCGCCGCGATACCCACGGGCCCCAAGCCCGCGCGCCAGCACACTCCTTCTGCTGAACCCGTGCTGCAGCTGCAGGGCGCCAGCCGCAGTTTCGTGGCGCCCGGGGGCACCCGCGCCGGCATGTTTGACGTCGATCTCACCCTGCGCAGGGGCGAGACGCTCGGCGTTGTCGGAGCATCGGGCGCAGGCAAGACCACACTCGGTCGCGTCATCATCGGCGCCCAGAGCCCCGAGCGTGGCACCCGCACCCTCGCTCCAGGCACTCGCGTGCGACTGATTCCACAGGACCCGCTCGCAAGCTTCGACCCGAGGTGGCGCGTGCAGCGGATCCTCGAAGCTTCGCTACACCGTGTGCAGCGTGCTGCGGCGGGCGCGACGGCTGCGGCGGGCGCGGAGAGCCCGACAGTCGCGACGAGTGCCGCGCCCACCACAAGCAATGACGCCGAATCCCCCGCCCAACTACTCGCACTCGTGGGACTCGACGCCAGCGTGCTTGATGCGCACCCCGCGCAGCTGTCGGGCGGGCAGCGCCAGCGCGTCGCGATCGCGCGCGCCCTCGCCGCCAGACCAGATGTGCTCGTGTGCGACGAGGCCGTCTCGGCCCTCGACGTCACGACCCAGCAGGGGGTGCTGTCGTTGCTGGCTGACCTCCAAGAGCGATGCAACCTGTCCATCGTGTTTATCTCGCACGATCTTGCGGCGGTGCGCCTCGTGGCCGACCGTACCGCCGTCATGAGTGACGGCCGCATCGTCGAGCAGGGAGACACCGAAGACATCATCGCGAGCCTCGCTGCGACGAGTCCGGAGCGCCGCGACCACGAGTCGGCATCGAAGTAACGAGCCGGCCCGATAAATACGCATTTTCGATACCGGCTCGTCGTTTCGATGCAGTCTCGTCGGCGCTTGGGCGCTGGCGACGCTACCCGGCCGGCCTGCCCGGCCCTGATCCGGCGCTGATTACGAGCCGATGACGGTGCCGGTGCGCAGCTGGGCAAGCATCGCGAGCACCGCGGCCGCGCTCTCGGGGTCGGCGATGCGCTCACTCGCGGCGGTCTCGCCGTCGCCCACCTTGATGCCGAGATCGTCGGGACCGAGCACCGTGAACACGTCTTCGTCGGTGACATCGTCGCCCAAGAACAGTACGGGCGCCGCGGGCAGGTGCGCGCGGATACGGCCGAGCACCGCCCCCTTGTCGCTCTCGCGCACCGCGATCTCGCGCACGCACTTGCCCGACCGTGTGTGCATGCCCGCCGCCTCACCGATTTCGACGGCCGCCGTGAGCAGCTCGTCAGCCTCGACCGGATCAGCCACCTCGCGCGTGTGCACCGCGAACCCAAACGGTTTATCTTCGAGCCGCACACCGGGCACCTGCCCGAGTGCACGCTGCACGCGCCGCTTCGCTTTGTGCAGCTGCGCCCGCTCGGCATCGGTGAGCGGCTGCCCCAGCTCGGCGGCCAGCTCTGGCAGCCCCTCAAGTTCGGCGCCGTGCGAGCCCGAGATCACCCAGCCGTCACTCGAAACCCGTGTCTCAGCGAGCCCCTCGAGAGAGCGCCCCGTCAACAGTACGACCCGTACCCCCGGGGCGGTGTGCAACACGTCGAGCGCCTGCTGCGCTCGCGGCAAAATGCGCGCGTCTTGCGGCCGCGCCACGATCGGAGACACCGTGCCGTCGAAGTCAATCGCGACGGTGAGCGTCGGCGATGCCGCGAGGCGCCTGATGCGGTCGTCCACAGGCCTTGGCACGTACGCCGCCGACACCTGAATGGGTTCAGTGCGGCCGCCTCGGCGTGCAACAGCGCGGGCGTCGGCCGCCGCGTGCACCGCGCCCAGGTAGTTCTGCGCCCAGTGCGCAACGTCGTTGTCGTGCACTGCCCGGCGCATACCGCGCATGCGCCGGGCTTGCTCACGCTCGGGCATGTGCGCGGCGCGCAAGATCGCAGCCTTGAGCCCCTCGATGTCGTGCGGGTTTACGAGTAGCGCGTCTTTGAGTTCATCGGCCGCGCCCGCGAACTCACTCAGCACGAGCGCACCGCGCTCGTCATCGCGGCAGGCCACGTACTCTTTTGCGACGAGGTTCATGCCGTCGCGCAGCGGTGTCACGAGCAGCACATCGGCGGCCAGGTACAGCGCCACCATCTCGTCCTTCGTGAAACTGCGGTGCAGGTAGATGACGGGCGAGCGGCCGATCGTGCCGCGCTCGCCGTTGATGCGGCCAACGGTCACCTCGACTTCGTCGCGCAGCAACCTGTACGCGTCCACGCGCTCGCGACTGGGGCTCGCCACCTGCACGAGCACGGCGTCTGTGGGGTCAAGTTCGCCATCAGCCATGAGCTCGTCGAACGCCTTAAGACGGTGCCGAATGCCCTTGGTGTAATCGAGCCGGTCGACCCCCAGCATGATCGTCTTGGGGTTACCGAGGTCGTGGCGAATCTCTTGTGCGCGCGCCTGAATCTCGGGGCGTGAGGCGATCTCGGCGAACGCCGCGGCATCGATCGAGATGGGAAATTCTTGTGCCAGCGCGGTGTGGCTCGGGTGGCCATTGTGGGCGGGCGCCACCACGGTGTTGCCGATCGCGGGAGCCTTGGCGTACCGTTCGGCGACGGCGCGAAAACTGATCGCGTCGGCGACGCGCTGAAACCCGATCACGTCGGCGCCCAAGAGCCCCTCGACGATCTGCCGGCGCCAGGGCAGCTGCGCGAAGATACGCCGCGGTGGAAACGGGATGTGCAGAAAGAACGCGATCGTCAGGTCGGGGCGGGCGGCGCGCAGCATGTCGGGCACGAGCTGCAACTGGTAGTCGTGCACCCACACAATCGCACCCTGGCTTGCTTCTTGTGCCACCCGGTCAGCAAATTTCTGATTGACGATCCTGTACCGGTCCCACCACTCGCGGTGATACTCGGGTTTCGCGATTACATCGTGGTACAGCGGCCAGAGGGTACCGTTCGAGAATCCCTCGTAGTACTCGGCGACCTCATCTTCGCTGAGCATCACCGGGGCGAGCCGCATGCGCCCGACATCAAACGGCTCGATCTGCTCACCCGCATCACCCGCCCAACCCACCCACACGCAGCCGAGCTGCTCAACGATGGGTTCGACGGCGGTGACAAGCCCGCCGGGCGAGGCACGCCAGCTCGTCGTGCCGTCTTCGAGCGTTACTCGGTCAACGGGGAGTCGATTAGATACCATCACGAGCTCGCGCTCGGTTTGTTCGGCTACAGGCAGCGTCTTCGCGGTCACTTTACCTCCAGGGGCTCTGGGGGCAGTCTATCGGGCCGCCTTTTGAGCCGCTCGTTCGGCTTTCTTCTCGGCACGCGAAGCTTCGTCGGCTTCGGCCTTCTGCGCAGCTTCGAGCTCTTCAAGGGACACGCGCATCATGTCTTCTGCGCGTTTAAGGCGCCGCTGTGCGAGCGTGTGCGCGCCCTGCTCGAGGCCGGTCTTGTCGTGTGCCTCGGCCGTCGCGGTAAAGATGTAACAGCTGGCGATCAAGATCACCTGCGCCGACAGGTTGAGCCACAGCAGCAGCGCGATTAACGCCGCAAACGAGGCAAGCAACGGGTTAGAAGTGGCCCCGCTCACAAACAGACTCGACAGTTGTTGCAGCACCGTCAGTCCCACCGCTCCCAGCACCGCCCCCTTCCACAGATCGCGCTGGCGCGGGCGAATACCCGACAGCACTCGAAACACGAGCGCGACCGCAACCGCGTCAATCACGAGTACGACGATCACGCTGGCCACGCGCGTAATCGCCCGTGCCATGAACGAGCCCTCATCGATCTGCATTGCGGGCAGCAGCCACGCCACGATCTCGTCGGCACCGATGCTGAGCACGGCGGCAGCGCCCACAAGACCCGCAAACCCGATGCCCACGAACAGGTTACGCAGCAGCACCCACACAAAGTTGCCCTCGTCATGGATGCGGTCGTCGAGCACTCCGAGCGCGGTGCGCAGGCTTGCAATTGCGCTGATACCGGCGCCCACGAGACCGAGCAGCGAGATAATACCCACGATCGTGAACTCGATCGGAGCCGTCGCCTGCTCCATGTCGACGATGTCTGCGAGCCCCGGGATCACGGTGTTGAGCGCACGTTCGACCGCTTTGAGCGCATCGTGGTCGCTACCGAGCCACAGCGCGGCCAGCGAAAACGTGAGCAGTACCCCAGCGAACACGCTAAACAGCGCCCGATAGGTGATGCTGTCGGCAAGCTCAGAGCCGCGCTTCTCGCTGTACAGCAAGAACGAGCGCACGATGCGGTGTCTGAGCGCCGCCGCCACCGCACGCTGCAAAATATTCTCGTTACCGGGCTGCTTCACACACCCACCCCTCAGGCATTTCGCCCTCCACCAAAAACGCACTCAGCAGGCGTTCGGTGGGGCCGTCTAGATCGGTGTCGAGGTGCGGGTAGATCACCGGCTCCTCCTTCATATTGTGGCGTTCGAGCAGTTCGAGCATGCCGCGGCAGTCAGCCACCAGCGCATCGGGATCCGGCACTGAATTTACCGCGCCAGATGTGCCCGAGGCAGCAGCCACGCTCGCAAGCTGCGCGTCGAGCGCGTCCATCGCGCGCCACAGCTCGCCATGCTCGCGGATCATCACCATCACCGCCATCATGAGCGCACCCTGCCGAATTTTGGGAAACACGATCACCTCTTCGAGGTAGATGTGCCGGCGCAGAGCGGTCATCGCGTCGGTGAGCGGCCGCGCCCACTCCGCCATCGCTTCGGGTGTGACGGGCGAGGCAGTAGTACTCGCAGCACTCGCCGCGAAGGCTTCGATGCCAGCGTCGATCTCGTGGTGCTCGCGCAGCAGCGCGCTCGCGAGCGGGCCCTGCGGGTCTTCAGTGTGCGGTGAAATGTCGGCCACTGCATCCTCCCTGATCGTGGCGGGTGCCGTGCCAGCACCGGTCTCGCTTCGAGCTTACGCCTGTCGCCGTGCGAGCGCTTCTATCGCGACGAAGAGCGCGCCGCCGAGCACCGCGATCCATACGATCGTGCCGGGGGTGAGGGGCCGCAAGAGCAGGATCAGGGCGGCGCACACGATGCCGACCGCATACCGCGCGGGCCTGCGCCAGCGATACAACCAGTCGCCGAACTTGCCCGTTGTCATGCCGTGCTGCTCGGCAATCGACTGCACTGCCGCAATGGGCTTCTGCGCTTGCCTGCGCAGCGTGCGTGCCCACGACCAGGGCCCCGCGAGCAGCGTGACCACGAAGAGGGCGGCCGCGAACGTGGCGAGTGAGACAATCATGCTCATCACGAATTTGAGTGCCCCGCCGTAGAGGGCGATCGCCGCGTCGTGCGGAATCGTCGATGCGGTGACGAGCGCAAAAACATTCGAGCCGATGTTGATGCCGCTGCACACGAGCACCATCGACAGCAGCACCGCGCCCGATGCGCCCGTGAGTGCAAAGACGCGCCTGCGCGCTACGAGCACCCCCGCGGCGAGCACGATTAGTGACACCCAGGGCAGCCAGACTCCTACCGCGACGACGGTCTGGTAGATCGTGAGGTACACACCAATCGATGCGTCTTCGGCGATCACGATCGAGCCCGAGACGGCGGGAATGCTGTCTGCGAGCGGAAACCCCTGCGCCACGAGCTGAGTCTTTACGGCCTCGATGACGGGTTTGAGTTCGAGCTGCAGCTGCTGGCCACGCGCGACGGTGATCGCGGATCCCTCTTTACCCGTCGCGGTATTGACGAGTTGGGTGTGCGTGATCTGCAGCGCCTCGCGCCAGATCGTCGCGAACGCGTCTGAGGCGACGAAGTCGTGCACGGTATCGTCGAGGAGCCCCTTCACCCCTGACACGGCGGGAGCTTTGAGCAGCGTGAGCGCGGCCTGGGCGCGCGGTTCGAGCCCCAGGTCGTCTAGCCCGTCGAAGAGCTGGTCTGCAATCTGGTCGATGTCGACATGCGCTTCGATCGCGGCGACAGCCTCTGCTGCGACGAAGTTTTGCACCGCCCTGTCCTCAGCGAGAGGCGCAAACGTCTCGACGAAGTAGGCCGTATCGGTGAGCTGGTGGTGCGCCCAGGTCGACACGACGGCGACGGGCGCAAGCAGCGCACCCACAATGATGAGCACGGTCGAGAGCAGCCCGCGCCCGAAGCGGCGGCGGGCTGGGGCCGCGGGGCGCTGATCCGGCTTCGCGTACTGCTGCGCCGGATCGTGCGCAGGCTGCGTAGATTGCGCAGATTGCGCCGCCTGCGGCGCTTGTGCCGCCTGTGCTGCCTCAAGCTCGCTCGCGAGCCGAGCGTTCTCGGCTCGCAGCTCAGCGAGCTGCTGTTCAGTGTTTTGCGCGCCCACCACACCACCCCTTTGTTGCCGCTGTGTGGTTGCCAGACTACGCGAATGCTAGGGTCGTCGCTCGCGTAGGGCATTAGTGGGCCTTCAGGCCGGATCGGCGGGGCCCAGGCTCTTATGAGCCTGGGCCCCGCCGATGCGATTAGTGCTGGGCCGGGGGCTCCGCCCCGAATCCCGTAAGCGCACGCACCTCCATCTCGGCGGCGAGCGCCTTCGACTCTTTACCCGGGTCGGTCACTGATCCGAGCCAGCCCAGGAAGAAGCCGAGCGGGATCGACACGATGCCGGGGTTTTTGAGTGGGAAGATCGCGAAGTCGATGTTCTCCCCGAGCATTGCCGTCTCATTGCCCGAGAACACGGGCGAGAGGACGATGAGCCCGACGGCGGCGATGAGACCGCCCACCATCGACCACACTGCACCGCGGGTCGTGAACTTCTGCCAGAACAGCGAGTACAAGATCGTCGGCAGGTTTGCTGACGCCGCGACGGCGAAGGCGAGGGCAACGAGGAACGCAATGTTTTGGCCCTGCACGCCAATGCCGCCGATGATTGCGAACGCGCCAATCACGAGGGTCGTGATCTTGGCGACCCGCACCTCTTGCTTGGGCGATGCTTTGCCCTTCTTGATCACGCTGTTGTAGATATCGTGTGCGAACGAGGCCGAAGCGGTGATCGTAAGACCTGCTACGACAGCGAGAATCGTCGCGAACGCCACGGCAGAAATGAATCCGAGCAAGAGCGGCCCGCCAAGCTCAAGCGCTAGGAGCGGCGCAGCAGAGTTCTGCCCGCCGGGGGCGTTGGCGATCGTTTCGGGCCCCACCAACTGACCCGCGCCGTAACCCAGCACGAGGGTGAAGATGTAGAAGATGCCGATGAGCCAGATCGCCCACACAACTGAGCCGCGCGCCTCTTTCGCCGTGGGCACCGTGTAGAAGCGCATCAGCACGTGCGGCAGCCCTGCGGTGCCGAGCACGAGCGCAACCGCAAGCGAAATGAAGTCGAGCGGCAGCGCACCGTACTGCAAGCCCGGGGCGAGAATCGCTATGCCGTTCGCGTTTTCTGCGTTGTCCACTGCTCCCTGCAGCACCGAAGCAAGGCTGAACCCGTTGAGTGCGAGCACCCAGATGGTCATCGCGCAAGCGCCAAGGATCAAGAGTACCGCCTTGATAATCTGCACCCACGTGGTGCCCTTCATGCCGCCAATAAGCACGTACAGCATCATGACGACGCCCACCACGGCGATGACCAGCGAGGTCGCAACCTTGTTCTCGGCGGGAATGCCGAGCAGCAGCGACACGAGGCCGCCAGCGCCCGCCATCTGGGCAAGCAGGTAGAAGAAGGACACGGCAAGTGTTGTGAGGGCCGCCGCCATGCGTACCGGGCGTTGCTTCAGCCTAAACGAGAGCACGTCTGCCATCGTGAATTTGGCGGTGTTGCGCATCAGCTCGGCGACCAGCAGCAGCGCTACGAGCCACGCGACCAGAAACCCGATTGAGTAGAGAAACCCGTCGTAGCCGTTAATCGCGATGGCACCCACGATGCCGAGAAATGACGCTGCCGAGAGGTAGTCGCCAGCGATTGCGAGGCCGTTTTGTCGCCCAGAGAACGAGCGCCCACCGGCGTAGAAGTCGGCCGCGCTCTTATTGGTGCGGCTCGAGCGAATCACGATCACCATCGTGACCGCCACGAACGCCAAGAAGATCGAGATGTTCATCACGGGGTTCTGGTCTGATGCGACCATCTGAAAAGGTGCTGAAACGATCATCGTGCGTCTCCTTCGGCGTCGCTTTCGTCAAGCTGCTCAAGCTCACGGCGCAGTCGCGCCGTCTCGGGGTCTAGGGTTCGGTTGGCAAAGCGCACATACGACATCGTGATCACGAATGTCGAAACGAACTGGAACAGCCCGAGCCATAGCCCTACGTTGAGACCCCACATGGGGGTGGCCATGAAGTCGTGGGCGTACGCTGCGACGATCACGTAGCCAAAGAACCACAGCAGAAAGAATGCGGTGAGCGGAAAGACGAATCTGCGCAGCCTCCGTTTATAGGCCTGAAATTCTGGGCGCGCTTGAAATTGGGTGTAATCAATTGCCGGATCCGTATGCGCGGATTGGGTGGTGTCAGTAGACACGGGGCCTCCTTGCCTCATGTGTGTGGATGCCCCGCCCTGTGCGGCGGGGCTGCTCGCGGTGGGATTACCGCGTGGTCGCGAGCGAAGTTGTGTTACCTGGGTAGTGTGACCGTCGCGGTCGCCGGCGCCGAGACCGTGTCTGGTAACGCGTCGATGAGGGTTTGAATGACCGAGGCGTCTTCGATCGTGGCGGGCACCGTGTACGGCTCGCCATCGACGATCTGTCGCATTGTTTTGCGCAGGATCTTGCCTGAGCGGGTCTTGGGCAGTCGGTCAACCACCGTCACGTCACGAAACGCTGCCACGGGCCCGATCTGTTCGCGCACGAGGCGCACGAGCTGCGGCGCAAGCTCTTCTTTCGAGATTCCTGCCCCCTGTTTCAGAGTGACAAACCCCGCGGCGCGTTGACCCTTAAGTGGATCGTGCGCGCCGATCACCGCGCACTCGGCTACCGCCGGGTGCTGCGTGAGCACTTCTTCGAGCGCACCCGTTGAGAGCCTGTGCCCGGCGACGTTAATGACGTCATCGGTGCGCCCCATCACGAACAGGTAGCCGTCTGCATCGAAATACCCTGCATCGCCCGTCGCATAGTAGCCGGGAAACGCAGACAGGTATGAGTCGACGAACCGCTGCCGATCACCCCAAATCTCGAGGAGCGCGCCGGGCGGCAGTGGCAAACGTATCGCGATATTACCCTCGGCATCTGGCGCGGTGATGTCACTGCCCGCCCCGTCGACGATGCGCACATCGAACCCCGGCATGGGTACCGTTGTGGAGCCTGCTTTGGCGGGCAACTCCTCGATGCCGCGCGGGTTCGCGCAGATTGGCCACCCGGTTTCTGTCTGCCACCAGTGGTCGACGATGGGTACGCGCAACCCCTCATTGATCCAGTGCCAGGTTTCTGGGTCCATGCGCTCGCCAGCAAGATACACGGCTTCAAGCTTCGTGAGGTCGTAGCGCTGCAGTTCGAGGAGGTCTGGGTCTTCGCGACGAATGGCGCGCAGAGCGGTAGGCGCGGTCGACAGCACCTTGGCGCCCGACTCTGACAGCACTCGCCAGAAGGCGCCCGCGTCAGGTGTGCCCACCGGCTTACCTTCGTAGAGCACCGTAGTGCCGCCAGCGAGGAGCGGCCCGTACACGATGAAAGAGTGCCCGACGACCCAGCCCACGTCTGACGCTGTGAAGATCGTGTCTCCCACACCGAAGTCGTAAATGTTGCGCATCACCCAGCTCAGCGCGACCGCGTAGCCACCGCTGTCACGCACGACTCCCTTGGGGTTACCAGTGGTGCCCGATGTGTACAGAATGTAGAGCGGATGTGTTGCGTCAACAGGTACCGGGTTGGCCGGTTCTGCCACGGCTTCGAGCGTGGCCCAATCGAGCCATGCGACGCCGTCGCCTGCCTCTGCAGAGTCTGCTGCATAGTCAGCGGCAGAGCCGGGGACGCTGGTACGGTCGCTCACGATCACGGTTTCGACACCGGAGGCTCGCCCACCACAAATTTCGATCGCCCGAGATACGAGCGGCAAGTATTCTACGGCGCGGTTTGGCTCTAGCCCGCCCGAGGAGGTCACGATCAACCTAGGCTTTGCGTCTTTGATTCGTACCGCAAGCTCGTTGGCGGCAAAGCCACCAAACACTACCGAGTGAATCGCCCCAATGCGCGCGCATGCGAGCATTGCGATGACGGCCTCTGGTGTCATCGGCAGGTAGAGCAACACGCGGTCTCCCACGTTGACCCCTTGGGCGCGCAGCACCCCGGCAAAACGAGCAACGCGATCTCGCAGCTGTTCGTAACTGATTTCAACGCGGGTGCCGGTCATCGCCGAGTCGTATATTAGGGCCGCTTGCGTGCCCAGCCCGGCCTCAATGTGCCGGTCTAGCGCATTGTAGGCAACGTTCATCTGACCGTCTGAAAACCATTCCCAATCGGTTTCGCTGTGCTGGGTGAGCGCCCGGCTCGGAGCGGCACTCCAGGTGATGTGTCTGGCACTGTCGAGCCAAAACTCTTCTCGGTCTGCCTGACTCCACTTCCATATCTCGTGATAGGTCGAGTGGGCCTCGTCCTTTGTAGCCTCGAGCACTAATTTCTCCTTTGAAATCTGAACTGGCGGCCACTTCCTCGTGGCCAACGCTCTCACGCTAACGATCGCGGTATGATCAGGGCACCCTCGAAAGTAGGTACTCGCAATGGAGCAGCACGCCACTTCGGCTACAGATGTACTACTCAACACCGCCGTTCAAGAGTTCGCCAGTGTCACCGGATTCCCACTCGCGTTTGGTGGCTTCGAACACAACGGCATCGCAACCATTTCAGCGATCACGGGCCACCGAACGGGCGTTTTACAAGGCCTTCAGGTTGCCGAGGGCAAGGGCTTGGGCGGCCGCTCGCTCTCTGAATCGCGACCCCGGCTGACTTATGACTACCGCCGATCACAGCTCATCACGCACGACTACGACGCCAACGTGCTCCCCGAGGGAATCCAGTCACTGTTCGCGTATCCGGTCATGTATCACGGCCGCGTACGAGCCCTACTGTATGGCGGCAGCCGCACGCCCGGGTTTCCTCGTGATGCTCTCGCGCAGGGTGCTGCGGGAGTGGCTCGTGAGTTAGTACAAGAGTTGCGCGTCGCCGACGAGATCGAACAGCGCCTGCGTTTGTCAACGCCGCACACGATTGAAACCCCGGCGTCGCTGTTAGAGGAGCTGCGTCTCAGCCACGCTGAGCTGCGTGCAATAACGTCATCGGTTCATGATCGCGGCCTACGTGCTCAGCTTGAGGCCGTCGTGGCTCGTCTTGAACGCGCCGCGACCCCGCACAAGGTAGCGACAACCCCACGTGTGCAGCTCACCCCGAGAGAAGTCGATGTGCTCTGTCAAGCCGCAGTGGGGGCTTCAAACGCAGAGGTTGGGTTTACTCTTGGCCTCACTGAAAGCACGGTGAAGAGCTACATGAAAACTGCGATGGTCAAGCTAGACGCCTCGACACGTCACGCTGCGGTCACGGCCGCGCGCCGCATGGGCCTCATTCTGTAACGCGCGACTGCCACGTACTGGCCAAGGCAGATTATGCTAGGTGTGTAGTCCCCGGATCTGGCCTCTCCCTACTTGAGCGGTGAAGCCTCCGGGGTTCTTTTCTTTCAGCGACCCACAGTTTTGTACGGTTACTCTCAATAATGCACTTTGCGCGCCCAAGTTTGACAGGTCTCAACTCACCATTTAGGTCAACGCCCACTCGAGAAAATCCTCCGCAGCGAGGACAGGCTTATTCCACTGTGCGGCTTTCTTCGCTTTACTCGATTGAGTGCCACGCTCAGCCACGACCAACACATCCGTCTTGGTCTTGGTCATATTTGCCGAGATAACAAGGCCTCGCTCCTCCGCCAGTTGGGTCATGGCATCGCGGTCAAAGGTGCCGTACTTTGGCGACACCACCTCTCCGGTGAAGCAAACACGTGCGTTGGGAAGCAGAATTCTCGCGGCTGATGCATCCGCAGCAAGCTCAAAATCAGCGGGTAGAACCTCTACACCAAAGTGCTTTTCGACGCCACGTAGCCGTTCCACAATTTCGATATTGCGATCCACCACCCGATTCCATGCCTCAGTCAAGTGCTGAGCCAAGATCTGAGCCGCGTCATCGTCGATCGTGAGGTTACCTCCGACGGTGAAGCCCTCCGGCTCGAATTGGCCAGTTTGCTCGGGCACACGTTGCAGCAAGTATCCATGCCCGGAAGAACGACTTTCGAAAGGCGTACCCCCTGCCAAGTGCGGCGCCTCCGGCGACTGTGATTCCAGCCTGCGCGCAATGTCTCGCAACGCCCGCGCCCGCGTGAGTGCATCCTGTGCCTGCATGAGCACCCTCTCTGCATCAGTAAACAGGGCCGCTGACAGCTCGACACCAAGCGGCATCCGTTCCACCGTCCCGTTGCGCTTCAGCTCGAAGTCGATGATGCCAAGCGTCTCGTCAATATCAACCCCCGTTGGCACACGCCCCTGGAGCAGTGGGGCAAGCGCCGCCCAAGCCTCCGTAAGGACAGGGGCGAGGGCGACATCCCGCGTGGTAATGCCGAAAGCCCGCTGAGCCGAGAACAGGTCACTCGTAGGGTTCACCACCGTAGTAGCCTCATCGCCGTCATCCGTTGTTACCGCGATTTCGATTGGACGAGGGCGGTAACGGTCACCCTCGTTACCAACCTTCAGCATCGAAATAAACACACGGCCCAACGAACTCGAGCCCGTCTCTCCTGTTTCAAGAAAACGGCGCACAAGAATGTCGGTCTTCAAGTCGCGGGGCAACACATTGCGTTTGAGCACCAGGCCTGCCATGCTTGTGCACCGGCTCAGGGCAACGTACAACTGCCCGTTCGCGAAAGTTCCTCCCGTAAGGTCGACCACCACGCGGTCAAGAGTCTGCCCTTGACTCTTATGAATCGTGATTGCCCAGGCGAGTTTCATCGGCAGCTGTTCAAATGAACCGATCACCTCATGACGAAGTGCGCCGCGTTCAACATAGGGGCGGGTAATCTCCCAGAGGTGGGGACGCACGTCGACGCTACGCCCGTCACGCAGCAGTACCGAAACGACCGCTTCGTTTCCACTCACGTCGATGCGCTGAACCTTGCCGATGGTTCCGTTAACCCAGCGGTTCCCATCATCATTGTTGAGCAGCATCACCTGGGCGCCCACAGCGAGACTCAACTTTTCGTCGGCTGGAAACTCAAAGCCGTCAGTGTCGCCCGCAACATCTGCAAGAAAGACACTCGGTTGATCGGTGATCCGCTCGAGCATCTGACGGTTTCTCGCGCCAACGATCCGGTTGGTGGTCGCGAGAGTGAGCCAGAACTCATCGAGCGAAGGATCAAAATCTGGGTCAGTGCGCTGGTTGAGATCGGCCCGTGCGTCCTCCAGCAACGCGCCTGAACGTACCCCGTTGAGCAAATTTACCAGGCGAGTATCACCGATCTGGCGAAACACGGTCGTGAGTTCAAGGGTTGGGAAGAGTGCTCGCTCGTACGACTTTGCAGAGAAGAAATATGGCGTGCCAAATACCGCAGAGATGTATGAAGCCTCCCGTTCAGTGACGACTGGCGGCAGCTGATAAAGGTCACCCACGAGCACCAACTGCACCCCACCGAATGGTGTGCCGGGTTTTGGCCCGAAGCGTTCGAGCGCTGCGACAAGCGTGTCAAAGAGGTCTGCCCTCACCATCGACACTTCGTCAATGATGAGCGTATCGAGCTCGCTGAGCACCTTCGCAAAGCGGCCCGGATAGTACTTTCCGTTACGCACATCTTCTTCATTGATCCCCGCTCGAAACGAGAAAAGCCGGTGGATCGTGTAGCCATTGACGTTAAGCGCTGCTATCCCGGTCGGGGCGACAGTGATGGTTTTGCGATCTGTCTCGGCGAGAAAATGGCGCACCAGCGTCGATTTACCGGTGCCAGCCTTCCCCGTTAAGAAGATGTTGCTACCGCTGTGCAGCAGTTCGAGGGCACGGGAAAACTCCGGCGTGATCTGAATGTCTGCGGTTTGAGGTGGTGAATCAAATTGGGGTAGTGGATCAACTTCAGCCTGATGTGCCTGCCCGGTTGTTTGGTCGCGGCCCCGATACAAGCTCTGGAAGTGGTATTGGTACGATTCCTCAAAATAGCCCCGTGCAGCGTTCAAAGCATCGTCGAGAGTTCGAGGGTCAATAGTCACCCCGTGCAGCGTGAGCTGAGTGATAAATAGCTGTACGATTTCTTCACGGCCATTTATAGTGTGAGCCAACGTCGACGGCTCCACTTTCGTTACTTCTGTCGCGAGCCTAAATGCTTCAGCGTTCAATTGTCCATTCAGTACGTTGTACAGCTCCTGAAAATTCATGACCGCTCTTCCACTTTGCTCACTGAGCTTCGTGCCAAATAGTGCCACAAGGCCAAACAGCTCCGTCTGTTATTCGTTGAGTCTACTGAGCTATCGCGCCGTCCGGTCCCTAGAGGACACTCGGACCATATGCTGTTGAGCCGACGTTTCGGAATGTTGCCACACTAAATGGCACACGTACTCGATGGCGTTTAGGACATAAGTCAGTAGACCCAGAATGTACCCGAGTTTCACCCAATATTGATCAGTTCCGATGCCTGATAGATTGCAGCACTACTTCACTGTCATAGCCGGCTCTATCGATAGCTCTATTCCAGATCTCTCTTCAGAATCTGCAGATGCGCGCGACTCTGAGAGAGCGCTCCTATCGAGTCCTGGTCGTCAATTGCTTGTAGGAGGCTGGCATGGACATCTTGGTCGAGGTCGGTGGCGTGATCCTGCTTGATACTGAGCAAGCCAATCATGGCTTGTCGCAATCGGGGAACAAAGCTGTCGAAAAGTTCCAGGAGTATCGGGCTGTGCGCTGCAGCAACAATCGCGCGATGAAATGCCGTATCTGCGTCCACGAGTTCACTAGGTTCTGCTCTGCTCACACCTCGCTGCGTTAGTGCGCTTCGAATAGTTTGTAGATCTTGCGTGCTCCGTCGCTCAGCGGCAAGTGCAGCAGCTTCACCCTCTATGGCGATGCGGGCTTCGAGCACGGCGATGATGTCAGCATGCTTGAGCACGGTTCCCCAGTCCTCCGGCACGTCAAGCGCAGTGACAAAGACTCCTGCCCCCTGCCTCGTTGCGAGGACGCCAAGCCCCGCGAGCTGCCGAATGGCTTCCCTGACAGTAGAACGCCCCACGCCGAGCTGTGGGGCAAGTGTGGTTTCGCCAGGCAGCTTCGCACCAAGACCCCACTCGCCACTCTTGATGCGTTCCATCAGCAGATCGGCAGCCTGCGCCGCGAGCGGGGTTCGTTTTACCTGTGCCATTAACCAAGCATAGCTCCTCTACTTGTCTGAGGAGTTGTGTTACTGTGTTGACGTGTTCATTTGCAATCTTCCCCTTCGCAGCCACGGCGGGGTTTAGCCAAGACCGGCTCTCCCGACGTGGAGTCCTTTGATGTGCCGGTCTCTCAATACGAAACAAAAGGACTTCCGCAATGACCGCAACCCCTTTCCCCCACATCTCGACTCCCGTTGGCCCGGTACCGCTGCAATCCGCGCCCTGGAACAGGCAGCGTCACTCCCAAATGCCGTTCCATCGCTACACTGACGTGTACTCACGTGTTGGTATCCCTATCACCGAACGCACCTGGCCCACCCACCAACTAACTGAAGCCCCGCTCTGGGTGCCGGTTGACTTGCGCGACGGTAACCAGGCGCTCGCCGAGCCGATGGATCCCGAACGCAAACGACGTTTCTTTGAATTGATGGTCGCCATGGGGTACAAGGAGATCGAGGTTGGGTATCCTTCTGCTTCACAGACTGACTACGATTTCGTGCGCCTCATTTCCGATACAAAGATTGCCCCCGAAGATGTGACGATCGTCGTTTTCACCCCGGCAAGACGCGATCTGATCAAGCGGACTGTCGACTCCATCCGTGGCATCCGCAATGAAGTCGTGATCCACATGTACACCGCAACAGCACCGACGTGGCGAAGTATGGTCCTTGGACATGACCGCACTGCTCTGAAAGAACTCATTCTGGCCGGTGGCCGCGATGTACTTGAATTCGCTGGAGACCTGCCAAATGTTCGGTTTCAATTCAGCCCGGAAGTGTTCAACCTGACAGAGCCCGACTACGTGCTCGATGTTTGCGATTCGATGACCCAGCTCTGGCAGGCGACGCCAGAACGCCCGGTGATCCTGAACTTGCCTGCAACTGTGGAAATTGCAACCCCAAACGTATACGCGGACCAGATCGAATACATGCATAAAAACCTCGCTCGGCGCGATAGCGTGATCCTCTCCGTGCATCCGCATAATGACCGCGGCACTGGGATCGCCTGCGCCGAACTGGCAGTGCTCGCTGGAGCCCAACGAGTCGAAGGCTGCCTCTTCGGCAACGGTGAGCGCACCGGAAATGTGGACATCGCAACACTTGCTCTGAATTTGCATGCACAGGGTATCGACCCGATGATCGATTTCAGCGATATTGACGAGATTCGCCGCACGGTCGAGTACTGCAATCGGTTCGAAGTGCACCCCAGGCACCCGTATGTTGGCGACCTCGTGCACACTGCATTTAGCGGAACCCACCAAGACGCTATCAAGAAGGGTTTCGCTGAACATCGCGCGCGAGCCGAAGCGTCAGGACTCACGGAGAGTGAAGCCTGCTGGCAAGTACCGTACCTGCCAATTGATCCGGCAGATATTGGCCGAAGTTACGACGCGGTCATTCGCGTGAATTCACAGTCAGGAAAGGGCGGCATCGCTTACCTGCTTGAGAGCGCCTACGGCATCGAACTGCCACGGCGATTACAGATTGATTTCGCGCAGCAAGTGCAGCGGCATACTGATTGCTCGGGCCGTGAAATTACTGCCGCAGAGATTTGGGATATCTTTCAGCAGTCATATCTGCACAGCGAGCCAACCGGTGCAGCCATCGTGCTAGCGCGATATGAGGCCTCTGAGTCATCTGGAGGAAACAGTACCCGGATCGTTCTTCGAACCCGAGACCAAGAATTTGCTACCAGCCATGACGGCGTCGGACCGGTAGAAGCGTTGACCACGGCACTTGCTACGCAAGGCATCCACGTCGAGGTATTAGAACTTCACCAAACCAGCACCGGGCACGGCAACGACAGCGAAGCCCTTACTGTGATTGAGTACCGTAACAACGACCGCACTGGCTGGTCAGCCGGTCGAGCCGACTCGGTGCTGGGCGCAAGCATGGCTGCCATCATGAATGCGGCACATGCGTCTCCACGAGAACCAGTGGCTGCGACCGAAACGAGGCCGCACAAATAGCGGCCCTTAGAACGAAAATCGCCCCGGCCAGAAACTTGTTCTGACCGGGGCAATTCGTCGGGATGACAGGATTTGAACCTGCGACCCCGTCTCGGGTTATTGCTACCATCTGAAACCTGCGAGAAACTCTTGTTTTCCCTGGTCAATTGACGAATCGGGCGATTCTTCTGTGGCTAATCTACCGGCTCATTGGCGGTTCGTCACGGTCGATTTTGGTTGATTGAGGTGGGTATTCGGTGATTGTGTGTCATTCGCTCGTTTCGCCGAGTTCACGTTCGATCTGCTCGATGGTCGGCAACGAAGTGTGTAGTGGCTCGGGCAGCGCCTTCAGGAGTTCATACTCCGCGATCCCGAGGGCGTGCTTGCTGTCCTTCAAGGCATACTCTGCCACTATTTCGTTCTTCGAGCGGCAGAGCAATAGGCCGATGGTTGGGCCATCGCTCTCATGTCGAAGCGTCTCATCCACCGCTGTCATGTAAAAACCCAGTTGGCCGAGGTGCTCAGGTTTAAATTTCCCACCCTTGATTTCGATGACGACATAGCAACGCAGCTGCAGGTGGTAAAACAGCAAGTCGATATAGAAATCATCGTCACCAATTTCGAGGTGGACTTGGCGCCCAACGTAGGCGAAGCCGACACCGAGTTCGATGAGAAAATCGGTGAGGTGATCAACAATGGCCTGCTCAATCGCTCGCTCTGCGGCATTTTCCCCGAGGCCGAGAAAGTCAAGTTTGTAGGGGTCCTTGAGTGACTGACGGGCAAGGTCAGAGGTTGACGGCGGTAGCGTTCGATCGAAGTTTGTGATCGCTTTTCCCGCGCGTTCCACGGATTGCATATCGATGTGCATGTCGAGCGCATTCCGAGACCAGCCGTGTTGGACAGCGGCAGCAGCGTACAGCAGTCGCCGCTCGGGGTCTTTGACCCGGTCGATGAGGACCATATTGTGACCCCACGGCAATTTGGCAGCAGCCTGCTGCCAAATCTCGATGTCTGGCCACGCCTTCGCGAAATCCCGCATATATCGAAGATTCCTCGCCGACATGCCACGCATTTCAGGGAACGCCACCCGCAGGTCATGCGCAAGTCGATCGATCACTTTTGCGCCCCAACCCTGCCGAGACTGGCGCTCCATGATGTCCTGACCAATTCGCCAGTACAGAGCGACCATTTCGGTGTTGACTGCCAGGACAGCGCGCTGCTGCGCGGCGTAGATGCGCTGTTTGAGATCGGTGAGCCACTCACCGTACCCCTCAGGCGGGTCAGTCAGCGCAACGGGATGATCGTTCACGGTTACCCCTCCACCAACCCTTCGATGCTCTTCTTCTCGAAGTAGCGGACCTCCTGGATCGCGTCGGTCATGTTACCCACGTCGATCACGCCAGTCTCGGTCAGCTTACCGTAGGAGCCGAGCGAGAGGTCGGTGGAGCGCAAGAACTGCTCGGTGTCGAGTGACTCGATCACGTGCGCCAGGCGTTCTTCGCGGAAGTAGGTGAGGTACATGAAGATCAGCACCTTCGCGGAAACCTTCTTAAGTTTCTTCCGGAGATCCTTTCGCTTGTCAGCGATCGCTTTTTGTGTGGACGTTACTCTTTCGCTCCACCACCGGCGCGCTTCACTGCGGAGAGCTTTTTTGACGCGGTGAGATCTTCTCCGCTTCTTCGCAGATAGTGCGGAAGTCTTCGATCTGTTCCACCTCAGCAATGAGATCGACGTCTTGCAGCAGCCGGTCCATGGTCACCCCGTTGAGATTCTACAGATCGACAGACCGCCAACGGCACGCAATCCCGTTCGCACCGATGCTCCCGTCTGTCGTCACCCCAGTCACACTGCACATTGTCTCGCACACCTACGACATTCTCGAAAGCCTGGCCCCTGCGACTCGCTGCGCTCGCGCAGGGTGACCATAGTGCGAGCGCGCGCAGGGTGACCATAATGCGAGCGCGCGCAGGGTGACCATAATGCGAGCGCGCGCAAGGTGACCATAATGCGAGCTCGCGCAGGGTGGCCGGGAGCCTCACGCCGCCACACAGAACGTCATCGTGTCCGAAACGTGTCTGCGGCCCCTAAGACGAAAATTGCCCCGGCCAGAAACATGTTCTGACCGGGGCATTTCGTCGGGATGACAGGATTTGAACCTGCGACCCCGTCGTCCCGAACGACGTACGCTACCAAACTGCGCCACATCCCGATTGCGTTTTCACGCAAGCACTACTCTAGCGAACAACAGGTCAATAATTGAAATCAACGAATCGCGCGCGTGTCAGCTGAGCCGAACTCACGCCTGCAGGGCGGCGAGTAGCACCCCGATGTGCGCGTCGTCCCACGACGCGCGCAGCGTCAGCTCGCGGGGCACCACGGGTGGATCACTCTCGCGCAGCACCCGACGCACTTCGAGCGCGGCAAACTCGGTGTGCGCCACCGTGGCGCCGCTGCGCTGCTCAACGAGCGCCGCCCACAGCTCAGGCACGAAGGCGCCGGGCGATCCGGTGCCAGCGACCCGCACGCTCGTGGCGCGCTCCAAAGTACCGCCGTCGGGTGCACCGCCGACCACATACTCCTGGCTGCCGACCGAGCCCTGTGCGATAGCAGCCGCAAGCACCGCGCGAAACACCGGGTCGCCGATCGCGTCGCTCACCCAGCGCTTACCGAGCACGCCGTGCTCGATCGTGCCCACCAAGAATTCATCGCCCTCATCGAGCGGTGCACCGCGGTAGCTCAGTGGGGCGTGGTAGATCACGCTGTCGCCCGCGGTGAACAGATGCCCTTCGAAGCCCACTTCTCCCTCGGGGTCGACGAGCCTATAGGCCCCCACCGGCGCCAGCTGCCCCGTGTCGCCCGCAAACCAGGGTTGTGTGGGCAGCCAGGCTGCGAGCAGCTCGTACTTTGACGGTGACAGCGTTGTCTCGTAGATGATCGACATGACCTGATCCTACAAAGCCGGGCGTGAACGCGAAACCCCCGCCCGGCATAGGCCGGGCGGGGGTGAGCATGGATCCTGCGACTCGCTACGCTCGCGCAGGATGACACGATCGAGGCCGCAAGGCGACACGATCGAAGCCGCAAGGCGACACGATCGAAGCCGCAAGGCGACACGATCGAAGCCGCAAGGCGACTCCGACCGCGGGCAAGAGCCTACTTGTTGGCGTTCTTGATGCGCGAAGCAGCGCGCGCACGCGAGTTCGCGTCGAGCTCAACCTTGCGAATACGCACGATCTCGGGCGTCACCTCGACACACTCGTCCTCGCGAGCAAACTCGAGGCATTCCTCGAGCGTGAGCTTGCGCGGGGGCGTCATCGACTCGAAGTTGTCGGCGTTGGCCGAGCGCATGTTCGTGAGCTTCTTCTCCTTGGTGATGTTCACATCCATGTCCTCTGAACGTGAGTTCTCACCGATGACCATGCCCTCGTACACCTCCTCGGTGGGCTGCACGAAGAACGACATGCGCTCCTGCAGGTTGATGATCGAGAACGGTGTAGCCACGCCCGAACGGTCGGCGACGATCGAGCCGTTGTTACGCGTGTTGATGACGCCGGCCCACTCGCCGTAGCCCTGAGCGATCGCGTTCGCGATACCGGTGCCACGGGTTTCGGTCATGAACTCCGAGCGGAAGCCGATGAGGCCACGCGACGGAATAATGAATTCCATGCGCACCCAACCGGTGCCGTTGTTCACCATGTTCTCCATGCGGCCCTTACGAGCAGCGAGCAGCTGGGTGATCGCACCGAGGTGCTCTTCGGGGGTATCAATTGTGAGGTGCTCGAACGGCTCCTGCTTCTTACCGTCGACGACCTTCACGACAACCTGGGGCTTGCCCACGGTCAGCTCGAAGCCCTCACGGCGCATGTTCTCCACGAGAATTGCGAGCGCGAGCTCGCCGCGGCCCTGCACCTCCCACGCGTCGGGGCGGCCAGTGTCGACCACCTTGAGTGACACGTTACCGATCAGCTCGCGGTCGAGGCGCTCCTTGATCATGCGCGCGGTGAGCTTGTGGCCCTTCACCTTGCCCACGAGCGGCGATGTGTTCGCGCCGATCGTCATCGAGATCGCGGGGTCGTCGATGTGAATCATCGGCAGCGGCTGCACGTCGTTCGCATCACAGATGGTCTCACCAATGGTGATGTCTTCGATACCGGCGATCGCCACGATGTCGCCGGGGCCGGCCTTCTCTGCGGGGTAGCGCGTGAGCGCCTTCGTGAGCATCAGCTCAGAGATACGCACGTTCGCCACGGTGCCGTCTGACTTCACCCAGGCGACGGTCTCGCCCTTGTTGATCCAGCCGTTGTGAATACGCAGCAGGGCGATACGGCCCAGGAACGGCGACGAGTCAAGGTTCGTCACGTGAGCCTGCAGGGCACGCTCATCGTCGAAGGTGGGAGCGGGCACGCGCTCGAGAATCGTCTCGAACAGCGGCTCGAGGGTCATGTTGTCGGGCAGCTCACCGTCGGCGGGGCGGTTGTGCGATGCTGCGCCGTCACGGCCCGAGAGGTATACGACGGGCACGTTCAGCACGGCGTCGACGTCGAGATCGGGCACGTCTTCTGCGAGGTCAGACGCGAGACCGAGCAGCAGATCCTGCGCGTCGCTCTCAACCTCTTCGATGCGTGCATCTGGGCGGTCGGTCTTGTTGACCGCGAGAATCACGGGGTGCTTGGCCTCGAGCGCCTTACGCAGCACGAAGCGGGTCTGGGGCATGGGGCCCTCCGACGAGTCAACGAGCAGCACGACGCCGTCGACCATTGACAGTGCACGCTCAACCTCGCCACCGAAGTCCGCGTGGCCCGGCGTGTCGATCACGTTAATCGTGATCGGGCCGTTCTTCGCGTGCTCACCTTCGTAGGTGATAGCGGTGTTCTTGGCGAGAATCGTGATGCCTTTTTCGCGCTCAAGGTCGTTCGAGTCCATGACTCGATCGCCAACTTCTTCGTGCGCATCGAACGAGTTGGTCTGAGTCAGCATCGCGTTGACGAGCGTGGTCTTGCCGTGATCAACGTGTGCGACAATAGCGACATTGCGGAGGTCTTCGCGAGTGGCGAGAGCCATAGAGGTAGTGTCCTAACGAGACGAACGGAACGTCGACACGGCGGGATGCCGAGTGCGTCGCGGGAGCCACCTCACAGCGGCTCCGCGCAGGCACGAGAAGATGCCGACGAGCAATTCTAACGGATGTCGGGCGTGCCCGGCTGGAAGTGAGCAGTACACCGCATGAAATCTTCACCGCAGCCCCTCACCAGAGGCCTGCTTATCACCCTCGGATTCCTCTCTGCGGTGGGGCCTTTCGCGGTCGATCTGTACCTGCCAGCGTTCACCGACATCGCCGACGAGCTGGGCACGACCCCCTCGGGAGTACAGTTCACACTCACCGCGTTTATGCTCGGCCTGGGTCTTGGCCAGCTGTATCTCGGCCCGCTGTCTGACCGGCTCGGCCGCCGCAGCGTACTGCTCGTCGCGCTCGGCGCGTTTACGGCCGCGAGCATCGCGATGGTGTTCTCACCCACGGTCGAAATATTCACGGCGCTGCGACTACTGCAGGGCCTCGCGGGCGCTTCGGGCGTGGTGCTCGCGCGCGCGATCATCGCCGATCTCGCGAAGGGCACAGACGCGATCAGGGCGTTTAGCCTGATGGCGATGATCGTGGCGGTCGCACCGCTCGTGGCTCCGCTCGCGGGTGGGTTTCTCACCGAGCACTTCGGCTGGCGCGGCGTGCTCGCGACGCTCGCGAGTGTCACGGCGCTCATGTTCGTGCTCGCGCTGCTGCTCGTACCCGAGACGCTGCCGGTCTCGCAGCGCCAAATTGGGGGCGCCCGCCGCGCGTTTGGCAACTTCGCCAGGCTCGGCCGCGACCGTGCATTCGTGCTCTTCACGCTCGTGGTCGCTTGCAATTTCGCGGCGCTGCTGTCGTACATCGCGGGCGCGCCGTTCGTCGGACAGGTGATGCTCGGCATGACGCCGTCGCAGTTCTCGTTTGCGTTCGCGACCGGAGCGCTCGCGATGGTGCTCACCAACTACCTCAACTCGCGGCTGGCTGGCCGCGTGCCCGCCACGCTGATGCTGTCGATCGGCAGCGGCGCGGTCGTGCTCGCGGGCACCGCGTTCGCGGTGCTCTCGCTCACCGGCTCGCTGTCGATTCCCGGCTACATCGCGTGCGCGTTCGTGCTGAGCGGCGGCGTCGCGCTCACCAGCTCGAACGGCACGGCGCTCGCGCTGGGCCTCGCTGACTTTGCCCGCGGCTCCGGATCCGCCCTTCTCGGTGCCATCCAGTTCATGGGCGGGGCAATCGCCCCACCCATCGTGGGTGCCTGGGGTGACCAGACCGCACTGCCGATGGCGCTCATGATCATCGCCGGATCGGTCGCTTCGGGTGCCTGCGCGGTCGCCGGCGCCGTGATCCTGCGTCGCCGCGCACGTAGCAGCTAGAGCCGTTCGAAGATCGTGGCGTTCGCCATGCCGCCGCCCTCGCACATGGTTTGCAGGCCGTAGCGAGCGCCCGTCTGGCGCAGGTGGTGCACGAGCGTGGTGGCGAGGCGCGCGCCCGAGGCACCGAGCGGGTGCCCGAGCGCGATTGCGCCGCCGCGCGGGTTGACGAGCTGCGGGTTTGCCCCGGTGTCGTGTAGCCATGCTCCCAGCACCGAGGCGAAAGCCTCGTTCACTTCGAACGCATCGATGTCATCGAGGGTGAGCCCTGCCCGGTCGAGGACCCGCGCGGTCGCGGCGATCGGCCCCGTGAGCATCAAGATCGGGTCAGAGCCCACGACGGTCGCCGTGTGTACTCGGGCGAGCGGCGTGAGCCCCAGCTGCCCTGCCTTCTCCCCCGACATCATCACGAGGGCCGCCGCCCCGTCAGAAATTTGTGAGGCGTTACCCGCGGTCACGACCCCGCCCTCACGAAACGGCGTTTTCAGACCGGCCAGCACTTCGAGGCTTGTGCCCGGCCTGATGCCCTGGTCGGCACTCACCTCACCCGCAGGTGTTGTGACCGCCACGAGCTCATCGTCGAAGAGCCCGGCAGCGGCCGCAGCGGCGGCCCGTTCGTGCGACCGCACCGCGAGCTCGTCGAGGTGTGTGCGGCTGAGCTGCCACCTGTCTGCGATCAGCTCGGCGCTCTCGCCCTGCGGCACCAGGTGCGGGTACCGGGCGCGCATGGCGGGGCCGTAAGGCCCGTCACCGCCGACAGCGTTTGAGAACATCGGTACACGGCTCATGACTTCGACGCCGCCCGCGATCACCACGTCGGCCTGCCCCGAAATGATCGCGGCGGCCGCCGAATGGATTGCTTGCTGTGAAGAGCCGCACTGCCGGTCGATGGTCATGGCGGGGATCTTCTCTGGCAGCCCGGCCGCAAGCACGGCGTTACGACCGATGTTGCTTGATTGCTCCCCCACCTGGGTGACGCAGCCCCACATCACGTCATCGATCGTGTCGGGCGCGATGCCCGCGGCCGCCACGACCGCGGTGAGCAGCTGCGCCGACAGATCGACGGGGTGCACTCCTTCGAGCGCCCCGCGGCCCGGTTTGCCCACTCCGAGCGGCGTGCGCTTCGCCGCTACGATCACCGCGTCTGTCTGGCTCCACATGGTCGTCCTCCTTCAGAGTGCATTACGCCGAGCCTACGCCCCGCGGCGCACCCGCTGCCAGAGCGCTCGGCGCTCCGCCTGCTCGACCGGATCCGGAACGGGAAGGGCCGCGAGCAACTCGCGCGTGTACGCGTTCGAGGGCGCCCCCAAGACCTGAGCCGTGGTGCCCTGCTCTTGGATGCGGCCCTGCTGCAGCACGATGATGCGGTCAGAGACCGCGTCAATCACGGCCAGGTCGTGGCTGATGAACAGCGACGCGAAACCGAGCTCAGCCTGCAGCTGCACAAACAGCTCGAGCACCGTCGCCTGCACAGACACATCGAGCGCACTCGTCGGCTCGTCGGCGATCAGCAGCTTCGGGTCGAGCGCAAGCGCGCGCGCAAGCGACGCGCGCTGCCGCTGCCCGCCCGACAGCTCGTGCGGAAACCTGTCACCGAAGTTGGTGGGCAGCCGCACCGCGTCGAGCAGTTCGTTGACCCGTGCGCGCGCCGCCTGCGGCGACGCCGCCTTGCCGTGTACAATGAGCGGCTCGGCGATGCACTCGGCGATCGACAGGAGCGGGTTGAAGCTCGTCGCGGGGTCTTGAAACACGAACCCGATCTCGGGGCGCAGCGGCGCGAGCTCGCGGTTCTTGACGCCGCGCATTTCGTGCCCGAGCACCTTCAACGAGCCTTCGACGACCTTCGTGAGGCCCACAACGGCGCGGCCGATGGTTGTTTTGCCAGACCCCGACTCACCCACGAGGCCCACGACCTCGCCCGGGGCGACCGACAGGTCGACGCCGTGCACGACCACGGTCGCGCCCTTACCGAATCGGCCCGGATACCCGATCTGGGCGTTCTCGGCGATGATCAGGTGGCCAGTCGTGTCGCGCGCAGCATCGCGAGCAGTCTCTGCCAGCGCCTGGCCCTGCGCCAAAGCCTCGTCGCGTTCACGCGCCTGCATGCGCGATTTGCCGCGCCCCACGTGCGGCACAGCGGCGAGCAAATCGCGCGTGTACTGCTTCGATGGGTTCGCGAACAGCTCACGCACGGGCGCCTGCTCGACGATGTCGCCGCGGTACATCACGACAACCCGGTCGGCGAGGTCGGCCACGACACCCATGTTGTGGGTGATCAGCACAATCGTCGCGCCAAACTCATCGCGGCACACGCGCAGCAGGTCAAGAATCTCGGCCTGTACGGTCACATCGAGCGCGGTCGTCGGCTCGTCGGCGATGATCAGCCCGGCGTTCATAACGAGCGCCATCGCGATGACGATGCGCTGTTTCTGGCCGCCCGAGAACTGGTGCGGAAAATCGTCGATGCGCGTCTCGGGCTCGGGAATACCGACCTTGCGCATCATGTCGATCGCCTGCGCGCGCGCCTCTTTTTTGTCGATTTTGCCGTGAGCTTTGAGTCCCTCGATGATCTGCCAGCCCACCGTGTACACGGGGTTGAGCGCGGTCGACGGCTCCTGAAACACCATGGCCGCGTCGCGGCCGCGCATCTCGCGCAACTGCGCACCAGTGGCGTGCACTACGTCGGTCTCGTCACCGGCACGCGACCGGATCACAATGGCGCCCGACATGGCGGCCGTTTCGGGGAGCAGGCCAAGCAGCGCGTTGGCGGTCACGGACTTGCCTGATCCGGATTCACCGACGATCGCGAGCACCTCGCCCGCAGCGACCTCGATCGAGATGCCCTTGACGGCCTCGACCGGGGCGGCGTCGGTGGCGAACGTGACCTTGAGATCTTGAATGTTAGCGACGTGAGTCATTTCTTGCCCTTCAGGCGCTTGCGCGTGCGCAGGCGCGGGTCAGCGAGGTCGTTGAGGCTCTCACCCACGAGGGTGACGCCCAGCACCACGAGCACGATCGCGACACCGGGGAACACGCTCGTCCACCAGATGCCGCTCGTGACATCGGCGACCGAGCGGTTGAGGTCGTAGCCCCATTCTGCGGCGGCCGTCGCTTCGATGCCGAAGCCCAAGAAGCCGAGGCCCGCGAGCGTGAGTAGCGCTTCAGAGGCGTTGAGCGTGACGATCACGGGCAGCGACCTAGTCGAGTTGCGCAGCACGTGCTTCAGCAGAATGCGCGGCGTGGGCACGCCGATCACGCGGGCCGCTTCAACAAACGGTTCTGCGCGCACGCGCACGACCTCTGACCGGATCACCCTGAAGTACTGCGGCACAAACACGACCGTAATTGACAGGGAGGTCGCGAGGATGCCACCCAAAAGGGTCGACTGGCCGCGGCTGATCACGATCGACATCACGATCGCGAGCAGCAGCGACGGGAACGCGTAGATCGCGTCGCACAACACGACGAGTACGCGGTCGAGCATGCCACCGAAATAGCCCGAGATGAGCCCGAGCGCAATGCCCAGAAAGATCGAGAACAAGATCGCGGCGACGATGACAAACAGCGCGGTCTGCGCGCCCCAAATGACGCGCGAGAACACGTCGAAGCCCGAGACGGTCGTGCCGAGCAGGTTCGTGGCATTGGGTGGCTGCTGCGCGCCGAAGCTGACACCGTCAACGGCCTGCTGGGCCCAGCTGTAGGGCGCGATCCAGGGGGCGAGGATCGCGAGCAGCACGAAGCCACCCGTGATCACGAGGCCCGCGATCAACATGCCACGCTGCAGCCCGACGCTCTGGCGCAGATGTGAGATGACGGGCACCGTGTCGCGCCAGTTCTTCTTGCGCGGTACTTCGAGCGCAAGGGTTTGCGTGGACGGTGTGGGGAGGTCTTGCTGATCCATGATCAGTACCTCACTCTCGGGTCGATGGCCGCGGCAACAAGGTCGACGATGAAGTTGGTGACCGCTACGATCACGGCGATGATCACGACGATGCCCTGCACCGCCACAAAGTCGCGGGCCTTGAGATATTCGGCGAGCATAAATCCGAGGCCCTTCCACTCAAACGTGGTCTCGGTGAGCACCGCGCCAGCCAAGAGCAGCGCGATCTGCATGCCCATCACCGTGATGATGGGAATGAGCGCGGGCCGAAACGCGTGTTTCGTGATGAGCCGGTATTCGCTCACGCCGCGGGAGCGGCCGCTCGTGACGTACTGCTGGCCGAGCGTGCCGATCACGTTCGTGCGAATGAGCCGCAAGAATACGCCCGCGGTGAGCATGCCGAGTGCTACAGCCGGCAGGATCGCGTGCCACAGCACGTCGCTGATCGCTGCGCTGTCACCAAGCCTGATCGCGTCGAGCAGATACAGGCCGGTGGGGGTGTCGATGCCGCTCATGGTGAGCTCCGTGCGGGTGCTCGCGCGCCCCGACACGGGGAGCCAGCCGAGCCACACCGAGAACACGAGTTTGAGCAGCAGCCCGACGAAGAAGATGGGTGTCGCGTAGGCGAGGATCGCCATGATGCGCAGCACCGCGTCTTGCCATTTGTCGCGCTTGTAGGCTGCGATGAGGCCGAGCGGAATACTCACGACGAACGCCACGATGAGGGCGTAGAAGGCCAGCTCAAGCGTGGCCGAACCGTACTGCAGCAAAATCTCGGTCACCGGGCGGCGATCAGTGATCGTCGTACCAAAATCCCCGGTCAAGATGCCACCGAGATAGTCGAAGTACTGAATGAGGATCGGGCGATCGAAGCCCGCCTCGTGCACGCGCTCAGCGAGTTGATCTGGGGGAAGCCTACCGCCGAGCGCGGCGGTGATGGGGTCGCCGGTGAGCCGCATCAAGAAGAACACGACGGTGACGAGAATGAACACGGTCGGAATGATGAGTACGAGGCGTATCAGAATATACCGCCACAACCCACCCCCGCCCGACTTGGGTCGCGCTGTCGCGACGGGTGTTGGTGTATCTACGACCATGGAGAAATACCTCTATCGATACGGCATCGGGCCGGGGCTGGTGTGCCCCGGCCCGATGCCAGCTCGCGCTTACTTGGTGAGCGGCGCGTAACGGAACTTAAACGAGGCGTCGAGCGTGGTGCCCTCAACATCTGCCCCCACGTAAGCGACCTGCTTGCCCTGCAGGAGCGGCAGCGTCGAGATGTCTTCAGATTCGATCTGCTGAATCTTCTCGATGATCTCGGTGCGCTTCGCCGAGTCGGTCTCAGTCTGCTCGTCGACGATGAGCTGGTTGACCTCTGCGTTGTCGTAGTGGTTGAGCAAGAAGTTGTCCTTCAAGAAGAAGGGCGACAGGTAGTTGTCGGCGTCTGAGTAGTCAGGGAACCAGCCGAGCTGGTATGCCGGGTACACGTCTGCCGTACGGTCCTTGTTGTACTGCACCCACTCGGTCTGCTGCAGGTCAACCTTGAACAGGCCGTCCTTCTCGAGCTGCGACTTGATCATCGCGTATTCGTCGCCCGACGAGGGGCCGTAGTGGTCACCGTTGTACTGCAGCTTCAGGTCAACGGGAGTCTCAACGCCCGCCGCAGCCAGACGATCGGCTGCCTTTGCTGAGTCGGGGCCACCCTCACCGTTGCCGTACAGCTCCTTGAACGGCGAGATCGCGCCGGTCATACCGTCAGCGACGGGCGAGAACAGCGGCGAGAAGGTGTCCTTGTACACGTCTTTCGCGAGCGCGTCGCGATCGATCAGGTCGGCCGCAGCCTGGCGCACCGCGAGCGCCTTCGCGGCGTCTGCTTCTGTCGTCGTCGCACCATAGGGCATAGTGTCGAAGTTGAAGACGATGTAGCGAATCTCGCCGCCGGGGCCGTCAACGATCTTGACCTTGTCGTTCTTCGCGAGGTCTTCGGTGTCGGTCGCAGAAAGGCTACGGAACGCCACGTCGATGTCGCCGTTGCCGATCGCAAGCTTGAGGTTTGAAGCGTCTGCGTAGTACTTCGCGCTGATACCCGAGTTTTCTGCCGCGCCGAGGTTGCCCTGGTAGCCGTCGAACGGCGTGTACGAGATGAGCTCGTTGAGCTTGTAGGTGTCGATCGAGTACTGGCCAGCGAACGCCTTACCCTTCACGATGTCGTCGTCGCTCGTAATCGCGTCGGCAGCGAAGACCTCTTCATCGATGATGGGGCCAGCGGGGCTCGACAGAATCTGTGGCCAAATCTGATCATCGCCGTTCTTCAGTTTGAAGACGACGGTGAGCTCGTCGGGCGCTTCAACGCTGTCGAGGTTGCTCAGCAGCGAGGCCGGGCCGTTGGGGTCGTTGATTGCGACCATGCGGTCAAACGAGAACTTCACGTCACTCGAGGTGAGTTCATTGCCGTTGGCGAACGTGAGCCCCTTCTTAAGCTTCACCGTGTATTCGGTGGGCGAGGTGAACTCGGCCGACTCTGCGATGTCGGGGGTCACATCGGCAGTGCCGTATGCGCTGTTCATCAGGAACGGGTATACCTGGTTCATTACGACAAACGAGCCGTTGTCGTACGAGCCTGCCGGGTCGAGCGCGGTGACTTTATCGGTCGTACCGACAACGAGGTTCGACCCTGCGTCGCCGCCATTGTCGCCTCCGCCGCCCGTGCTGCTCGTTGCGCAGCCGGTGAAGAGCAGGGCGCCCGCGGCGATGACCGCCGTTGTCATGAGTGTCTTCTTCAATCTCTTCCTCCATTGAAACGCGCGGGCCGCTTCGCCTCACGCAGAGAGATAACTAGAACATTCAAGAGCCTACTCACGCGCGGCGCGCACCTCGGGCGTTTCGCCGCGCTGTGACACTCTTGTGACAAATAACGGTGCCTTCCCGTCAAAAAATTCGGCGGGAAGGCACCATTCTTAGAATGTTTCAGCAAAGAGTAAGCAGAACTTCACTGCATCCCTTAAGAGGGCTATACGAATGAGCTGACTATTCGACCCCCAGCTCGATGCGGGCCCCGGGAATCGCTTCGAGCAGTTTGCGTGTGTACTCCTCGCGCGGCTGTTCAAACACCTCCTCGGTGGTCGCCTGTTCCACGATGCGGCCCTGCTGCATCACGCACACGCGATCTGCGATCAAGCGCACGACGGCGAGATCGTGGGTGATGAAGAGGTAGGTGAGCCCCAGCTCACGCTGCAGCTCGGCGAGCAGGTCAAGAATCTGCGCCTGCACCAGCACGTCGAGCGCCGAAACCGCCTCGTCAAGCACCAAAATGTCGGGTTTCAGCGCGAGCCCGCGTGCAACTGCAACGCGCTGGCGCTGCCCGCCCGAAAGCTCGTTCGGGTATCTGGTGGCGAGCTCACGCGGCAACGCCACCTGGTCAAGCAGCTCGAGCATGCGCGCGCGCCTCGACGCCGCGTCGCCCACGCCATGAATCTTGAGCGGCTCCATGATCGTATTGCCAATGTTGTGCAGCGGGTCGAGCGAACCGTACGGGTCTTGAAACACGGGCTGCAGTGTGCGGCGCAGGTCAAAAAGCCTGCGGCCCGAAATGCCGCTCAGGTCTTCACCCGCTACCCGGATCGTGCCCGAACTGGGTTTCTCGAGCTGCAGGATCATCTTGGCGATCGTGGATTTACCCGAGCCAGACTCACCCACGAGCGCCATTGTTTCGCCCTTGTTCACGGTGAACGTGGCACCCTGGACCGCGTGGAAATCTTCGCTGCCGAAGCTTCCCTTGCGCAGTTTGTAGGTCTTGCCGAGCCCCTCCACTTCAATCATCGGTTCACCGTGTGCGATCGCCTTGTAAGGCTGATCTGCGAGCGCCGCCACATCAAAGGTTGAGGTGGGGGCGGTCGGAATTGCCGGGTCTGGGCCGATGCGCCGTGACGCGAGGCTCGGAGCTGCCGCGACAAGTCGCTTCGTGTACGGGTGCTGCGGTCGCTGCAAAATCTCGCGGCTCGGGCCCGACTCGACAATGTTGCCCTTGTACATCACGATCAGTTTCTCTGCGCGCTCTGCGGCGAGACCAAGATCGTGGGTGATGAACACGACGGCCGTGCCGAGCTCGCTCGCGAGCCCCTCGAGGTGATCGAGCACGACCCGCTGCACGGTCACGTCAAGCGCGCTCGTAGGCTCGTCTGCAATGAGCAGCTGTGGTTCAGCTGCCAGGCCGATGCCGATCAGCGCTCGCTGTTTCATGCCCCCAGAGAACTGGTGCGGGTACTGCTTCATGCGTTGTTCAGCGTTCTGCAGGCCGGCTTGTTCGAGCACCTCGATGGCGCGCTCACGCACGGCCTTGCGGCCGGTGGCAAGCCCGTTGGCACGTACGGCCTCTTCCACCTGAAAACCGACAGACCACACCGGGTTGAGGTTCGACATCGGGTCTTGGGGCACGAGACCTATCTCGCGCCCGCGCAGACGCTCCATATCACGCCGGTGCATACCCACGAGCTCTCGCCCATTCCACAACACTGACCCGCCTGTAACGTGCCCCGTACCGGGCAGCAGATCGATGACCGCGTGCATCGTCGTCGACTTCCCCGACCCAGATTCACCCACGATGGCGACAGTCTCACCGGGATATACATCAAACGAGACTCCGTGCACGACCTCGTTTGGAGTTTTCTTCTTTCCGAACGCAATCGTGAGGTCACGTACGCTCAGAATTGGTTGTGTTTTACTCACCGCTGGGCCCTCGCTTTCGGGTCAAGTGCATCACGTACGACCTCACCAAACATGATGAACCCAAGAACGGTAATCGTCAGTGCGAGCGACGGATAAATGAGAGTTTGCGGCGCGGTGCGCAGGTCTGACTGTGCGGCGCTGATGTCGTTGCCCCAGCTGATGAAGGACGCCGGTGGCAAGCCAACACCGAGGAACGAGAGCACCGCCTCAGCAACAATCGCAGAGGAGAGTGACAGTGTCGTTACCACGATCACCGGCGCGATCGAGTTGGGCATCACGTGCGCCCACAGGGTCTTCATGCGTGACAGCCCGAGGGACTCAGAAGCCATCACAAAGTCTGCGTTCTTCACTCTAAAAATCTCGGAGCGCAAAATGCGAGCGGTCACCGGCCATGCAAACCCGCCAATGGCGATCGAGATGACAAATACGTTTCGGTGCTCAGAGAGAACGCTCATCACCACGACTGCAGCGAGGATGTATGGAATCGAGAAGAACATGTCGCCTATGCGCGACAAGATCGTGTCTACGATGCCACCAAAATAGCCTGAGAGAGCGCCCATGATCGTGCCGATAACGAAGGTCATCAAGATGACGATCAAACCCACCGAAACCGACGTGGAGGTGCCGTGAATCACGCGAGAGTAGACGTCACAACCCTGCTTATTGAATCCAAGCGGGTGCCCCGCGGTCGGGTCACCGTTCGAACGCGCAAGAATGCACTCGCGGGGATCGACCTGGGTGAAGAGAGTCGGAAATAGCGATACGACAGCCACCAGGGCAATGATCACCACTGAGATCCAAAACATGGGGCGCCCGCGCATATCCCGCCAGGCGTCAGTCCAGAGGTTTGATTTACGAGCGTCGACCTGCACCGCGTCAACCGCCTGCATGGGCGTGTCTTCGAACGGCGCCACGTAGTGCTCTATCTGGGGAAGGTTTTTATCAGGCATACCGAATCCTTGGGTCGAGTACGGCGTAGAGCAGGTCGACGACAAGGTTCACGCCGAGATAGATCAGCACCATCACCGTGACAAATGACACGACGGTCGCATTCTCACCTCGCAAAATCGCTTGGAAAAGCACGTTACCGACACCGGGCACGTTGAAGATACCCTCGGTGACGGTCGCGCCCACCATAAGCGTGCCAAAGTCCGTTGCAGTGTTCGTGAGCGTTGGAATAAGCGAGTTGCGCAGCACATGCACGGGCACCACGCGTTTGCGCGGTAGGCCCTTCGCGTACGCCGTACGCACAAAGTCTTGGTTGAGTGTCTCGATCACCGATGAGCGGGTCAGGCGCATGCTCGTCGCATACAAGCTGATCCCCAGGACGATGCCAGGCAACAGGAGATCTTGGATAGGCGCTCCCGCCCCCACTGTGGTGCGAAACCAGCCCAGCTTAATGCCCAAGAAGTACTGGGCAATGAAAGCGATCACAAAGATGGGCACGCTCATCCACACCAACCCAATAATCAGGCTGATGTTGTCAAAGAATTTGCCCTTACGAAGTCCCGAGTACAGCCCGATACCGATCGCGAGCGCAAGCTCGATCACGATAGCAATTGCCGCAAGTTTGATGGTGACCGGGAACGTGCGGGCCAGAATCTTACTGATGGGTTCACCCGAGAAGCTGACGCCAAAGTCTCCGATCAGGATGCCCTTGAGATAGAGCAAGTACTGAATGAAGAACGGCTGATCGAGGTTGTACTGCTCTCGGAGTTTTGCAACTACAGCGGGGTTGGGGGTCTTGTCGCCAAACATAGCGACGATCGGGTCTCCGGGCATCGCGAAGACCATGAAGTAGATCAAGAATGTGGTGCCCAATAGCACAGGGATCACCTGGAGGATCCGGAAGAGGATATATCTCAGCATCCGCTATCGCACCTCCTCGTTGGGGTGTGGATACATGAAGTTCATTCTTTCGCAGTCGTGATGCGAACTAGGGCGGGCCGTACGGTCGCGACCTGCCGCGTGTAAGGGGTCAGCCGCGAATGGTCATCGCGGGCTGACAAAGGAGGCTCCGCAAAGATTCGCGGAGCCTCCGTGATGTCACGTTACTTCGTGGTGATCTCGTAGTAGAGCGGCACCGAGTTCCAGCCGAAGACAACGTTGTCAACGTTCTCGCTGAAACCGCCTGTGACGTTCGAGTACCACAGCGGGGTCGCCGGCAGATCCTGCAGCAGAACCTCTTGCGCCTCCTGGAAGTACTTGTTTGCTTCGTCAGTGTCAGTCTGCTGCGAGCCTTCCTTCAGCAGCTCATCAAACTTTGCGTTCGAGTAATCGCCATCATTCGAGCCAGCACCGGTCGCGTACAACGGGCCGAGGAAGTTGAACAGACCCGGGTAGTCGGCCTGCCAGCCCGTACGGAACGCGGTCTGGATCGTGCGGTTCGTGATCTCGGAGCGCGCCTCGGCGAACGTGGCGAACGGCTTACCCGCTGCGTCGATGCCCAGCGTGTTCTTGATGCTGTTCGTCACAGCGTCAACCCACGCCTGGTGGCCGCCGTCGGCGTTGTATGCGATCTCAAAAGTGCCCGTCCAGGGGGCAATAGCGTCTGCTTCAGCCCAGAGCTTCTTAGCCTCATCGGGGTTGAATTTGAGAACGTCAGAGCCCTTCAGGTCATCGCTCCAGCCGTCGATAACGGGTGAGGTGAAGTCGCTCGCAGGGGTGCGAGTGCCCTCGAAGATGATGTCGGTGATCTCATCGCGATCGATCGCCATCGAAATTGCCTGGCGACGCAGCTTGCCTTCTTCGCCACCGAAGTGCTCGAGGCGCTCGGGGATAGTGTAGGACTGGAACACTGCAGCAGGCTGGTTGATCGCGCGGTCGCCCAGGTCTGACTCAAAGTTTGCGAGCGCCGAATCGGGGATCGCATCGAGCACGTCAAGGTTGTTGCCCTGCAGGTCTGCGTAAGCCGCGTTCTGGTCTGCGTAGAACTTGATCGTGAGACCGTCGTTCTTCACCTCGCGCGGGCCATTGTAGTCTTCGTTCTTGACGAGTTCGATCTGCTCGTTGTGCTTCCATGCACCGTCGCCGGCAAGCTTGTACGGACCGTTACCGATCGGGTCTTGGCCGAACGCTTCGATGTCCTCGAATGCAGCGTCGGGCAGCGGGTAGAACGCTGAATACCCAAGGCGCAGCGGGAAGTCGGCTGCCGGTTTATTGAGTGTTACCTCGAAGGTGGTGTCATCTACGACGTTGAGGCCTTTGAGGTCACCGATCGAGCCAAACACATCGTCGGCTCCAAACTGCTCTTGTTCTTCATCGGTGGTGCCGTCAGAAGCGAACTTGCCGTCAGGGCCGGGGCCCGATTCGAAGCCATCGATGTCTTCGAAGAAGTAGCCACTGAGCTGCGCGTTTTCAGACAGCGCACCATAGTTCCAGGCCTTCACAAAGTTGTCTGCCTTCACCGGAGTGCCGTCAGAGAACGTTGCATCGTCGCGAATCTTGATCGTGTAGTGAATTGCATCGTCAGTTTCGATCGACTCAGCAACATCGTTGACGGCGGCGCCCTCTGCGTCGTAGTACACCAGACCCGCAAAAATTGAGTCGAGGATCTTGCCGCCGCCCACCTCGTTGGTGTTGGTCGGAATGAGCGGGTTCTGTGGTTCTGACCCGTTCGTGGTGATGACGCCAGAAGATGCAGCACCGCCCTCGTTTGAGCCGCCTCCATCAGAGCTGCACCCTGACAGCACCAGGGTGCTCGCTGCGGCAAGAGCGATGAAGCTCAGCCCCGCACGTGTTCTCTTCACTGATATTCCTCCTTGAGTATCGCGATCCGGGCCAGTTCACATGGCACCGGGTTCCGCGACCCACACTATCGAGCAAGATCTCTGCGTTCCGCAAAACTCACGGGCGTAACCAGTTTGTGACCCAAAGTCTGTAGGGATCAACAACGCCCACACCTAAAAGTACGTGTGGCTGAGAAACACACTGTTCATCTTCTACAAACGACTACGCTCGACTCATGACCCAGTTGCACAGCACTCCCTCGCGCACCCGCACCGCGTGGGAGCTCGGCATCGTGCTCGCCCTCTCATTTGGTGCGTCAGGGGTGTACGCGATTGTGGCCATCATCGAGCGTCTCACGCGCGAGCAGCCGCTGTCACAGCAGACCGCCACGATCAACCGGCCGCTGTCTGAGCAGGCCGTGCTCGACCTCGTCTACCAGTTGCTGAGCTTTACGTTTGGTCTCGCCCCCGTGGCGCTCGTCATCTTTATGGTGTGGCGCAGCACACCACCGAGGCTCGGCGCGCTCGGTTTAGGCACACCGCTCGGCGGGTATCGCGACCCCAGGCGCCGCTGGTGGCCGCGCGAAATTTGGTACGGGGTGGGGCTCGCTGCCCTCATCGGCATCCCCGGCATCGGGTTCTACCTGGTCACGAAAGCCATCGGCATCAATGTCACCGTCGTGCCGACCGTGCTCGATGCGTACTGGTGGACGGTTCCGATTCTGATTCTGCAAGCGCTCAAGGCCGCGCTCGGTGAAGAACTGATCGTCGTCGCTTACTTCTTCGATCGTCTGCGCAAACTCGGCGCGGGCCCGGTCACCACTGTTGTGACGAGCGCACTGCTGCGTGGCAGCTACCACCTCTACCAGGGCTTCGGCGGTTTCTTAGGCAACGTGGTGATGGGGCTCGTATTTGGCTGGTGCTACCAGCGCTACGGTCGCGCACTGCCGCTGGTCATCGCCCACTGGGTCTTAGATATCGTGAGCTTCGCGGGGTACCCGCTCGCGCTCGCCCTGTGGCCCACCCTGTTTGCGGCGCCCGGAGCGTAGCACGAGCACGAGCGCGAGCACGAGCACGAGCTTACTGCGGCTGAATCGTACCGATCCAGGCGGCAACGAGCCCCCACACCTCGTTGTAGAGCTCTGGTGCGGCGGCGCAGCTTTCGGCAGGCTTGCGAATCTGAATCGTGCCGTCGTCCAGCCGCGTCGCACCCCACGCGGTGCGCATGGCCGCGCACTCCTCGGGGAATGAACTCAGCAGTTCAGACGTGAGCTCAAGGTTTACGTTGTCTGGAATCGCGTAGTACACCATGCCAAAGCGGGTCGAAATTTGTGACGCCGAGTTCCACGGGCCGATCGGCATAGAGGTCACTTCGCCCACATCAACCTGGGGCGCCTCGTCCTTCTTCTCGGGCTCGGGTTCAGGCTTTACTGGGGTCTCGGGCTGCTCAGTGTCGGGCGTCGCCTCAGGCGTCTGCGGTGTCGTCTCCGTGGTGTTCGAGCTGGGCGGGGTCGCCTGTGGCGCAGACTCTGCGCCGCGCACGACGTTCACCACCACGATCGACAGGATGATCGCGACCACGGCCACCGCGCCCACGATGATCCACGGCATGGGAGCCTTCTTCTTCGCCGTGGGTCCCTGATTCGTGTGCACACGCTCAGCCTGTTCATGCGCCAGCCGCTGCCGCGCTGGCATGGGAGCGGCTGCTGTCACCGGCTCCGCAGCGGGCTGCTGCCCACGACGCACGCCCGGCACCGGTTCGGAGCTCTGAGCGGCAGCGGGCTGAGGGGCCACGGGCTGAGGGAGTACGGGCTGACGTGCAGCTGGGCGAGAAGTCGGCAGCGGCGCTGTAGGGGTCTCGCTGCGACCCGCGTCTGTGCCCGACGCGTCGTTCGCGTCGTCATTCAGCGGGCCAAACAGCTCCTCAAAGGGGTCTCTACTCACCTGACCACCCTAACTGCTCTTTCCCCGGGTTTTCTCTGGAGGCGGCCAGTTCGTGCCGGATCGCGACCTCCCGCTGCCCAAACTCGCGTACGCGCAAAAGGTGGCGCCCCATCGCTCCCGAATCACGCAGTGCAAGCGTGCCGGGGTCCCCGCGTTCGATACCGGCCTGCCACCTTGCCGCGATCAGAGCCATGCGTGCATCAACGGCGTCGAGCACGGCTGTCGCGGTGACGCCACCGTACGCCACCGCTACAAGCTGCAGCCTGCGCACGACGTCTGCAACCGGGGCCGGTCGCAAGAGCGGCACCCCCGACCATACGAGAAACGCGAGATCGTCAAGCGGGCGACCCGGGCCCGCGCGATCCCAGTCGATCATGCCCGCAAACTCGCCCTCCTGAACGACCCAGTTATACAGCCCCGGATCGTTGTGGCAGATAATCTCATCGGCTTCGAGGGCTTGCACCCCCTGCCGCCATGCGAGCGCCCCCGGCCGAAAGTCACGCACGGCATCGTGATACTTGCGCAGCCACGCGGCCGCATCGGCGAGCGCCGCGTCACCCGGCTGCGTAGTTTCGGGGTCGAGCGTGTCACCGGGTAGGTAGTCGAGCACCTCGCGCCCCTCAGCATCAATGCCGTGCACACGTGGGATCCCGGGGAGGCCGCGCTCGTGTAGGTGCTCGAGTAGCGCGTGCACTGCTGGCGTCCACGGCCCCGTGGGCCGGTGTACACGGGTGACGCCGTTTGCGCATATACGCCACACGCCGCCCGAGCCACCCGCTAAATGTTCGCTTTCCACTCTTCGACTGTAGAGGATTCGGGCACGCTGTTACGCAGGGAACACGCGCGGACCGGGCGGGGTGGGGTCGCTCGGTAGCCCGTGTACTTCAACGTGCAGGCGTTCCATGTGTGCGTCGAGTTCTGCTGCGAGGTCGGCGGCATCCTTCAGATCTCTGATGAGCGAGTCGGGTACTTGCCGCTCGTACTTGTAGTAAATCTTGTGTTCGAGGCTCGCCCAAAAATCCATCGCGATAGTTCGAAACTGCACTTCGACGGGCACGTCCACGCGTCCCTTCGAGAGAAACACGGGCACCGAGATGATCGTGTGCAGGCTCTGGTACCCGTTGGGTTTGGGTTCAGCAATGAAGTCTTCGACTTCGAGCACGGTGATGTCATCTTGCTGTGTGAGGAGATCGAAGAGTCGATACACGTCACGCCTAAACGAGCATGTGACGCGCACCCCCGCGATGTCGTGAATGTTGGCGCGAATCTCTTCGAAGTCGGCCCCAATACCGCGCCGTTCAAGCTTGCCGACGAGGCTTTCCACCGACTTCACGCGACTCGAAACGTGTTCGATCGGGTTGTATTCGTGCGTGTGCACAAACTCCTCGCGCAAAATCGACAGCTTGGTTTCGACCTCTTGCATACCAAAGCGATATTCGAGCAAGAAGCGCTGCATGCGTTCACCGAGTGCTTTCAGTGCCCGCGCCGAGATCGTAATTTCGTCGCCCACCTCAGCTGCAATGATGGGGGCTGGCACTGTTGTTTCCGTGGTGCTCATGTCTCGAGCGTATCCCTCATCGGTCAGGTCTGCCTGTGACTCTAGCCGCCCGCTCTCTCGAAGATCACTGCAAGAGGAACGCCCGCAGCACCGCGATCGTCTCTGCTGGCTTCTCTGAGTGCACCCAGTGCCCCGCACCCTTCATCGTCAGGCGTCGGGTTCTCGGAAACAGGGTGCGCATGGCGGGTTCGTCTTCGTCGGTAACATACCCCGATTTTTCGCCTCCCACCCACAGCACCTGCCCATCAAACGTGAGCGGCGCAACCTCTGGAAACGCCATGATCGTTTCGAGTTCTGCGCGCAGCAGCGCAAGGTTTGGCTCCCACGAGAAACCATCAGTGTCGCGGCGCAGATTTTGCAGCAAGAACCCGCGTACCGCGTCGCTGGGAATCTCTGCCCGAAGCAGCGCGCCGGCGTCGGCACGACGGGTGAGCTTCGACGTGTCGATGCTCGCGAGCGCAGCCAGCAGGTGTTGAAACTCCCCTCGCCCACTCACCGATGTTGTAGGTGAGTTGTCGAGCACCACAAGCTTGCGCACGAGATCGGGGTGCCGAAGCGCCAGCACCATCGCTACTTTGCCGCCCATGGAGTGCCCGATCACGTCTACCGGGCCGCCCGCCGCAAATCCCGCACGAAGGTGCTCTGCCACGAGGTCGGCGAGCTCCTCGTACGAGATGTGCTCGGTCCACCCCGACTGACCGTGGTTGGGCAGGTCGACGAGCAGGCTGACAGCTTCGGGCTCGAGCCCCGCTGCCACACGCGTGAAGTTCTTGCCGCGGCCAAACAGGCCGTGTAAGAACACGACCCGGTGTGGGGCTGCGGGGTCACCCGACGAAACAGAGTGAATGGGACGGGTTAGTTTGGCGCTCACCCCTCCAATGTAGCTCGCCCGCCCCGCGCCTGCGCCCACAGCGCGTGGGCGATCCGGAGCAGCATCGCCAGAAACACGGCGCACCAAACGAGGGCCGCGATCACGAGCGCGATGTGGCCGATTGTTTCGACCGCGGGCAGCGCGTCTGCCCGTCCCAGTGAGATCGAGGCGACCGCAAACATGCCCATGGGAAACACCATCGACCACAGCGTCGGCACGTAACGCAGTGGCACTCGGTGCACGAGGTGGCGCCACACGCCCGCACCCAGCAGCATCGGAATCAGCCAGACGCAGAAGCTCCAGAACACGACGACGGTGCCCGAGATGAGCTCGCGCGTCGCGTCGACCATGGGCGTCGATTGCATGTCGACGATGCCCGAGCCCGCGACGACCGCGATCGCGAGCGCCCCCATCGCGACCCAGTAGGGCGGTTCGAACTCGCCGGGCGTGATGCCATAGTGAATGATGCGCAGCAGCACGATGAGCGCGATGCCAGCGTAGAGCGCGACGCCCACCGACCACGACAGCACCGCAAGCATACCGATCCAGGTTTGTGCCTGGGGTGCCGCGTGCGCCTGGATCTGGCTCATGCCGACGGCGAGCGATTGGCTCGCGACCGCCCAAATGAACCAGGTGCCGTTGGTGCGCGCGAGGATACGGTGGCCGTCGCGGGTCATGAGCACCTGCCAGGGCAGCAGGTACCCGAAGACGAACCAGAGGCCCGCCCCGACGAAGAGCAGCGTCGTCGCGGCGGTCACCGCGCCCGCTTGTGCGAGCCGCACCCCGAGCACGTCGGTGCCCGCGACGACGGTGAAGTACGCGAACGCGATCTCGGGGTTGCGCAGGTCGCGGCGGACGTGGTGCGGAAACGCGATCGCCCGCCAAATGAACAGCACCCACAGGGCCGCGTAGGCGACCGCCGCGATCCACAGGAGCGCGAGCGACAGCGCCTGTGCACCGACATCGTGCAGCCCGATTGAGACGATGCCCGTCGCCATCACGAGCGCAAAATAGCCGGGCGACAGCCGCGCGACCGCCGCGTGTACGTTAGCGTTCTTGGACACGACCGGCCTCCACGTGCCAGCGGCGGGTGAGGTTCACCGATTCGAGCATGCGCCTGTCGTGCGTGACGAGCAAGAGCGCCCCCTCGAAGCTTTCGAGCGCCTGCTCGAGCTGCACGATCGCGGGCAGGTCGAGGTGGTTCGTGGGCTCATCGAGCACGAGTACGTTGACGCCGCGAGCCTGCAGGAGGGCGAGCCCGGCCCGCGTGCGCTCACCCGGCGACAGCTCGCCTGCGGCTCGGTTCACGTGGTCGGCCTTCAACCCGAATTTGGCGAGCAGCGTGCGCACTTCACCGCTCGCATACTCGGGCACGAGGTTTTCGAATACGTCGGCGAGCGTAGCTTCGCCCGCGAACTGGGCGCGCGCCTGGTCGATCTCGCCGATCGCAACCGAGGCGCCCAGCGATGCCGCGCCCCGTGTCAGCTCTTGCCGCCCCAGGAGTGCCCGCAAGAGCGTCGACTTGCCCGCGCCGTTGGGGCCCGTGATGCCTACCCGCTCCCCCGCGTTGAGCTGCAGCGACACGGGGCCAAACGTGAAGTCGCCCTGTTCGATGACGGCCTCGTTGAGGGTGGCCACGACGCTCGACGAGCGCGGGGCCGCCCCAATCGTGAACTCGAGCTGCCACTCCTTACGTGGCTCTTCGACCTCGTCGAGGCGCTTAATGCGGCTCTCCATCTGCCGCACCTTTTGCGCCTGCTTTTCGCTCGATTCGGTCGATGCGCGGCGCCTGATCTTGTCATTGTCGGGGTTCTTCTTCATGGCGTTGCGCACGCCCTGGCTCGACCACTCCCGCTGCGTGCGGGCACGTGCGACGAGGTCGGCCTTCGTCGTCGCAAACTGCTCGTACTCGTCGCGGCGGTGCTGCCTCGCCACCTCGCGCTCTTGCAGGTAAGCGTCGTAGCCGCCCCCAAACAGCGTGCTGCGGCCCTGCGCGAGGTCGAGTTCGAACACGCTCGTCACACAGCGCGCCAAAAACTCTCGGTCGTGGCTCACGAGCACGACGCCGCCGCGCAGCCCCTGTACGAAGTTCTCGAGTTGTTCGAGGCCCGCAAAATCGAGGTCGTTCGTCGGCTCATCGAGCAGCACAATGTCGAACCGCGACAGCTTCAACGCCGCAAGTCCCACGCGCGCGGCCTGCCCGCCCGACAGCCCGGTCATGAGCGACTCGGCGCCGATCTGCGCGAGCCCCAGCTCGTCGAGCACCGCGGGCAGCCGCTCCTCGAGGTCGGCCGCCCCGCTCGCGAGCCAGCGATCGAGCGCGGCCGCGTACACATCAGCTGGATCCGGATCCCCCGGCCGCACCGCCCCCGGATCGCCCAGGGCGATCGCGGCCGCATCCATATCGGCCGTGGCCTTAGCGCAGCCGGTGCGGCGCGCGATGTAGGCGGCGACAGTCTCGCCCGCGACCCGCTCGTGCTCCTGGGGCAGCCAGCCGACGAACGCGTCGGTGGGGGCGCGGTGGATCTTGCCGGTCTGTGGTGCGAGGTCGCCCGCGAGAATGCGCAAGAGGGTTGACTTGCCCGCGCCGTTCACGCCGACGACCCCGATCACGTCGCCGGGGGCGACGGTGAGGTTGACGTTGTCAAAGAGGGTGCGGTGGGCGTATCCGCCCGAAATTCCCTCGGCCACGAGCGTTGCAGTCATGGTCTTAAGCCTAACCGCCGCGCGGTCGCTGCTACGACGGCTGCTGTGGCTACGACGGCTACCGTGGTGGCGAGCCGGCACGAGCAGGTATCAAAACGACGAGTCGGTGCGATAAGTACGTCATTATCGCACCGACTCGTCGTTTCGATGCCGTCTCGTCATTTCGATGCTGTCTCGCGGCGGCGCTCGCTACGCGGGTACGATCTCGCGCAGCAGATCGTCGAGCGTGATCACGCCGACGAGCCTGCCGTCTTCGACCACGATCGCGAGCTGCACCTGACCGCGGCGCATGCGCGCGAGCGCATCGTAGGCCGAGTCGCCGGGTGCGAGGCTCATCGCAGGGCGTGAAATCTCGGCCGCGGGCGTCTCATCAGCGACCGCGAGAGTGTCGCGCACGTGCGCGACACGGCAGTCGGCGTCTGACCCGACGAGCAGGCGCAGATGCCCCGACTCTGCTGCGACGGCTCGCACATCGGCGGCGGTCGCGTGCACCGGCACCGATGAGGGTGCCTTGTCGGTGCGCACGATCGAGCCGACCGTCATCGAACTGAGCTCGATCACCTGCGAGATCGACTCTGAGTATTCCTCTGCGAGCGTGCCTACCGCGCGCGAGTGCGCCACGAGCTGCCTGATCGTGTCGACGTCTTGACCGCCCGCGGCGGCCTTCTCGACCGGCTCCACGCCCGATGCTTTGACGAGCTTGTTGGCGATGCGATTGATCCACAGGAGCAGCGGCCGCAGCGGCCACGTGAGCAGCCGCGCAGTAAACGCGGTCGACTTGGCGGCCGTTTCGGGGTGTGCGATCGCCCACGACTTAGGCGCCATCTCGCCGATCACCAGGTGCAAGAACGTGACCACGATCAGCGCGAGCATAAACGCAATGATGTCGGCGAGCACGTAGGGCAGGCCCCACGCCTCAAACACCGGCGACAGCGCGTAGTCGATCGCCGGCTTGGTGATCGCACCGAGCAAGAACGTGCACACGGTGATACCGAGCTGCGCGAACGCGAGCATCACGGTCAGCTCGTTCATACTGCGCAGCGCCGCACGGGCGGACGCGCTGTGGTCGGCCTGTTCTTCGAGCCGGTGCCTGCGCGCCGCGAGGAGCGCAAACTCGACGATCACGAAGAAGGCGCTCGCAACGATCAGTGCGATCGTGATGATTGTGACTAGCCACCAGCTCATCGCGCTGCCTCCTCAGTGTCGTTCGTCATATCGGCTTCGTGCAGGCGCGCCAGAATCTGCGACGGCACGTGGCGTGCGACCTCGGTCGCTTCGATCTCGAGCCAGCGCGAGATCCGGATCCCCTGGAGTGTTTCCGCCGAACGCTCGGGCAGGTCTACACGCACCTTCGCTCCCACAGGCACGAGGTCGCCGTAGCGATCGATCATGAGGCCGGCGATCGTCTCGATGTCTTCTTCTGGCAGGTCAAACCCGATGATGCGTTCAACCTCGTCGAGGTGCACGTCGCCCGGAATACGCCAGCTGTTCTCGCCAATGCTGGTCGCGTCGGCCACATCGGTGTCGTGTTCGTCGGCGAGTTCGCCGATGACCTCTTCGGTCAGGTCTTCGATGGTCAAGATACCGTCGAAGCTGCCGTACTCATCAACGACGCAGGCGAGTTCGTTGCGGGTTTCACGCATGCGCGCAAACGCCACGGGCAGAAGCATCGTGGTGGGCAGCACAACTGCTTCGCGCATCACGTCTGCGACGAGCGTCGCGTCGGGGTAGCTGCCGCGCAGCAGGTCGATCAGTTCGACAACACCCACGGGCGAATCCTCGTCGCTGATAACAGGGTAACGGGTGTGCCCGGTCGCCATGAGTGTTCGTGCTTCACCGACTGTGGTCTGCGGGGTGACCACGTCGACGCGCGAGCGTGGCACCATCGCGTGTTCAACGTCGCGCTCTGGGAAGTCAAGAATGCGATCAATGATGACCGAAAGGTCTTGCGGCAGGTCGCCGCTCTCGCGTGATGCGTCTACGATGGCCTCGAGATCACGGGCCGTGGCACTCTCGTCAACGTCTTCAAGCGGCTCGATCCGGAGCAAACGCAGTAGGGCGTTAGAGGCCATATCGAAAATCTTGATGAGCCAGCCAAAGACCGCGAGGTAGATGCGCGTGGGCGTCGCGAGTGCCCGGGCCAGCGGTTCGGGGCTCGCGATGGCGAGGTTCTTGGGGTAGAGCTCGCCGAAGATCATGGTGACGAGCGTCGCGAGAATCAGCGCGCCCGCTGTGCCGATGAGCACCGAGGTGACGGGATCGAGCCCCGCGCCGCCCAGCAGCGTGCCGATCGATTTGCCGATCAGCGGCTCAGCGACGTAGCCGATGAGTAACCCGGTGACGGTGATGCCGAGTTGCGCGCCCGAGAGCATAAACGACGTTCGCTTGGTGATGCCGAGCACCTGCCGCGCTTTGGCGTCGCCCTTCGCCGCCTGCGCCGAGACGCGCGAGCGGTCGACCGACATGTACGCAAACTCTTGGGCCACGAAGAACCCGCACGCCACGATGATCGCGAGCGTAATGAGAACGCCCACGAGCAGTGTGAGCCAAGCCTCTACCATTTCTTGTCACCCCCTTGAATCATAAGGGGGCGCGAAGATCGACCCTCCTGGTCAGGGTGGGTGCTGCGATGGCTCACGGGTGTCTCTCTCGTGGGTCAGGTTCGGTTGGGATCTTTACAGTATCGAATTTCGTCGACAGTCAGATGTGTGTTTGGTGAGGCGTTTACGGCCTCACTTGTTTGGTGCACCACAATCGCTCTTTGAGTAGGATCACTTGGCGAGGAGCGCTTGCACGATCTTCAGCCCAGCTGGGCCATCGATCGTTGACATGTCCCCCACCGCCGATGCCGTAATACTCGTTTCGACGCCCGGCACCCAGATGGTCGTGGTGCTTGCCCCTGCGATAGCGACTGCTGTTTGCAGGGAGTAACCGATGCCGCCGTTATCTGCCAGCCAGGGATCCTCGACGAGTGAAGCACCCTCCATTTCGAGCACCATGCTCGGGTCGGGTTTGGGCGTGCCCTGTTCAACCGTGGCCATTCCTACCGAGACGCTGCGACCGTTCGCGACGTTTGTTTCGTCCTCGGCCATGTCCCAACCGCAGCTCACGCCCCACTCATCGACGACGTTGTCGTCTAGCGGTACGAGCCCTTCAATGAAAGGCGCAACAACCGCCTCGATTTGGTCACACGAGGTGATGTGTTCGATTGAGAATTGGCCTTCGCTCGGCGTAGATTCTGTGGGCTTCGCGTCTGTTTCTGCGCTCGCACTGGGGTTCGTGTCGGGCTCCGGTGCGGGTGCCTTTGCGGGCGCCTGCGATGCGCAACCGGCGAGCAGGAGCCCAGAGAGCGCGAGAGCAATACCTACTGATTTCTTTTGCACACGATCAAGCTAGTGCAACATTTGTAGCGAAATCAAGAAGTAATATTCAAACTTTCGATGAGGCTTGCCGGTTTCGTACTCGAGCCCGTTATGGCCTTGGCGCGAGACTGCCTATTACCTAAAGCTTCTTGACGATGCTCGACTTGAGTTGAATCTTGCCGACGCCCGCGATCTTGGCGTCGATGTCGTGGCCATCGCCGCGGTCAGTTACGAGGCGAATGCCCCGCACTTTGGTGCCGGCTTTCACCGCCCCGCCTCCCCCGCCCGCAATCTTTACCGTTTTCACAACGGTGACGTCGTCGCCGTCAGCGAGCGGGTTGCCCACTGCGTCGCGTACAACGTTTACTTCTTGCGCTTGCTGCGCGTTCGCCTGCGCGCTCGCTGACGCAGGCGCCCACTCGTGCCCACACATGTGGCAGCTGAACAGCGCACCTGATTCGTAGGTGTACTCTGCCTTACACTCGGGGCACGGCGGTAGCTCTGCTTCAAAGGTGTCTGTCACGTGAGTCATGCTCTTTCTAGTGTTCACCGAGGTCGTTGAACTCCGCTAAGTACTGCTTTTGGTCAAAGGTTTGCGGTTAGTCTCGCAGCACGTAGCGCAGAGTTTCGACCACTTGAGCCGTGGTCGTGCACCAGCCCTGGGCCGCCGCGTCAACTTCTTTCAACGGATGCACGATGTTCTCATCGTGCAGCGTGACATACGGTTTGCCAAGTGCCGCGCAGTAGCCGGCGTCGAACGCCGCGTTCCACTGTTTGTATTCGCTGCCAAAGCGTACGACAACGAAGTCGCTCTGCTCGATGAGCGTGCGCGTACGAATCGCATTCACTTTTGCCGATTGTTGGTCGCGCCAGAATTGACTCTCGGCGTTAGCCAGGTGATCACCTGCCGCGTCGCTTGCGGGATGGTCGGTGACCGGGGCCGTGAAGACCACGTCGAGACCTGCTTCTTCTGCGCCGCGCTTGATCTCATCGCGCCACTCGGTGTGAATCTCTCCAGACAGGTAGACGTTAAAACTCATGGTCGCACACTCCGCTTCTTGAGGCTTTACGCTCGAGGTAACTCGGTCCTCACCACCCTAGCGATTCGCGTCCCAGGCGGTGCGCCTACAGCGGAAACTCGGTGACGAAGTCGAGGTGGCCAAGCACCGGCTGTCGTTCCCCTAGATGCAAAACACCCCTCCACAATCTGTGAAGGGGTGTCGCATCAGTTCAACAAAACTAGACGTTAAACCGCCACTCGCACACGTCACCGTCTTGCATCACGTATTCCTTGCCCTCCATGCGGGCCTTGCCCTTGGCGCGTGCCTCGGCCACCGATCCGGCTTCGACGAGATCCTCGAACGAGATAATTTCGCCCTTAATGAAGCCCTTTTCGAAGTCGCCGTGAATCACGCCGGCTGCCTGCGGCGCGGTCGCGCCCTTGCGGATCGTCCACGCACGCGCCTCTTTGGGGCCCGCGGTCAGGTAGGTCTGCAGGCCGAGGGTGTCGAAGCCGACGCGCGCGAGCTGGCTAATACCGCTCTCCTCCTGGCCGATCGACGCGAGCATCTCAGCGGCGTCCTCGTCGTCGAGCTCGATGAGCTCGCTCTCAATCTTGGCGTCGAGGAAGATCGCCTTCGCGGGCGCCACGAGCGCCGCGAGCTCTTCGAGACGCGCCGAGTCCTGCAGCACCTCTTCGTCGACGTTGAAGACGTAGAGGAACGGCTTCGCTGTGAGCAGCCCGAGCTCGCTAATGTCTTCGAGGTCGATGTCGGTCTGCGAAAGCAGCTTGCCCTCATCGAGCGCCACGCGAGCGGTCTTCGCCGTCGCGACGACCGAGGCCTCGATCTTGCGGTTCTTGAGCTCCTTCTCAAAGCGCAGGAGGGCCTTATCGAGGGTCTGCATATCGGCGATGATCAGCTCGGTGTTGATCGTCTCCATGTCACTGGCGGGGTTCACATCGCCGTCAACGTGCACGACGTCGGGGTCCTGAAACCCGCGCACGACCTGCGCAATGGCGTCTGCCTCACGAATGTTGGCGAGGAACTGGTTGCCGAGCCCCTCACCCTCGCTCGCGCCGCGTACGATGCCCGCGATATCAACAAAGCTGACGGGCGCGGGCAACAGGCGCTCAGAGCCGAAGATTTCGGCGAGCTTGTTCAGCCTGGGGTCGGGCAGGTTGACGACGCCAACGTTCGGCTCGATCGTGGCGAACGGGTAGTTCGCCGCGAGCGCGTCGTTGTGCGTGAGAGCGTTGAACAGGGTCGACTTGCCTACGTTAGGGAGTCCGACAATTCCGATAGTTAGAGCCACGATCGACCATTCTACCCGGCACGAGCGCTGTAAGAACTGTCAGAGGTGTGTGGCACGCTTTATGTGTGCCCGTAGACTTCACCGCCATCGATTTTGAGACCGCAAATGGCCACGCTTCTTCGGCGTGCTCGGTCGGGCTCGCGCGCGTGCGCGACGGGCTCGTCGTCGAGCGCGCCGATTGGCTCATCAAACCACCGGCCTCACACGCCGAATTTCAGCCCTTCAACATCAAGATTCACGGCATCACCCCCGCGATGGTCGCGCACGCCCCAGACTGGGCAGCTCAGCTCGGCGACCTACGTGATTTTCTGGGCGACGACGTGGCCGTGGCGCACAACGCCAGCTTCGATATGAGCGTGATTCGCACGGCCTGCGCCGAGACTGTCACCCCGGTGCCCAAGCTGCGCTACCTCTGCAGCGTGCAGGTCTCGCGCAAGACCTACGAGCTCGCGTCGCACCGGCTACCGCTCGCCGCCGCTGCAGCGGGCTACGGCGACTTCGCGCACCACAACGCGAGCGCCGACGCCGAGGCCTGCGCCGCGATCGTCATCGACGCCGCGAGGCGCCACGGCGCTGCCAGCATCGCCGAGCTCGTGAAGGCCACGGGCGTGAAGCTGCACACGCTCAAGGCAATTCCGCTCAAGCTGTAGCCTCGGGCGCCCGCTGTGCGCGGCTTGTTTGCTCCGGATCATGCCCTGTGCTCCCCGCAGCCGGTGTCTCGAAGCGCCTGTGTCGGTGGTGCCCAGTAGCGTTGGCACAACACCGATTTCGAAAGGCTGGGACGCTATGGATGCCCTTGTCATCACGCTGCTCGCGGCGAACCTACTGCTGCTCATCGCGGTGCTCGCCGTGGTGCTGCTGCGCTACAAACCGGGGCAAGCACCCGGAGGCGGGTCGGCCTCACTGGGGCCTGAGCTACGGCAAGAGTTTGCGCTGTTGCGCGGCGAAATCAACCAGGCGATCGCGGCCGGGCAGCAGCAGCTCGACGCCAGGCTGCTCGCGGTGAGCCAAACCCAGGCCAGTGAGCTCGCGCGCGATCGAGAATCGCGTCAGGGCGCAGCCCTCGAACAGCGCGACCTACTCGAACGATCACTCGTGGGTTTGAACGACCGCATGCATACGACGTCACAGGCGCACGTGCAGTCGCAGATTGAGTTTCAGCAGTCGGTCGAGGGCCGGTTTGAAGATCTGCGGCGCAGCCTCGCTATCGAGCTCGAAAAAATGCGCCAGGGCAATGAAGCGAAGCTTGAAAAGATGCGTGAGACCGTCGACGAGAAGTTGCAGGGCACGCTCGAGAAGCGACTCGGCGAATCGTTTAGTCTCGTGAGCGAGCGCCTGGAGCAGGTACAAAAGGGCCTCGGTGAAATGCAGACGCTCGCCTCAGACGTGGGCGGGCTTAAGCGCGTGCTCACCAACGTGAAGAGCCGCGGTAGCTGGGGCGAGGTCCAGCTGGCCCGCCAGCTCGAAGACATGCTCACCCCCGAGCAGTATCAACAGAACGTGGCCGTGCGCCCCGATTCGGCAGAGCGCGTCGAGTTTGCCATTAAGCTGCCCGGACGCGACGACAGTAACGTGCCCGTGTGGCTGCCGATCGACTCGAAGTTTCCGCAAGAAGACTACGAGCGTCTGCTCGAGGCGCAAGAAACAGGAGACGCCGAGGCGGTGCAGCTCGCTGGCCGCACCATCGAAAAGGTGATCCTCACGCAGGCGAAGCTGATTCACGACAAGTACGTGCACCCGCCGTTCTCAACCGACTTCGCCATCATGTACCTGCCCACCGAGGGGCTGTTTGCTGAAGCTATTCGGCGGCCGGGGCTCGCGAGCAAGATTCAGCGCGAGTACCGCGTGACCGTCGCAGGTCCCACCGTGCTGATGTCGCTACTCAATAGCCTGCAGCTCGGGTTTCGCACCCTCGCGATCGAACAGCGCAGCTCTGAGGTATGGAAGGTACTGGGCGCCGCGAAGGCCGAGTTTCAGAAGTACGGCCAGGTGTGGGACAAACTCGAGAAGCAGCTCGCGACCGCCCAAAACACGGTGCAGCAGGTCGGCGTGCGCACCCGCGCGGTCGAGCGGAGCCTGCGCGACGTCGAAACCTACGACGCCAGCATGCTCGAAGAAGTGGAGGCCCTCTAGCTGACGGCTGAAACACTTCGCCCCCGGCGCTCAGTGAGCATCGGGGGCGAAGTTCTACCGCAGGTCAATAGCCTGTGGCGTGTGCGCTAGTTCCAGCGCGTGGGGTCCATGTCGCTGATGACGTGGCGAATGGTGCCCGAGTGCGCACGCATCACGATGCTCTCTGCGCGCACGAACGGGCCGTGGCGCTGCACACCGTCAACGAAGTCGGCCGACGTGATGCCGGTCGCCACGAAGTAGCAGTTGTCGCTCGCAACGAGATCGTTTGCCTCGAGCACGCGGTCGAGATCGTGGCCGGCGCCCAGGGCTCGCTCACGCTCCTCGTCATCCTTCGGCCACAGGCGACCCTGAATCACGCCACCGAGTGCCTTCACCGCGCACGCGGTGATGATGCCCTCGGGTGTGCCACCAATGCCTACGCACATGTCAATGCGCGAGTCCCAGCGTGCCGCGTTGACTCCGCCCGCGACGTCGCCGTCCATGATGAGCCGCGTGCCAGCACCCGCCTCGCGAATGTCAGTGATGAGCTGCTCGTGGCGGGGACGGTCGAGCACGGCGACACGAATGTCAGACACGTCGACCTTCTTGGCGCGAGCAAGCGCGCGAATGTTCTCGCCAATGGGGCGGTTGATTTCAACCACGCCCACGCCCTCGGGGCCGCACACGAGCTTGTCCATGTAGAACACAGCCGACGGGTCATACATGCTGCCGCGATCGGCCACCGCGATCACCGAGAGCGCGCCGGGGCGCCCCTCTGCGGCCAGGCGCGTGCCATCGATCGGGTCGACCGCGACGTCACACTCGGCGCCCTCACCGTTGCCCACCTGCTCGCCGTTGTACAGCCACGGCGCATCGTCTTTCTCGCCCTCACCAATCACAACGGTGCCGTTCATGTTGACGGTGGAGAGGAAGCGTCGCATCGCATCGACCGCCGCACCATCAGCTGCGTTCTTGTCGCCGCGCCCGATCCAGGGAGTCGCCCGCATGGCCGCCGCTTCAGTCGCGCGCACCAGTTCCATTGCGAGGTTACGGTCAGGCTGCCAATCGCCGAGAGATCGTGGTTCAGTCATGGCCTCAAGTCTACCGCCTAGACTGGAGTACGAACGCGGTCCAGCGCCGAACCGCGTGGTATGGAACAAGTGGCGTAGTAGTAACTCACTCTCTCACCCCTCAAGGAGCCCTCATGGCCGTTGCAACCCCGGAACAATACGCAGCAATGATCGACACCGCAAAGGCTGGAGCGTTCGCGTTCCCCGCGGTCAACGTATCAAGCTCGCAGACTCTGAACGCTGCCCTGCAGGGCTTCGCAGAGGCCGGGTCAGACGGTATTCTTCAGGTCAGCTTTGGCGGCGCCGATTACTTCGCGGGTCACACCGTCAAGAACCGTGCTGGCGGCGCGCTCGCGTTTGCTAAGTACGCCGAAGAAGTCGCCAAGGCCTACGACATCACCGTTGCCCTGCACACCGATCACTGCCCCAAGCAGCACCTCGACAGCTTCGTGCTGCCGCTGCTCGGCGCGAGCGAAGAGCGCGTCAAGAACGGCGACGGTCTGCCCTACTTCCAGTCGCACATGTGGGACGGCTCGGCCGTTCCCCTCAGCGAGAACCTCGAGATCGCGAAGGGTCTGCTGCCCCGCATGGCGGCTGCCGGCATCATTCTTGAGGTCGAGATCGGCGTCGTGGGCGGCGAAGAAGACGGCATCACCCACGAGATCAACGACAGCCTCTACACGACGCTCGAAGACGGCATCGCCACGGTCGAGGCGCTCGGCCTCGGCGAGCAGGGCCGTTACCTCACGGCCCTCACCTTCGGCAACGTGCACGGCGTCTACAAGCCCGGCGGTGTGAAGCTGCGCCCCGAGCTGCTCGCTGACATCCAGGCGGGTCTTGCCGAGAAGTACGGCACCGCGGCTAAGCCCCTCGACCTCGTGTTCCACGGCGGCTCGGGCTCCTCTGCTGAGGAGATCGCCGAGGCTGTGCGCAACGGCGTCATCAAGATGAACATCGACACCGACACGCAGTACGCATTCTCGCGCCCGCTCGTTGATTATGTCCTCAAGAACTACGACGGCATGCTCAAGATTGACGGTGAGGTCGGCAACAAGAAGCAGTACGACCCCCGCGCCTACGGCAAGGTAGCAGAGACCGGTATGGCGGCGCGTATCGCGCTGGCTGCTGAGCAGCTCGGCTCGGCAGGCAAGTCGGTGAGCGCGTAGTGACAGACGGCCCCGCGACCCCGCAAGACTCGGCTGCTCCCGAAGAGCCCACACCCCCGCCGGTCTCAAGGCCCAAGCCTGCCTATGGCGAGCTTGCCCCCGAGGGCTGGGAGTGGAAGCCCGAGGGCGCGAGCGACGACACCAACGACGCTAGCGCCGCTCACTCCGGCGCGACGCATCCCGCCGCCGTTCCCGGTGGCTCGGCCCAGTCGCTCCCCGGTGTGCCGCATAACCTCGGTGCGGGGTTACCCAAGCGCGGGGCCAAATCGGCCTCGGGTGGTCGTGCCGAAGGCGCGTCTAGCGCCGGATCCGGCCCCAGCGGCACGCCCGCCGCCGGGCCCGGGGCGCAAAGCACCGGCCCCCAGGGATCCGGAGCTCAGGCACCCGAAGCGCAGGGTCCCAGCACCCCCGGGGCGCCATACCGCGCGCCGGGGGCCGGGGCCTCTGGCGCCGCTCCCCAGCAGGGCAGCAGGCCCGGCGCGGTAGCGCAGCCCAGCGCGCCAAAGCCACGCATCGCCGACCGGGTCATCACGATCGGTCTGCTCGTGCTCGCCGCGTACAGCACCCTGAGCATCGCGAGCTCGATGTTTGCGCTCGAGTCGCAGCTGCGCCTCGTGGGGGCCATGATTGGTCTCGAGCACGCGACGCTCGCCGAGTGGGTGAAGCCTCTCGGCACCGGTACGGGTATCGCGGTGCTCGCTTTGTTCGCGGTGACGCTGATCTACTCGATTCAGCGCATGCGCGCGCGCAGGCTCGCGTTCTGGGTGCCGCTCACGGCGGGCGCAATTGCGGTGCTCATCGTGTTGATCGTGCCCACGGTCGCCATGTTTGCGGGCGCACCCGAGATTATGCAGCAGCTTGACGCCGACCCCAACGGATCGCTCGACAAGATGTTCGCGTACATCAAGGACATGCAGATGTAGCGCGCGCCGCTGCCACGCTGCACCCCTACGCGGAGTAGCCTGGGCGCATGGATTCAACGACGAACTCCCCGGCGCCCAGGCTGTCTCGCGGAGTGATCTCTCGCTACGCCGCGGGCTCGCTCGGCACCGGCGGTTTCGCCACCTTGCCCGGGCTCGTGCTCGTCTACTACATGACGGACTCGCTCGGTATCACGGCGCTGGCCGCTGGCGCGATCATCACCGTCGCCAAGATCTGGGACGTGCTCATCGACCCGGTGATCGGCGCACTGAGCGACCGCGCGCTGCGCAGCTCCGGATCACGGCGCGGCCCCATGCTGGTGGGCGTCGTGGGCCTACCTCTCGCGTTTGCGCTCACCTTCGCCGTGCCCGCTGGCCTCGCGCCGCCGCTTTCGGCTCTCTGGGTGCTCGTCGCGTTTGTGGCTGCCGCCACCTGCTTCAGCCTGTTTCAGGTGCCCTACATTGCGCTGCCCGCCGAGCTCACCGACGGGTATCACGAGCGCACTCGGCTACTCACTTGGCGGGTGGTCGTGCTCACGTTTGCGATCTTGCTGTTCGGTGCGGGCGGGCCCGAGCTGCGCGGCCTGTTTCCGGATAGCCCTTACGCTGGCTACCTCACGATGGGAGTCGTGGCGGCCGTCGTGTTGGGAACGGGGCTCTTCGTGGCGTCTACCGTGGTGCCGCGGGCCGCGAGCGGTTCATTCGGTTTCGTGGCCGGTGCGCACGGGGCATCGCGGGTCTTTTCGCTTGCGCACTATCGTGACGGATTCACCGCGCTGCGGCAAAGCCAGCCCTTTCGTGCGCTGCTCGCGACGTTCGTACTGCAGGGTCTCGCGACGGGCATGATGCTCGCGAGCGCCCAGTTTGTCGCCCGATGGATCCTGGGCAACGAGGGCGCCGTCACACCGCTGTTTCTGGCGCTCATCGCCCCCGCGCTATTTGTCGCGCCGCTGTGGGGCAGACTCGCCGACCGCACCGGCAAGGAGCGTGCGTTTCGTCTCGCGAGCACACTATTTCTTGTCGCGGCTCTCGCGCTGACCCCGATGATCTTGGTGCCCGGGTGGTGGATCCTCGCGCCCGTCGCGGTCGCTGGCGCCGCCTACGCCGGCATGCAGTCGCTGCCGATGGCGATGCTGCCCGACGTGATCAGCTACGACGGCGACACCCGCGCGGGGGTGTTTGGTGGGGTGTGGACCGCGGGCGAGACCGCGGGCATGGCACTGGGCGCGACCATACTCACCATCATGCTCGCGACCTCTGGATACATTGAATCGGTGGCGGGAGACCCCGCGGTCGCACAACCGGGCGCCGCTGTCGTCAGTATCGCGCTCTCGTTTAGCGTGGTGCCCGCGCTCTTGATGCTTGCGAGCCTCGCGACGCTGTCGCGGTACCGGCTACGCGAAGCCGACATCGCACAGAACACGGGTGCGCGCGCATGAGCGCACGCCCGCACAACGGCGGTGACGAAAGCCGGGCTCAGGGCGCCTGTGCTCAGGGCGGTACCGACGACGAGGGGCTGGCGATCCTCGCCGAGCTGCGAGCTCTGCGCGCCAAAGACGCGCCGACGCACGGCGGCCGGCTGCTGTCGTACGTGTACGACTCGGGCCAGGCCGCGCTCGATGCGCTCGCGGGTGCCGCTGCAGAGATCGCCCGGCCGCTCAACGGCCTAGACCCCACCACGTTTCCGTCGATCGCAGCGATGGAGCGCGACCTCGTACGGTTTATGCGACAGGCGCTGGGCGGCGAGCGGCGCAGCCCCTTCGACGGCGGCCGCGTCGTCGGCAGTGTCACGAGCGGCGGCACAGAGAGCTGCCTGCTCGCGGTAAAGACCGCGCGCGACCTGTGGCGCAGGCGTCACCCGCAGCCGGCCGACGCGGGCGTGCGGCGGCCGCGCATTGTCGCCCCAGAGACGGCACACGCGGCATTTCGTAAGGCGGCCCTCGCCTTCGATCTCGAGTTCGATGGGGTGCCCTGCGCACCCGACGGGTCAGTGGTGGCGGAGGATGTGATCGCGCGGCTAGGCGCAGACGTCGCGCTCGTTGTCGTCTCGGCCCCCGCATACCCGAGCGGCGCGCTCGATCCGGTGGCCGAGGTGGCGGCAGCCGCAGACCGGCTTGGGGTTTCGTGCCACGTTGACGCCTGCTTCGGTGGCCTCGTGCTGCCGTGGTGGCCCGAGATTCCGGCGTGGGACTTTCGCGTGCGGGGCGTCACGAGCATATCTGCTGACCTGCACAAGTTTGGCTACGCCCCCAAGGGCGTCTCGGTGCTACTGCACCGCGGGCGAGCCCGCCACCGCGCGCAGTTCTTCGCCACCACCAGCTGGCCCGGCTACCCGGTGGTGAACCCGACACTGATGGGCTCGCGCTCTGCTTCGCCACTCGCGGCAGCGTGGGCGATCACGCGCAGACTCGGTGAGACCGGGTTTGCAGATCTCACCGCGTCGTGTGCGCGGTCAGTCGAAGCGATCATTCGTGCGGTGAATGGCGTGCCTGGGCTGAGCGTGTGGGGCACGCCTACGGGCCCAGCGGTCGCGTTCGTGGCAGATGCCTCGCTCCCGGCTCACGAGCAGGTCGACCCGCACCACTTGGCTGACGAGATGGCGCGGCTAGGTTACCGGCTTCAGCACCAGCCCGGCTTCACCCAGGCGAACGGTGTGCGCCTGCCGCACAGTGTGCACCTCACCGTCACCCCGGTGACCGAGCACACGCTTGCAGACCTCATCGCTGCCGTACGCACGGCAGCCGACGCCGTACGAGGCAAGCCCCGCCCGAACCCCGCGCTCGCGCTCGCGGCTTTGCGGCTGCTCGGGTACGGTCGGCCCGCGCGCGCCGGGACCCAGCGTGTGCCGGGCCCCGCGGCGGCGTGGGCGATCCTGCGCGCAGCTGGTGCCGGTGGTACGAAGCTGCCGCGCAAAATGGCGCCGTTGATGGCGCTCGTCGAGGAGCTCCCGGCGCCGGTCGCCGAGGCGCTGCTCACCGAGCTGCTCGCGCGCGTGAGCGAGCCGTAGTTGTGCAGGCGTCGGGCCGCTAGCGCACGCGGCCGCCGAGTGCCCGCGCGTCGGTGTTGCCCGAGGCGTCTTGACGCAGCTCCTTGGGCAGCGAGAACACGAGGTCCTCTTCTGCTGTCATGACCGCCTGAATATCTGCATACCCGGCGTCGATGAGGTCGTCGATCAGCTCTTGCACGAGCACCTCGGGCGCCGAAGCGCCGCTCGATACACCGATCGTCTTGACGCCATCGAGCCACTCCTGCTTCACCTCGCTCGCGTAATCAACGAGGTACGCCGACTTAGCGCCGTACTCGAGCGCAACCTCGACGAGGCGCACCGAGTTTGACGAGTTGCGTGAACCGATTACGAGCACCAGATCAGACTGCGGCGCGATCTCTTTAATAACGCCCTGTCGGTTCTGCGTCGCGTAGCAGATGTCTTCGCTCGGCGGGTCTTGCAGGTTAGGAAACTTGGCGCGCAACCTGCGCACGGTCTCCATCGTCTCGTCCACCGAGAGCGTGGTCTGCGAGAGCCACACCAGGTTGTCTGGGTCCTTGACCTCGAGGGTGTCGACGTCTTCGGGCGAATTGACGATGGTCACGTGCTCGGGCGCCTCACCCGCCGTGCCCTCGACCTCTTCGTGCCCCTCGTGACCGATAAGCAAGATCTCCATGTCTTGGCGCGCAAATCGCACGGCTTCGCGGTGCACCTTGGTCACCAGCGGGCATGTCGCGTCGATGGCGTGCAGGCCGCGATCTTCAGCCTCGTTCACGACCGCCGGTGACACGCCGTGCGCCGAGAACACGACGTTCGCGCCCTCGGGCACTTCATCGACCTCTTCAACAAAGATCGCGCCCATTTCTTCGAGCGTGCGCACCACGTGCACGTTGTGCACGATTTGCTTGCGCACGTACACGGGAGCGCCGTAGCGCTCGAGCGCTTTCTCGACGGCCACCACCGCGCGGTCTACGCCAGCGCAGTAGCCGCGGGGGGCCGCGAGCAGAATCTTCTTGGCGCCGTCTACGGGGTTGTTTTTGAGCCGGCCCTCCTGGCGACGCACGCGAGGCATCGCCAGGCTCACAACGGGCGCACCCAGGGTGCGCGGGTTCGGGGTCATGGCAGTCACGGTCATGGCTGCAAGTCTACGCTTTGGGTCTGAGCACGCGCTCTGCGCCGGGGGCACGCTGGCCAGTGGTGGCTGGCGGTGGCTGTCGGTGGCTGAAGCTAGGCTTACGGGCATGGCTGAGGCAGCAAACTCCCCCGCGACCCGCGACACCCCGTGGCCCGTCGCGCTGATGAGCGAGAAGATCGCCGCTTGGGTCGACCGGCTCGGGCAGGTATGGATCGAGGGCGAGGTCACCCAGTGGCAGGTACGCGGGGGCCACGTCTACGGCAAGCTCAAAGACCTCAGCCAAGACGCGACCGTCAGCTTCACCGTGTGGCGCTCAGTCGCGAGCCGACTCACGAGCGAATTCTCACAGGGCGACCGCGTCATCGCCCTCGTCAAACCCAACTTTTGGGTCAAGGGCGGCTCCCTCACCGTGCAGGTGTTTGACCTGTCACATGTGGGGCTTGGCGAACTCCTCGAGCGACTCGAGCGACTGCGTCGCCAGTTGCTGTCCGAGGGGCTATTTGCACCCGAGCGCAAACGCGCGCTGCCCTTTCTTCCCAGTCTCATCGGGCTCGTCACCGGTCGCGATTCCGACGCCGAAAAAGATGTGGTGCGCAACGCCACCCTGCGCTGGCCCGGCGTGCAATTCAAGATTCACTACGCCGCGGTGCAGGGCGATCGTGCCGCGACAGAGGTCTCGGCGGGTATTGAAGCGCTCGACCGTGACCCCGCCGTCGACGTGATCATCGTCGCTCGCGGCGGCGGCGACTTTCAAAACCTGTTGCCGTTTAGCGACGAGCGGGTCGTGCGCGCCGCCGCCGCCGCCACGACCCCCATTGTCAGCGCGATCGGGCACGAGGCCGACCGGCCGTTGCTCGACGAGGTGGCCGATCTGCGTGCCTCAACCCCCACCGACGCAGCCAAGCGCGTCGTACCCGATGTTGGCGAGGAGCTCGCAGGCCTCGATCAGGCCAGGGCCCGCATGAGCGCGCGGCTCAGCCAGCTCATCGCGCACGAGTCAGACCGCATCTCGCAATTGCGTGCACGCCCCGTGCTCGCGCAGCCCGAGCGCAGCATCGATGAGCGCGCAGACGAACTCGTGCGCTGGGCCGCGCGCGGCGCCGAACTCGCCGACCGCGCCGTGGCTGACCGCGCGCAGTCCCTCGAGCAGACACGGGCGCGTCTCACGGCGCTCTCACCCCAGGCAACGCTCGAGCGCGGTTACGCGATTGCACAAACCATCACGGCGGGCGGCGAGCCGGGGGCTGTCGTACGCTCACCCGCAGATGCCCCCGCCGCGACCGTGATGCGGCTCACGGTCGCGGGCGGCCAGCTGCGCGCGACCGTGACGCCGTGACCGCAACACCGTAAGCGCAGTGGGCCGCTGCGCCCGGGCCGCAGCGTCCGGCCGTAGCGCCCGGGGCGTCACGCCGCTGTCAGGGGTGCGCGGTAAGCTTGTAGTCATGGCAGAGACTGTGGCACCGGATCAGGCGTCCCTGAGCTACGAAGCGGCACGCGACGAGCTTATTCAGGTCGTTGGTCGACTTGAGCAGGGCGGCATCTCGCTCGAAGAGTCGCTCGCGCTGTGGGAGCGGGGCGAAGCCCTCGCCGCGCGCTGCGAAGAGTGGCTGCTCGGCGCACGCCAGCGCCTCGAAGCCGCGCGCCGCGGCGCGCAGAGCGAGCAGGGTGCTACCGGGCACACCGGCGAGGCCGGCGCGTAAGAATGGCGAAGAAGAACAAGGCGCCCGTCGTCGTAGCAGAGCTCGGTCGCCCCGAGACGCCCGCAGAGACGGCCCACCGTAAGGCGACCGACTCGTACCTGTATAAGAAACGCAAGACGGTCAATAACCTTGTGTTCTCACTTATCGTGTCACTCGGCGTCGTCGCAATCATGTACTTGGGGGTGCCGCGCGGCACCGACACGTACAAGGACTACTCGGTCGACGTCACACAGCTTGCCGAGCAAGCGGCCCCCGGCACGGGGCGCGCGTTCGCGGCCCCCGTAGTACCCGAGGGCTGGCTCGCAAAGCTGGCGCAGCTGCGCCACAGCGGCGACGTCACCTGGTGGCAGATCAACTACACAACCGCTGACGAGGCGTACGCCGCCGTAGCCCAGGGGTTCACCGCCGACGGCTCCCCCGTTGACGAGGAGTGGGCGTTTGAACAGCTCGAGAACCAGCCACCCACGGGCGCAGAAGAACTCGGCGGGGTGAACTGGACGGTCTATGACTATCCGAAGCGCGACCCCGACTCGAGCAATATGCTCTTTGGGCTCGAGGGCGAGATTAACGGCGACACGGTGCTCGTCTACGGCACCGACACTCCCGGCAACATACGCGTGCTCGCGGCAGAGGTGGCACGCTCGCTCCAGTAACAGGAGCCCACACAGACCCAATTCACACAACACACAAGGGAGCAGCAGATGAACGCACCTCGCGTAACTCCGCAAGAAGCATGGGACGCACTGGCCGCCGGTAACGAGCGGTTTATGAACGACACCCTGCGTCACAACAACCAAGACACCGACAGGCGCCACGAGCTGGCGACTGGTCAGGCGCCCAACGCCGCGTTTCTCGGTTGTGCTGACTCGCGAGTTGCCGCTGAGATGCTCTTCGACTGCGGCCTGGGCGACCTATTCGTTGCCCGCAACATTGGCCAGGTAGCCAACATGAACATGGTGGCTACGCTCGAGTACGCCGTCGCGGTTCTCGGTTCTGCTGTGATCGTCGTCCTGGCGCACGACTCGTGCGGTGCGGTGGCCGCCGCCATCGATCAGACGAGCGCGCACCCCACCGAGGTCACCGAAGCGATTCGCGATGAGCTCGCCCTCATTCAGCCCGCCGTGCAGCAGGTCTGGTTTAAGGAGCACCGCGCAACGCCGTACGTTGACCCGTCACAGATCGACGCCAACGCGGTCGGCCGTCGTCACCTCGTTACGACGATCAATCAGCTGATCCGCTCGTCGCGCGTACTGAGCGAGGCCGTGGCCGCGGGCAAGCTTGGCATCGTCGGCTGCCAGTACCAGCTCGACAACGGTCGGGTGGCCCCCGTCACCGCCCTCGGCAATCTTGATATTGCGTTGGCCGAGTTCGCGTAACCACTAGTCTTTACCGCCTTACATTCACTCAACCCGAGCTTTATCCCCTCAAACAAAGGAAGACATGAGCGACATCGAGTACCGCATTGAGCACGACACTATGGGCGAGGTGCGCGTTCCCAAGAACGCCCTGTACGCTGCGCAGACGCAGCGTGCCGTTGAGAACTTCCCGATCTCGGGGCAGGGCCTCGAGCCCGCCCAGATCGTGGCACTGGCTCGCATTAAGCGCGCGGCTGCCCTTGCTAACAAGGATCTTGGAATTCTTGACGGCGCTATCGCCGACGCAATCGTCGAAGCGGCCAACGAGGTCATCGGCGGCGATCACCACGATCAGTTCCCCATCGACACGTACCAGACAGGCTCTGGCACCTCGTCGAACATGAACACGAACGAGGTGCTCGCAACCCTCGCGACGAAGCACCTGGGCGCGCCCGTGCACCCGAACGACCACGTCAACGCTTCGCAGTCGTCGAACGACGTGTTTCCCACCTCGGTGCACATCGCCGTAACCGGTGCGCTCATCGAGCAGCTCATCCCCTCACTCGCGCACCTCGCAGAGGCGCTCGAAGAAAAGGCTGAGCTGTGGAAAACCGCAGTGAAGCCAGGCCGCACCCACCTGATGGACGCGACCCCCGTCACCTTCGGTCAGGTCTTCGGCGGCTACGCCGCACAGATCCGGTACGGCATTGAGCGCGTGCAGGCCGCTCTTCCCCGCGTTGCCGAGGTGCCGCAGGGTGGCACCGCGGTGGGCACCGGCATCAACACTCCCCTCGGGTTCCCCGAGAAGGTCATCGCCGAGATCGCACAGTCGACCGGGCTGCCCATCACCGAGGCGCGTGACCACTTCGAGGCGCAGGCAAACCGTGACGGTCTCGTCGAGGCATCGGGCGCGCTGCGCACGATCGCCGTGTCGCTGACGAAGATCAACAACGACCTGCGCTGGATGAGCTCGGGCCCCAACACGGGCCTCGGCGAGCTGCACATCCCCGATCTGCAGCCCGGTTCGTCGATCATGCCCGGCAAGGTGAACCCCGTGGTGCCCGAGGCCGTGCTGATGGTGTGCTCGCGCATCATCGGTAACGATGCGACGATCGCCTTCGCTGGCGCATCGGGTGCGCTCGAGCTGAACGTGCAGATTCCCGTCATGGGCACCGCGCTGCTCGAGTCGATTCGCCTGCTGTCGAACGCGTCGGTCGTGCTCGCCGACAAGACCATCAAGGGCCTCGAGGCAAACATCGAGCGCGCTGCCGAGCTCGCCGGCATGAGCCCGTCGACCGTGACGCCGCTCAACCGTCTCATCGGTTACGAGGCCGCCGCGAAGATCGCGAAGCACTCGGTCGCCAAGGGCATCACGGTGCGCGACGCCGTGATCGACCTCGGCTACGTCGAGCGCGGCGAGGTCACCGAGGCCGACCTCGACAAGGCACTCGACCTGCTGTCGATGACCCACCCGGGCGTCGCCAAGTAAGGCACGGGCACCGCGTTACGAAGGCGGGTGAGCGTTCATTGAACGCTCACCCGCCTTTTATTTGAAACCGCTACCAACCTCGCCTAGTCATGGTCTAATGTTGACTCATGTTCAAGCGCTTCGCGGTGGCACTTTTTGCCCTCCTCTTCATCGCAGGCGGGGCGGCGGTTTCGCTTCCCGCCGCCGCTGCCCGGGCCGATACGCCCGCCGCTGCGCAGAGTCTGACCGATTCCGTGACCATCAGATTTGCCACATACAACACCATGCCGCTGGCGTCCCGGTTCCCCTCTGGGTCGAGCAACTACTCGATTGGAAGTGGCCCCACCTACGGTACCGCGGAGGTTAACCCTGATTCAGGAAGCCTCAGTTATGCACCGGGCCTGGCCCCTGCAGGCGTTACGACCAGTCGCACCGATGAGATTGTCGTGCGGGCGGTAGATGCTGCAGGTGCATCTGTCGATCTCACACTGTATATCACCCTCACCCACTCGTCCCGTCTCAATCTTTCTCTGTCGACATTAACCACCGTTGAGGGAGAGGATGTGACCCTCACGGCTGTTCAGTCCTCGGTAAGCACAAACCTCAGCGGGAGTGTAACGTTCTACAGCTACATGAATGGGTCCGAGCGTGTGTTCGGAACGACCACGCTGGGTTCAGACAGAGTGGCGAGCATCACCACAGCTGCGCTCAGCGCAGGGCAACACCAAATTTATGCGTATTACGAGGGGAATCCAGACACGGACTGGGCTGTTTCTAACATGATTCAGATCGACGTGACGCCAGCCGAGAGGCCTACCGTTGAGCTCGAAGTCGCGCCCGCAACACCGGTACACGGCGAGCAGATCACGGTCACGGCGACCGTCACCCCGGCGGCGGCCGCTGGCACGGTCACGTACTACAGCAACGGCGAAATCCTTGGTTCGTCAAGTGTCGTGAACGGCACCTCCAATTTCACGGGGATCCGGCTCCCCCGAGGCGACCACAATTTGAGCGCTCAGTTTGTGGGCAATTCGGGAGCCCCCTCGTCGAATGTCAGCGCTGTGGCGATATCTGTCGCCCCGGCCCCCACCGTCACAAGCGTCGCCGCAACGCCACAGACCACCGAAGCGGGCGTGCCCATTGATCTCGTAGCCACGGTAAGTGCCCCTCGGGTCACCGGCCCCGGCGCCGAGACTTGGCTACCGAATGCGGGCAGCGTCGAGTTCTTTGCGGGCGGCGCATCACTCGGCAGCGCTGACGTTTCACAGGGCGTCGCCATGTTGCCCGGTCAGTCGCTGCCCGTCGGGGAGACCCCCGTCACAGCCACTTTCAGCGGTTCCGCTGACTATGTGTCGTCGGCATCGACTGAGACCCCCGTCAACGTCACAAAGATTCAGACCGCGACGTCGCTGCAGCCCTCCCACGCATCAATCGTGGCCGGGGACCCGCTCACGATCACCGCCACCGTCGACCGCAACACCGCCACTGGCACGGTCGAGTTCTTTGCTGACGCGCAGCTCATCGGCGAAGCACCCCTCACGCACGGTGCAGCAACGCTGACCATCGAAGACCTCCCCCTGGGTACTACTGCCCTCACCGCGGCTTACACCGGAGACGCGACCCACTTGGCGTCTTCGTCAGGCGAAGCTACCGTCGAAGTGGCACAGATTGATCCCGAGCTCACGCTGTCGCTGTCGCCCGACCACCCCCGTTCAGATGAACCCGTGACGCTCACCGCGCAGGCTCACGCCGGGCTACCAACAGGCACCGTGACCTTCAGTCTTCAAACGACAGATACCTCCAGTGCCGCAGGCGACGACCCGGAGTCGCAGCAGAGCGCACCAGCGATGCATCCGTCACTTGCCCCGTCGCTTCCCGGGGTGATGGTCGCGGGTGAGGGCCCACTGATCGCCGATGGCATCCTCACCGACGGGGTGGCAACGGCAACGTTTGAGGCGCTCCCGGCGGGCGATTACACGGTCGAAGCGGTCTACGGTGGCGATGTACGCCACGCACCAGCAACGGTCACGATCGACTCGTTCACCGTCGCACAGGCGCCGACGCTGCCAGGCCCGGAGGTCCCCAAACCGCCCACCCCAACACCGCCTACTCCTGCGCCCAACCCAGAACTACCCTCGGCGCGCACCACCGCGCAGCCGCTCCTCGCGGTCACGGGCGCCGAGACAACGCCCGCGAGCATCGCCGCTATCGGCCTCGTCGCGGCCGCTTTGCTGTTGCTCGCGCACCGCTGCCGTGCCCGCAGCACACGCATGGACCGCACCGCCCACCCGCACAGTTAGCGGGCGGCGTACCGCGTGCGGGCCAGCACCTGCGTAAGCGCAAGCCCCACTACGCACTGCACGGCAATCAGCACGGTGACGCCGATGAGCACCGCGGTCCATGATCCGGATACCTGCCGCAGCGCCCCGGCCCCCAGCGGGCCGAGCGTCGCGACGGTGTAGCCGAGCGACTGGGCGAGGCCCGAGACCCTGGAGGTCTCGCGGGCGTTCGCGCCCATGCCCGCGATCAGCGCGAGCACGAGCGGAAACACGCACATCCCAAGCCCCAGAAGCGCCGCCCACACTTCGGGGGCGAGGGCGGGCGCGACGAGCAGACCGAGCATGCCCGCGGCGCTCGCGGCGGCCACCAGCACGAACCCAAACCTGAGCCAGGCCGCGCTGCGCACGAAGCTCACGACGATAAACGTGCCAGGAATACCCACCGCCATCGCAATGCCGAGCAGCAGGCCTGCGCGTGCCGCCGCGATGCCCGCGTCGATCGCGATCGCCGGCACGTACCCCATCACGATGTAGCTCACGAGCGACTGCAGCGCGAAGTAGGCCGCGAGCAGCCAGGTACCTGCGGGCAGCGGCGGCTTCGGCGCAGCTGCAGCGAGCGGGGGTTCCGGATCGGTGCCGGGCGTCGCCTGCGTGTGCGCTTTGACGGGCCTGACGAACGTCCACGCCACGAAACCGAGCGCCGCGGGAATCGCCCACGCCGCGAGCCCCAGCGTGGGTGATCCCAGCCACTCGGCCACAGGCACCGCCACCGCGGCCCCTGCTGCCGAGCCCAGCGACATGGCCATCGAATACGTGGTCGTGACGGGGCCGATGTGACCGGGGAAGCGCGAGCGCACCACGGCGGGCAACAGAATGTTGACGACCGCGAGCCCGCCGGTCGCGATGATCGTACCCGCGACGATCGCGACCGGCTCTGCGATCACGCGCAGCGCCAGGCCCACCGTGAGGGTGAGCATGCCCCACTTGATCGTGTGTTCGATGCCCAACTTCGAGGCGAGGCGCGGTGTCACGACGCCCGCGATCGCGAAGATAGCGGTGGGGATCGAGGGGACGATCACCGCGGCGGCCGGAGAGAGCGCCCCCGCGTCGGTGAGAGGTACCAGCAGCGCAGCGGCCGTAGTGACGGCGATGCGCAGGTTGAGCGCAACGAGCACGAGCGCCACCAACACGAGAGCCACTGTGCGGGGGGCCTGGCTGCTACGAATTCCCACTGATATCCCAACCCTCATGGTGGCGTGGGCGGCTGTGGCCGACCGCGCGACCTAGCAAACGGCAAAGTACCAGTATGGCGCAGCCGACCCCGGGCTTCGCAATCGCTGGTCCTGGTCAGCGGTTACGGCCGGCGCTTACGGCCGGCGCTTACGGCCGGCGCTTACAGACGGCATCGAAACGACGAGTCGGCATGATAAATGCGTTTTTATCATGCCGACTCGTCATTTCGATACTGACTCTCGGGTTGTGACCCGGGTCAGCTCCGTGACATATATCTGTGCGCTACGCGCGGGCCCGCTGCTTGCGGCGCATCGCTACGAGCAGCACTCCCGCGAACAGCAGCGCCAGGCCACTTGCCGCGAGCGGCACGACGGAGTCAGCGCCGGTTGCGGCGAGTGCGCCGCCCTTCGCGCCGCCGGTGCCGCCGGTGCCCGGTGTTTCGGGCTTTGCGCCCGCGTCGGCATCGCCACCAGCACCACCTGCGGTACCAGCACCACCTGCGGTACCAGCACCACCTGCGGTACCAGCACCACCTGCGGTACCGGCACCACCTGCGGTACCGGCGCCGCCTGCGGTACCAGCACCGCCTGCGGTACCAGCACCACCTTCTGCACCAGCACCACCTGCGGCGGTCACCGTCACGGGGAGGCTGACCTCAGCACCGCCCTCAAGCATGGCGACGATCGTGTGCTCGCCGGCGGGGGTCGCGGCCGGGATCGTGACCTGGGTATCGAAGCTTCCGTTCGCGTCGACCGCCAGGCTGCCGAGGCTGACCGGAGCCGAGCGCAGTTCAAGTTCGACCTGCGAGTCAGCGATGAAGCCCGTGCCGGTGAGCTGCACGGTTGCACCAGCGGTGATCTCGCCCGCCGCTACCGAGAGCGCGGGGCCCGCGGGTGCTTCGATTCCGGCCTCGGTGACCCACTTCGCGCCCGTCGCGTACTTGGTGACGGTGACCTCGTCGTACAGGTCGCCCACTGCCTTGTCGGTGGTAGCGTCGTTCGTCTTCGCCGCAAGGTACGAGCGGTACACGAGCTGATCGGCGGTTACATCGACGACCTGATAGGTCGTAACGCCCTCGCCGCGCAGCACCTGGGTGGCGCCGTTCTTGGTCCACACGTTGTCACTCTCGGATGCAAGGTCGTAGTGCTTCGCCCCCGAGTTCGAGACGGCATAGACGGGGCCCGTCGTGATGCCCGGAGTGTCTGTCGCGTTTGAATCCTTGAATCCGCGCGCGTAGGTGTGGTCGTGGCCCATGAGCACGAGGTCGATGTTGTGCTTCTCAAACACGGGAACCCACGCGTCGCGCAGCACCGGCTCGTCACGGCCCGACGAGGTCGAGTAGACCGGCTGGTGGAACGTGACGACGTTCCACTTCGACGGGCTCTCGGCGAGAATGTGGTCAAGCCAAGCAGCCTGGTACTCGGTCCAGAGCTTCGCCACCTTGGTCTGCGGGCACTCGGCGCCGGTGCAGCCGGGCAGGTTGTCGGGGGTGAGGAACGTCGTGTCGCGCGTCGCGTTGAGCGTGATGAATCGCACGCCCTGGTAGTCGGTGTAGTAGACGGTCTCGGCCGCAAACTCACTCCAGTGCTCAAAGTAGGCGGCGTACTGCTGCGCCTCGGCCGTGTCACCCTGTGCGAGGTTTGCGAGCTCCCCCACGGTGCCCGGGCGGGGGTTGTTGTGCGGGTACTCGAAGTTCGCCTTCCAGGCGGAGAGCAGCTTGTCACCGGTGTACTCGTGGTTACCCGGGGCCGCCATCACGTTCGATGACGTTGCAGAGTTTGCCATGCCAGCGAACCAGTTCGTCCACTCGGTCTCGTTGCTCGAGGTGTTGATCAGGTCACCTGCGTGCACCGAGCCGATCGACTCGGGGGCCCGCTGCTCGGCCTGCTTCACAACCTCGGGCCACGTGGTGTCGAGGCCGATCTGTGCGTCACCGTAGTAAATGAACTGAAAGTCGGTTGCCGCAGGGTTCTCGGTCGTGAACTCGTACCAGTCACTCCAGCTGCCCTCGAGCCCTACGCGGTAGCGGTAGTCAGTGGCGGGGGTGAGCCCGTCTACCGTGGCAGAGAAGTGCTGGTTGGGGTTGCTGCCAACGACGCCCGCGGCGTACGCATCGACGACGCGTGACGCACCCGCTACGCCGTCTGCCCCGACGGCGCCGATCTCGACCTGGCCGCTCGTGTGTGAGGCATCGCCCGCGAGCCACGAGAACGACTGCGAAACCGACGGAGTCTCGGTCGGGGTGAGAATCACGCGCGTGGGCGGAGCGTCAACGACCTCTCCCGGCGCGGCAGCCTCGGTGAGCGTGAGGCTCGACATGTCAAAGTACGCGTCAGACGACGACTCGCGATCTTGATACAGCGCGACGGCGACGGTGTTCGTGCCGTCTCGCAGCACGTCGGAGTCGGCCGAGAACCCGCTCGTGAGGGGTGACCCGTTGCCCTCCCCCGCGTATTCGTTGTTTGTCGTGCCGGTGATGCGCCCGTCCACGAAGCTCGCGACCTTTTCGCCGTTGACCCACACCACGAGGGCGTCGTCGTAAATCACTTCGCCCGTGAGTGACGCCACCTGCTCGGCTACGCCCTGCTCGAGATCGAACGTGGTGCGAAAGAAGTAGGTGGGGATCGTCGGAGCGCCCACTCCGTCAATGTAGTGGTTAAGTTTCGTCTTGGGCATGTGGCTGCCCACCTGCGCGAGTTCGTTCTTCTTCACGCCGAAGCCGCTCGCGGCACTCGCCCACGCGCTGTCGTCATAACCGGGGGTCGTCCACACCCGCAGGTTGGCGTCGCCGCCCGCCGGGTCGGTGTTGTCGTCAAGGTACTTCCACGTGCTGCCCGTCTCAACGAGCGCCTCCGAGGGCACCTCTGGCTGCGATGCTTCCGGCGCATTTGCGAGCGCGGCCGTGGGCACGATTGTAGGCAGCGCGAGGCCCGCGCCCATGAGGGCGGTGACGGCGAGCGCCACTGTGCTGCGACGAGCGCGCGGCGCCCGCCCCGGCTGCACGCCGGTGGATGACTGGGAGGTCATGTGTGTCCTTCTTGTCGAGGATGCGCCCGCGTCTGACGGGCCTCCTCTACCTCACCAGTCGCGGGTGTCGGCGCCGCGGCCGCCAGGTAACTAACAGGTGTATCGCGGGCTAACGCGCGGTGCCGGGCCCGGCGCTCCGCTGCATCATGCGGCGCCGGATCCGGACCCTGCGGGCGAGCTAGTCAAGCAGCTCGGTGACGAGCGCCGCAATGTCGCTGCGTTCGGAGCGCGTGAGGGTCACGTGCCCGAAGAGCCTGTGACCCTTCAGTTTCTCGATCACGGCCGCGATGCCGTCGTAGCGGCCCACCCGCAGATTGTCGCGCTGCGCGACATCGTGGGTGAGCACGACGCGCGAGTTCTGCCCGATGCGCGAGAGCATGGTGAGCAGCACGCCGCGCTCGAGCGACTGCGCCTCGTCGACGATCACGAACGCGTCGTGCAGTGAGCGGCCACGAATGTGGGTGAGCGGCAGCACCTCGACGAGCCCGCGCGCCATCACCTCGTCAAGCACGTTCTCTGACACGATCGAGCCGAGGGTGTCGAACACGGCTTGCGCCCACGGGTTCATCTTCTCTTCACGGTCGCCCGGCAGGTATCCAAGGTCTTGCCCACCCACGGCATACAGCGGCCGAAACACCATCACTTTGCGGTGTTGGCGCCGCTCGAGCACCGCCTCGAGCCCAGCAGCGAGCGCGAGGGCTGACTTGCCCGTGCCAGCGTTTCCACCGAGCGACACGATGCCGACCCCGGTGTCGAGCAGTAGGTCGATCGCGAGGCGCTGTTCGGCGCTGCGTCCGGTCACCCCGAACACCTCGAGGTCGCCGCGTACAAGGTGCAGTGAGCCGTCGCCGTCGATGCGGCCGAGTGCCGAGCCGCGCGGTGAGTGCAGAATCAGGCCGGTGCCGTACGGCAGGCCGCGCGCCGCATCGACGTCGTCGACGCGTTCGGCCTCCCACAGGAGCCGCATTTCTTCTTCGTCAAGATTGATGGTGGCCGCGCCGGAGTAGGCGTCGTCGCGGGCGAGCTCTGCGCGGTACTCTTCTGCGCCGAGCCCGAGCGCCGATGCCTTCAGCCGCATCGGCAGATCTTTCGAAACGACGGTGACGTTCGCCCCCTCGAGCGCGAGGTTCTGGGCGACCGCGAGTATGCGGGTATCGTTGTCGCCCAAGCGCATGCCGCTTGGCAGGGCGTCCAGGCTGCTGTGGTTGAGTTCGACTCGCAGTGTGCCGCCCGCGTCGCCCACCGGTACGGGGCGGTCGAGCCGCTCGTGCTGTGCACGCAACGCGTCAAGGCTGCGCAGTGCCCGCCTGGCGAAATAGCCCAGCTCGAGATCTTGCCGCTTGTGCTCAAGCTCAACGAGCACCACCACCGGCAGCACCACGGCGTGCTCCGCAAATCGAAACAGCGCTTGGGGGTCACTCAGCAAGACCGAGGTGTCGAGCACGTAGGTGCGCTCAAGAGAGTGCGTCATCATCGTCATCTCCTACAGGAATACCCGCGGGGCGAGGCGGCCGTGACGCCGAAGGCTCCGGCCTCCTCGATCGGGCGGTGCCCGATACCCTCACCGTACGCGCCTACGCCCGGCTCCCGGAAGCGGCGCGCACGGCGTGCCCTGAACAGCAGAGGACCAGTCGGTGAACCCTGTGTGACGGCGCAGAATGTGCGCCTCAGTTGTAGATTTTCTTCACCCTGGGAACACCAGCTTTATCGAACGCACACAGTCAGGTACCCTTGAGTGTTGCGACATCGGTGCCGGGGGGCGTCTTGCGCCTTGCCACGGCAAGACAATTAAGGAGCCCTCTTGCGCACGATCGACTGGGTCGACGGAGCCATCGAGCTGATCGACCAGACGCTGCTGCCCCACTCTGTGCAGGTGCTGCGTGTTACCGAGTTGCCCGCCCTCATTGACGACATTCAGCGGCTTGCGGTGCGCGGTGCCCCCGCGCTCGGCGTGGCTGGCGCGTTCGGTGTGGCCCTCATCGCGCAGAGCGTCGCCGCCGAGAACGGTGACGAGGAGTTCGACACCACTGAAGTGCGCCGCCAGGCCGCGATTCTGCGCGAGGCCCGCCCCACGGCCGTGAACCTGTCATGGGGTGTTGACCGCGCGCTCACGAAACTTGAGGACGGCCCGTCGGCCGTGCTCGCCGAGGCCTGCGCTATTCGCGACGAAGACATTGCGGCCTGCGTCTCGATGGGACTCTACGGCGCCGACCTGACCCGTGAGCTCACGGGCAAAGATCGCGTGCGCGTCATGACGATCTGTAACACGGGCAGCCTTGCTACCGTTGAGCGCGGCACCGCGCTCGGCGTGATTCAGACGCTGCTCGAGCAGGGGTCGCTCGAGGAGGCCCTGCCTCTCGAGACCAGGCCGCTCTTGCAGGGTGCCCGTCTTACGGCGTGGGAGCTTACGCGCATGGAGGCGCCGTTTAGGCTCATCATCGACTCGGCCGGCCCGTTCTTGCTCTCGCGCGGAATCGCAGACGCAGTCTTCATCGGCGCCGACCGCATCGCGGCCGACGGTGATTCAGCCAACAAGATTGGCTCGTTCTCGCTCGCTCTCGCAGCGAAGCACGCGGGTGTGCCCTTCATTGTTGTCGCCCCCGAGTCAACGATCGACATGCAGACCGCAACTGGCGCTGACATCGAGATCGAAGATCGCGGCTCGGCTGAGGTGTGCGGTTTCGGCGGCACACGCACCGCCCCCGAGGGCACGAACACGGTGAACCCCGCGTTCGATGTCACCCCGCACGATCTCATTACGGCGATCGTCACCGAACGCCGGATCATCATGCCGGGCAAGGGTGAATCACCTCTCACTGTTCCCCTCGGCGCCCTGCGCTCATAAGCTTCACTTTATTCCCACTGTTATTCCCCCAGTTATTCTCGAAAGGAATACCCATGTTCTTCACCAAGAGCCGCACGCGTGCGGCGCTCGTCGCCGGGGCTGCTGCTGGCGCCCTGCTGCTCACCTCGTGCGCGGGTGGCGGCGACACCGGTGCGAGCGATGCTTCGGGCCCCAAGTTCATCTACATCACGAGCGACCCGATCGGCCAGAACGAGTTTCTGAAGTCGGGCAAGGTCGGTATCGAGTCGGTGGCCGAGCAGTTTGATGGCACCTCGAAGACCTTCGAGTCGAAGGATGAAGCGACTCGTCGCACCAACCTCGAAGCAGCAATCTCGCAGGCCCCCGAGGTCGTCGTGATGCTCGGCTTCCAGTTTGTTGACATGGCCCAGGAGCTCGCAGAGGCGAACCCGCAGCAGAAGTTTGTGCTGATCGACGCTGCCAGCGATAACGCTCCCGAGAACCTCTACCAGGCCACGTTCCGTGAGCAGGAGCCCTCATACCTACTCGGCTACGAGGCTGGCCTCCTGACTGAGGCGAACAAGGTGGGCTCGATCATCTCGGTCGACAACCCGCTGCTCCAGAAGTACACCGCTGGGTTCAGTGAGGGTGCCGAGGCGTCCAACGACAAGGTCGATGTTGCCTCACCGCAGGTCATTGGCGGCGAGAACCCCTTCGCAGACACCGCTCGCGCGAAGGAACAGGCCATCGCTTACGCTGGCACCGGCGTTGACCAGGTCTTCGCCGTGGGCGCCGCCGCCAACGGCGGCATCATGGAGGCCGCTGCAGAGAAGGGTTTCTCGGCATACGGCGTTGACGCGAACCAGTGCGGCATGGCCCCCGGTTTCGTCGTGGATGGCACCGTGAAGTCGGTCAACCGCGTCGTCGAGACCGTCGTCGGTGAGATCATGGACGGTGTGACTTCGAAGGACGCCACCACTTCGTTCGGGCTCAAAGAAGAGGGCATGACGATCGTCAGCCTCGACGAGGGCGCTGCTGACTCGCAGTGCACCGTCATGGACAACCCCGAGGTGCTCGAACAGGTCACCCAGCTGCGCGACGACATCGTTGCTGGCAAGGTGAAGGTCACCGACCCGCTCGCGTAACCCGCTGAAGCTGCGGCGCGCTAAGTCTTGCGCGCCGCAGCTTTCACCCACCACTCACCCCACCCCGAAGGAGCGCGGATGACCGCCGAGATCTCGATGCGCGGCATCACCAAACGTTTCCCCGGCGTACTCGCCGACGACAACGTCAACTTCGAAGTCGAAACCGGCGAGATCCACGCTCTCATGGGTGAGAACGGTGCTGGCAAGTCGATCCTCATGTCGCAGCTCGCGGGCGTGTACCAGCCCGACGAAGGTGAAATTTATGTGCGCGGTGAGAAAGTGCACTTCGCGTCGCCGCAGGGAGCCATCGACGCTGGCATCGGCATGGTGTTTCAGTCATTTAAGCTTTTCCCCTCGCTCACGATCGCCGAGAACGTGGTGTTTCGCAGCGAACCCACGAAGCGCGGGCTCATCGACCGCAAGGCGGCGAATGAGCGCGTGCGCGAGATCGCAGACCGATACGGCTTAGCCCTCGATCCCACCGCCCGCGTCGACTCGGTTCCCGTCGGCGTGCTGCAGCGCGTCGAGATCGTGAAGGCGCTCTACCGCGAGGCCCGCGTGCTAATTCTCGATGAGCCCACCGCGGTGCTCACGCCGCAGGAGACCGAGAAACTCTTTGACGTGCTGCGTGCCCTCAAAGCCGACGGCCGCACGATTATTCTCATCACGCACAAGCTGAACGAGGTGATGGCGATCTCAGATCGCGTCACCGTTTTGCGCGACGGCCGCAATGTGGCCCAGCTCGTCACCGCCGACAGCTCCCCCGCCGAGATCACACGCCACATGACCGGCCGTGACGTTGACCTGTCGACGCCACCGCCAGCGCTCACGCCCGGCGAGACCGTGCTCGATGTGCAGGGTGTCACCGTGCAGAGCTCACCGCACGACCGCCCCAATGTTGACCGCGCATCACTGCGGGTGCGTGCGGGCGAGGTCGTCGGTATTGCGGGTGTCGCGGGTAACGGCCAGGTTGAGCTCGCAGAGGCGATTATCGGTATGCGCCCAACCAACGCTGGCTCTGTCACACTCAAGGAGCAAGACCTTTCGCGCCGTTCAATCGCGCAGCGCCGCGATGCTGGCATCGCTTATGTGCCCGAAGACAGGCACGGTGTGGGTAGCGCGGGCACCGCGAGCGCCATCGATAACCTGGCGCTCGGTCACCACCGTACCCCGCCCATTCTGCAGCGCGGTCTCCTCTCACGAGCCGCCATGCTCGAGCACGCGCAGCGACTCATCAAACGATTTGGCGTGAAAATCGCCACCCCCGCCACCCCCGTGGGCACCCTGTCGGGCGGTAACCTACAGAAGGTCGTGGTGGCGCGCGAGCTCGACTATGGCTCCCCACTACTGATCGCCGAGCAGCCCACCCGCGGCGTCGACGTCGGCGCGATCGAGTCCATTCACCGCGAGCTGTGCGAGTACCGCGATGCGGGTGGCGCGCTGCTCCTGATCTCGGCTGAGCTCAGTGAGATCATGTCGCTCTCCTCACGCATTCTCGTCATGTTTGAGGGCCGGATTACCGCCGAGCTGCCCAAGGAAGACGCTACCGAGGCTCTCCTGGGCCTCTACATGGCGGGCCACGAACCCGAAGAACGGCACAGGCCCGGGGCCATCGCGAACGGAGACGCACGATGAAACAGCTCACCCGGATCGGCCGTTGGTGCGCCGGCCCCATTCCTATCTCAGTGCTGCTCGCGCTGCTCGTGGGCGCCTGCTTCATGCTTATCGCGGGCGTTGACCCGCTGAGCGGCTACGTCGCCATGCTGCAGGGGTCGTTTGGTTCGGGCCCCGGCCTCGCCAACACCGTCGCGCGCGCGATTCCCATCATCGGCATCGGTCTTGCGCTCGCCATCGCTTTCCGTGCTGGCGTGCTCAACCTGGGCACCGAGGGCCAGGCAGGCCTTGGCGCGCTCGCGGGCGGTATCGTCGCTATCTACGTGCCCGGCCCCGCCCTGCTCATCGTGCCACTCGCGTTCATCACCGCCATCGCGGCGGGCGCCGCCTGGGGTATGCTCGCGGCCGTACTCGAAAACCGGCTCGGCGTGCCCATCTTGCTGTCGTCGCTGCTTTTGAACTACCCCGCACGATTTTTCTCGTCGTGGCTGATTCGGTTCAAGCTCGACGAACCCGACTCCGAGCTCATCGCGAGCGAGCAGGTGCGCCCCGAGGTGCAGCTGTCGATGCTTGTACCGCGTGACTCATCGTTCGCTGAGACACTGCGTAACACGCTCGGCCCCACGAACCCGATCACCTCGGTGCTGACGAGCGTCAACTGGTCACTCGTCATACTGCTCGTAGTGCTCGCCGGTGTCATCTTCATGAACAAGCGCACCCGCTTCGGGTTCGAGTCGGGCGTGAGTGGCCAGAACGCCGAATTTGCACGCTACTCGGGTGTGAAGCCCGCCCCACTCGTCACACGCACCATGGCGCTCTCGGGCGGAATTGCAGGCATGTTTGGCCTGATGCTCGTGATCGGCGCGCCTTCAACTCGGCTGCTCGAGGGCTACATTGTGCAGACCAACTACGCGTGGACAGCGCTGCTCGTCACCCTGCTCGCGCTGTACCGCCCGGTCGGCACCGCCATCGCAGGTCTCTTCTTCGCCGCCATCATGGTCGGCAGCGACGCGATGGGCCGCGAGCTCGGCCTCTCTCCCCAAATCGCCGCCGTGATTCAGGCGCTCGTCATCATCCTGCTCGCGTTCCGCGTTAGCTTGCCCAAGCTGCGCAAGAAGCGGGGCGATGCCGCAGCTGCGCCCGCCCCCTTAGATCCGGATCGCGAACCGCCCAGCACCGAACAGCCGGTGGCACTCACCACCGAGGCCACGAACTCGGCCCCCGCCTCGAAGGAGTCCGCACGATGAACTTCCTCGACATGTTTAATGAGGATCTCGTCACGACGATCTTAAGCGCCCTGATTCCGATCTTGCTCGCAGCCCTCGGCGGCATGATCGCCGAGCGCGCCGGCATCTTCAACATCGGCCTCGAAGGCATGATCTTGATCGGCGCGTTCTGCGGTGTCGCCGCATCATTCTTCACCCACAACTGGGTGCTCGGCGTGCTCGCCGCGATGGTGGCGGGTGCGCTGTTCGCAGTGATTCTGGGCTACGGCGCGGTCTATCGCAAGGGTGACCCCATCGTGATCGCCATCGCCATGAACATTCTCGCCGTCGGCGTGACAAGCTTCTTGATCGTCGCCATTTTCGATGTGCAGGGCGTGTTTCAGGACCCCGGCATCGCGGGCATTCCGACCTGGAAGATCCCGTTCCTCTCAGAGATTCCGGTGCTGGGAGCACTGTTCTCGCTGACCCCGCTCGGTTACTTGGCGCTGCTGCTCGTACCGGCGTTATGGGTGATGCTGTTTCGCATGCCGATCGGCATGCGACTGCGCGGCGTCGGTGAGCGCCCGCTCGCGGCCGCCACGCTCGGGGTGAAGCCCGAGCGCTACCAACTCGGTGCCGTCGTCGCATCGGGCGCTCTCGCCGGTTTGGGCGGCGCTCAACTTGCGCTCGGTAACGTCGTGCTGTTCTCGGAGAACATGTCGGCGGGCCGCGGCTGGATCGCTGTCGTCGCGGTGATGCTTGCACGCGCTCACCCCGTCGGCGTACTGGGCGCCGCCGTGCTCTTTGGGTTTGCCGATGCGCTCGGCTTTAGGTTGCAGATCTTCGGCCTCCCGCCGCAGCTCACCGACGCGGCACCCTATGTCGTCACCCTGCTCGTGTTGATCTTCACGAGCCGCAGGTTTCGTAAGCCCCGTGAGGCGGCACTCGCGTGACCGCGGCATCAGCCACGCCCAGCGCACTGCCGCCCGAGGCAGAAGCGTGGATCAACCTGCTCGGGCTCGAGCCACTCGAGCACGAGGGCGGGCTTTTTCGCCAAATGCACCTCGACGAACACTCGAGCGCGATCTACTACCTCCTCGCCGACCCCGATTTCTCGGCGCTTCACGCGCTCGGCTCGGTCGAGGTGTATCACTGGTACGCCGGTGCGCCGCTCCAGCTGCTGCTGCTGCACCCCGACGGCCGTGTGGAGGAGCCCGTGCTCGGACCTGACCCGGCCGCCGGGCAGCGACCGCAGCTCGTCGTCGCACCGGGGGTGATGCAGGGATCAAGCTCGACCGGATCATGGAGCCTCATCGGCACCACCATGTCGCCCCCGTTCGATTGGAACGGTTTCGAACTGGGCGAGCGCGCGGCTCTACAGCAGCGATACCCCGCCGCGCACGAGCGCATCGGCGCTCTCACGCGACAATAGTAACCTGGCTTTTCACCTGGCTTCGTACACTTGTAGCCTTGCGAAGCTGCTCTTCACGGCTATTGTGGTGGCATGACCGACGCAAGAATTGTTCGCACCCGCGCATCGCTGCGTGCCGCGATCCTCGACCTGGCCTCGCAGAAACCCGTCACCGAAATTACGGTGTCTGAACTTGCTGCCGCAGCAGAGATCAACCGTGTGACGTTCTACAAACACTATGCCAGCCCCGCAGAAGCGCTGCGCGAAGCCCTCACCAGCGAGCTTGACCGTTCGCGTGAGGCGTTCCTCGCGCGCTTCGAAGAGCCAACAAGCGATGTTCGATTTGACCTGATTTCTGGCGTCAATTTTGTACTGGACCATATTGACGAGCACCGCAAGCTGTATGAGCTGAGCTTCGCTGATCCCGACGACGGTGCGGTGCCCTCGGTTCTCTCAGCGCACTTCAGCGACACCATTCGCCTACACCTCGCAGACTACGTTCCAAAGAACAGTGCATCCCCCGAATTCGACCCCGAGGTCATCGCATGCTACTGCGGTGCGGGACTCGTGGGCGCGCTCCACATGTGGGTGCGCGAGGGCAAATGCGACCGTGAGGTTCTGCTGAAGTCCCTCACCGCTCTCATTCCCACCTGGTGGTTTGGCGAGGAAGACTAGGTACTGCGCGGGCGCGTAGGCCCGAGATCCGGCTGGCGCCTAAACTGGCCCGTCACGAACAGCACCGCAAGCACGATCGTGACGGCGATCCAGCCGGCCACGCCCACGATGCTCGCGAGCTCGGGTCGAACCTCGGTGCCCGCCGCGGTGAACAGTAGCGTGACGCCCGCGACCGCGTTGAGCGCCCCGTGCGCGACGGTCGCGGGCCACACCGATGCGGTGCGCAGTCTGAGCCAGCCCAGCAGCGCACCCCAGATCACGCAGTTGATGGTCATCAAGCCGACGCCGCGCCAGTCGAGCAGGCCGTAGTTGTGGCCGAGCAGTGTGAGCGGTGCATGCCACACGCCCCAGATGGCACCGCTCAGGGCGAGCGCAGGCCAGGTGCCGAGCGGCCGCAGCATCGGCAGCAGCCAACCGCGCCACCCAAGTTCTTCGCCGAGCGCGAAGAGGGAGTTCGGCAGGATCGCTGCGATCGGCAGCAGCGCGAGCTGCACCGCAATGAGCACGGCCGGGTCAGGCAGCCTTGCAGCATCGGCTCCGCCTGGCAGATTGGCTGAGCTGAGCGCCGCCTCATTGAGCGCCGCGAAGCCCGAAAATTCGGCGAGATCGAGCGTGACCCAACCCGCAAGCGCGGCGATCGCGACGCTTGCGAAACCCAGCGCGAGCGTGCCAAACAGCGCAGCCACCGTGATCCAGACGGTACGCTTCGCGGGCCGCAGCGGCCACAGCCCGAGCAGCCGGGCCCGGTCACGCCGCGGCGTGCGGGCGAGAAACACCACGACAAGGGCTGCTATAGCCGGGGTCAGCATCATCACCGGCGCAAGCAGGACGACAAGCAGTTGACCGCTCAGTGATTCGAGGTCGCTGCGCCACAGCGGCACGGCGACGAGCCACGCGAGACCGTAAGCGAGCACGGTGAACAGCGCGACAGCACCCCAGGGCACGCGTGAGGGTGTGACTCGGGCGGCGCCGTGCGGCGCTGGCTTGGTCATCACTGGATTGGTCATCGCTGGGCCACCGCTTCGAGTAGCCCAGCGCCGGTGGCGGCGTCATCAATGGTGACGGCAAAAACGCGGCCGTCTTTGCGGGTGATCACGATCCCCTCCCCCGCACGCATCACGATGCCAAATCTGCCCGGTGCCCAGCGCAACCCCCAACCACCAAACTCGGCCATGGGTGAAATGTGCGTGGCGACCGCGCTATCTATATCTGCAGCGGGCACCCGAAACACGGGCCAACCGATCGCTGACCTTGCGACGAGGCCGTGCTCGTCGATTCGCACGCGAAACGAGGATGTCATCGCGAAGAGCGCAATGATCAACACAGTGGTGCCCGCCATACTCCAGAACGCGACGCTTGCGCCTGACTCCCCGGCGTTTGCAAGCGCGCTCGCGGCGGAGGCCGCGGTGCTCACAAGCATCACCAGTACGGTGACCCCGATCACGGTCACAAACATTTTTGACGGGCGCGCCTGTGCCACCCACACGGCGCGCTCGGTAGGTGCGAGCGGCAAGGGCTGTGCGGCACGCTTTGCAGCCCCTGCAATGTGCACCCCCGGCTGCAGCACGAACGCCACCGCGCCGAGCACGATCCCCACGCCAAAGGCCGCTGCGACGATACCGCCGACTCCGCCGGCGTCTTGCGCATCGCTGAGCCCAAGCTGACGCCACGCGATGAGCACGCCCATGAGCCCCATGCTGCTGCTCATGGTGAGCGAGAAGGCGGCCATAAACCGGTTCATGCCCGACCACACTGCGATCTCGCCCTTGCCCGGGCCAAACCTCGCGATGCACCCCATGAGCAGCGCCATGCCCGTGCTCATGCCCACCGTGAAGAGGATGAACTCGGTGTGGCCGCTAAAGCCATCGGGATGCCCGCCCCCCGACCAGTGCGTGGCGATCGGGGCGGGCAGCCGCGGCAGCCAGGTGATGAGCACGGCGGCGTACGCGGGCACCAGTGCGAGTGGCGCCACGAGGCCCGCCCACACGGCTGCCCGCTGAGCGCGCGCCAGGTCCCGTAACTGCTCAGCGGTCAACCCCACGAGCTCTGGTGCGGTGGCACCCACGTATGGGTCTTGAGCAGTGTCAGCGTCGCCGTGCGCGTCGTGCGCGCCGTGCGCGTCGTGCGCGTCGTGCGCGTCGTGCGCGTTGGGGTCGTCGTGCTCGTTGCGGTCGTCGTGCATGCGTTGGTCCTCCGTGGATGCCTGTGGCGGGTGCTTAAAGCTCGGGCCGGGTGTTCGACGCCCGCACCGCCACCATCGCCGCGAGTGCCTCGGCGGTCACCCCGAGAGCGCTGGCCCGGGCGACGAGCGCGTCGATCTCGCCGCTGAGCGACATGATGTGGGCGGCTGTCTCGGTGACGACGGCGCCCCGGCGCCGCTTCAGGTCGACGAGGCCCTCATCACGCAACAGTTGGTATGCGCGCAGCACCGTGTGCACATTCGCGCCCAGCCCGGTCGCCACCTCGCGCGCGGGCGGCAGCACCGCCCCCGGCGCAATGCGCCCGGCCAGCATGTCACCACGCACGGAGTCGGCGATCTGCGCGTAGATGGGCCGCTCGCTCGCCTCGTCGATCCGGATCAGCACCGTGCACCCCCTCAATTAGTTCTAATAGAACCATATCAAAGGAAAACGCGGCGGCCTTCTCCCTCTCGGTCATGCCAGCGTGCGACACGAACAAAATATGCGCGACGAACTCCGCTTAAGACTGAGTCTTAGACGGAAGTAGTCGCGCATATTTTGCATCCAGGAGAAAGCCCCCGGCGTGCCAAGTTCCGTGCTCCCGACTAGAACGCGGCAATCCCCGTAAGCTCGCGGCCAATGACGAGCTGGTGCACCTCGTCGGTGCCCTCATAGGTGCGCACCGACTCGAGGTTCGCCATGTGGCGCATCACCGGAAAGTCGCTGGTGATGCCATCTCCGCCGAGGATCGCTCGGCAGGTGCCCGCGATCTTGATGGCCTCGCGCACGTTGTTGAGCTTGCCCACCGATATCTGCGCGTGCGGCAGGGTGCCCGCATCCTTTAGCCGGCCGAGGTGCAGCGCGAGCAGCAGCCCCTTCTGGTATTCGAGGAACATGTCGGCGAGCTGCCCCTGAATCAACTGCTTGCCGCCGATCGGTGAGCCAAACACCTGGCGAGTCTGCGACCGCTCGACGGCAGCCTCGAGGCATGAACGCGCGGCCCCCATGACGCCCCACGCGATGCCGTAGCGGGCCTCGTTGAGGCACTTGAACGGTGACGAGAGCCCCTTTGATCCGGGCAGAATTGCGTCGAGCGGCAGGCGCATCTCAGTGAGCTCGATCTCGCACTGCAGGGACGCGCGCATCGATAGCTTGTTCTCGATGGCGCGCGCCTCGAAGCCGGGGGTGTCGGTCGGCACAACGAAGCCACGCACGATGCCTTCTTCGTCCTTCGCCCAGATCACACCGACCTGCGCGATCGTCGCGAGCCCGATCCAGCGCTTCTTGCCATTGAGCACCCACGAGTCGCCATCGCGGCGCGCGGTCGTGATCATAGTGTTGGGGTCAGAGCCGCCCTGGGGCTCGGTGAGACCGAAGAAGCCGATCGCTTCGCCGCGGCCCATCGCGGGCAGCCAACGCTGCTTCTGTTCCTCAGAACCAAACTTGTAGATCGCGCCCATCGCGAGCGAGCCCTGCACCGATAGCGCGGTGCGAAACCCCGAGTCGACGGCTTCGAACTCCATCGCCACGAGACCGTAGGCCACCGACGACGCACCCTTGAGCCCGTACCCGTCCATGTACATGCCGTACGCACCAAACTCGCCCACCTCGGGCAGCAGCTCGACGGGCAGGCGGCGCGCTTCAAACGCATCATCGATGATCGGCTTGATGCGGGCCTGGGCGAACTCGCGCGCCTTCAACTGCCACTCGCGCTCCTCCTCGGTGACATAGTCTGCGACGTTGAAGAGCTGATCAATGGTGGTCATGGGTGTTCCTTACTTTAGTAGCGGGACGAAATGTTTAAATGTTTGAGCGCCAGGTCGCGTCTTGGTGCTCACCCACGTTGGGTGGTGGCGCCTGGTACCGGGCGGGGGTGCCCGACAGCGAGATGGGCAGCGCGACCGAGCTGAGCGTTTGGGCCGAGCCGTCGGGCGCGGTGGCCTCGGTGTGGGCGATCGTGCCGAGGCCGAGCGATTCGGCCAGTTCGAAGGCCTGGCCAATCGTGTTGACACGGCCTGCCGGAATGTTGGCGGCGGTGAACGCGTCGATCCACTCTTGCGCGGGCTTGGTCGCGAGCCGTGCCTCGAGGGCTTCGCGCAGGGCAGCGCGATGCGCGACGCGCGCGGGGTTGTTCGCAAACTGTGCATCAGCCGCGAGCTCGGGCGCCGCGATCACCTCACACAGCCGTGTGAACTGCCCGTCGGTGCCCACCGCGAGGGCGAGCGCTTGGTCGGCGGCGTGGAAGGTTTCGTACGGTGAAATCGAGGGGTGGGCGTTGCCCATGCGAGCGGGTGAGACACCCGTTTCGAGGGTCGAGGAGGCCTGGTTGGCGAGCGCCGACAGCAGCGACCCCAGCAGGGTGACCTTGACGTGCTGACCCACCCCGTACGATGCGGAACCCTCGGTGTCTCGCGCGCGCAGCGCAGCCTGGATGCCAATCACCGAGTTGAGCCCGGTGAGAATATCGACGAGCGCTACGCCCACTTTGGTGGGCTCACCACCGTCTGAGTTGGCCTGGCCGGTAATACTCATCAGCCCGCCCACGGCCTGCACTAGCAGGTCATAACCGGGCAGGTCTTTGCCCGCTTCGTCACCAAAACCCGAGATCGAACAGAACACAACACCGGGGTTCTCGGCCGCGATGCTTGCGTATCCGAGCCCAAACCGATCCATGCTGCCGGGCTTGAAGTTCTCAATAACGACGTCGGCGGTGACCGCGAGCTCCTTGGCTCGTGCGACGCCTGCCTCAGTGCGCAGGTCGCACACAACCGAGCGCTTACCGCGATTCACACCCGCGAAGTAGGTGCTCTGACCAATAGCGTTCGTCGGCGGGCTCCACTGGCGCGTGCCGTCTCCTTCGGGGCTTTCGATCTTGATAACGTCGGCCCCGAGGTCTGCCAGAATCATCGTGGCGTGCGGGCCTGCGAGGACACGAGAGAAGTCAGCCACCCGAATACCGGCGAGCGCACCGCCTGCCTCGCCCCGGTCGCCCGCGCTGCCCCGATTGCCTGCCGCCGTGTTCACCATCGCCACAAAACCTTTCGCTGCCCGCTGCTGTTCCGCCCACCAGTCTAGGCACACGCCCAGCTGCGCCACAGAGCAGGTTTGCACAACACTCGATATCGCCGTCGTGCAAGAATGACACTATGGCTCTTCTTTCGCAGCTGCTCGACCTGCCCGATCTGGGGCTGCGCCTCATCAAGGCCGGCCCGGGGGATCCCGAGATCAGTTGGGTCTCAACAACCGAGTTGCTCGATCTGGGCAAGTATCTCGAGGGCGGCGAGGTGCTGCTCACGACCGGGCTCGCGTTCACCGCGGGCGACCCGAGGTGGCGCGATTTTGTAGCGAGCCTGAACCGCGCACGCATCGCGGCAATCGGTTTTGGCATCGGCGTCAATCACGATCGCGTACCCCGCGAGCTCATTCAGGCTGCCACCCAGTACCGGGTCGCCCTGTTCGAAATTCCGCTGCCCACCCCATTTGTTGCGATCAGCAAGGCTGCCGCAGGCCTGTTGCGCGCCGACGAGCTGCGGGCTGCACGCGGCGCGCTGCAGGTGCAGCAGCGCTTGCTCGACGGCGCCCGAGGGGACCAGGATCCGGCCGAGGTGCTCGCGGTCATGGCCCAGGCCACGGGCAGACATCTGGCGCTCGTCACCACTGATGGCACGCTCGTCGCGAGCACCGCAGGATTCGCCGCGCAGCACGGCAAGATCGATTACATCGACCTCGACCGAGATGCCACCCTGCGACTCGGCGTCGCTGGTAATGCGCCGCTCTCCCCCGAGGGCAACGCCATCATTGCCGCGGGGTCAATGGTGCTCGGTCTGGGCCTGCATGGTGGCCGCGCAGATGAGCTGCGCGAGCGTGAGCGCTGGGAGCGCCTCGCGCTCGGGCTGCTCGAGGGCCGCCACGGCCCAGAAGCGATCGAGATTCTGGCTTCCACTTCTACACGCCAGCCTGCGGCCCCCGCCCGCTTGCGGGTCATCGCGGTGCAGGGCGGGGCCGAAGACGTCGCGGCGTGGCGCAAGCGGCCCAGAAGCGGCCTCGATCGGCTCGTCGCGCCGGATCGTGGCCCCGCGCCCGCTCCCGGGATAGGCCTTGCCTGGCAGGTGTGCAGCGACACCGAAGACGCGGTCGCAGCCGCGCTCGCGGCGGCCGCCAGCCACGGGCTCGATGCCGCAGTCGGCCGTTCGGTGCCCGCCACTGATGCCCCGGTAAGCAGGCGCTCAGCGCAGGGTCGGCTGCGCGCGCTCTCGCCCACCGCGCCGCTGTACCGGGCGCCCAGGGTCCCCGTGGTGGTGTGGGCTGATCGCGATGCGCCGCTCTTCGAAGCACTCGTGGGCCTCACCCAGGCGGGGGCAGCACGAGCGCTCGGGCGCCAGGTACTCGGGCCGCTATCGAACGAACCGGTTACGCCTGCAGACGTCGTGAGCGGGGCCAGCGTTGCCGCGCCCGACGGCAGTAACCCCGAGACCGAGTTGAGCGCCGCAGAACGGGCACAACTGCGCGCCACGCTCACCGCCGTGTTTGAGCACGATGGCGGGCGTGGGCCCGCCGCCACAGCTCTCGGCATTCACCGCAACACGCTGCGTGACAGGCTCACCCGCATCGAACGAATCACGGGCCGATCGCTTGCAGACGCCGACGATCGCGCCGAGTTGTGGTTCGCGCTCAAACTCGAAGAACTCCAGGGGTGACTGCGGTGCCACGACCGCCGCGGCGCACCGCCTAGTACAGCAAGAACTGTGCCGTACCTGTCCCCTCGACGCCCGCTACGGACACGCGCAGGTGGTACGACGCCCCGTCACCGCCCACCGCATCGCGTGTAATACCGCACGTCTCGGCGCTCGACCTGGTGCGATCCCACTTCAGCGGCTCGGTCTGCACGGCCTGATCCGGATCGAGAATCACAGGCAGCGAGGCCGCGTCGTCCTGGCAGTCGATCGAGCGCCAGACTTCGTCACTGCCGCTCGAGATGGTGAACTCCATGCCGCCGGTGCCCAGATCGGCGCTGCACGCCTCGCCGCCCGCGTTGACGATGCTCATGAAGAGCTGGGGCAACTCACCCGCAGCATAGTCCGTCTGATCGGTGCCCGGTGTGACCTGTAGTTGACCGGCCTGGCACGCGGGAATATCGCCCTCTTTGGGGTCGGGCGCCGGCGCGGTCTGCGCAGCAAGATCGGTCGGCAGTTCAACATCGGCCGCGCCCTGCTCGCGGCCGCTCGAACCGGGCCGCAGCACTAGCAAGATGACCACCGCGATGAACGCGATGAGCCCCGCGAGCACGATGAGCCGGCGGCGCACATATACGCCCGCGGGTTTCGGGCCTACGGGGTCACGAAAGGTCGACATGGTGCGCACTTCCTTTGCGTTAGGGTTCGAGGCGCTTGAGCATGCGTGTGTTGCCTAGCGTGTTTGGCTTGACGCGCGCGAGGTCGAGAAACTCTGCCACGCCCTCATCGGTTGAGCGCAGCAGCTCGGCATAGACCTCAGCCTCGACCAGCTCGCCGTTTTCGCCGACGTCTTCGAACCCGTGGCTCGTAAAGAAGTTGGTCTCAAACGTGAGGCAGAACAGCTGGGTTAGGCCCAGATCACGTGCGCGCGACTCGAGGGCGGTGAGGAGTTTGTGGCCGATTCCGCGACCGAGCCAGTCCTGCGATACGCCCAGCGTGCGCACCTCGCCCAGCTGATCCCACATCACATGCACGGCACCGTAACCGATCACATCGCCGCCGGGCGCGCAGGCCACCAGAAACTCGGGCACCGCGCCGTAGAGCTCAACGAGGTCTTTGCCCAACAAGATTCGTCGGTTGACGAGCGGCTCCATCAGTTCAACCATGCGCGGCACGTCGGCCGTGCGCGCGGTGCGGATGAAGACTTCGCCAGCATCAATCATGGTTTCGAGTCTAGTGGAGCGGTGCCGGCGGCTCGCGCCGCACCAAACGCCGAAGGCCCCGCAGCGGTATGCTGCGGGGCCTTCGGCGTTGGCGCGTACGTTACTGCTCGACAGTGCCGGGCGTGCCCGCCGACGAAGCAATGCTCGCGGCCGACGTCGCCGACGTCTCGCCGTGCGCCTTCTCTTGGTCACGATCGGTCGTGAAGGTAAACTTGCCGTCTACGAAGTCGACCTTCACGAGGTCGCCCGCCAGGAGCTCGGCGCCCAGGATCTTCTCTGACAGCATGTCTTCGATCTCACGCTGGATCGCGCGGCGCAGCGGCCTCGCCCCCAGCGCCGGATCGTAGCCCAGCTCAGACAGACGCTCGCGGGCGACCTGCGTGACCTCGATGCGCATATCGCGGTCGAGCAGGCGGTCCTTGAGCTGCTTGACGAACAGGTCGACGATCTGCAGGATCTCGTCCCTGGACAGCTGCGGGAACACGATCGTGTCGTCGACACGGTTCAAGAACTCGGGCTTGAAGTGCTTCTTCAGCTCTTCGTTGACCTTGCCCTTCATTGACTCGTAGCCGATCGACAGGTCACCCTCGATCTGGAAGCCCACCGGGCCACCGGCGATGGCCGACGAACCGAGGTTCGTGGTCATGATGATGACGGTGTTCTTGAAGTCGACGACGCGACCCTGGCCGTCGGTGAGACGCCCCTCTTCGAGCACCTGCAGCAGCGAGTTGAAGATGTCGGGGTGCGCCTTCTCGATCTCGTCAAAAAGCACGACAGAGAAGGGCTTGCGGCGCACGCGCTCGGTGAGCTGGCCGCCCTCTTCGAAGCCGACGAACCCGGGAGGAGCACCGAAGAGGCGCGAAACGGTGTGCTTCTCGCCGTACTCCGACATGTCGAGCGAGATCAGCGCGTCCTCGTCGTCGAACAAGAACTCGGCCAGTGCCTTCGCAAGCTCGGTCTTGCCGACGCCGGTGGGGCCAGCGAAAATGAATGAGCCCGAGGGACGCTTGGGGTCCTTGAGCCCTGCACGCTGGCGCCGGATCGTCTTGGCGAGGGCCGAGATGGCCTCGTTCTGACCGATGACGCGCTGGTGCAGCGCCTCCTCCATAAACCGGAGGCGGCTCGTCTCTTCTTCGGTGAGCTTGAAGACGGGGATGCCGGTGGCCTGTGCGAGCACCTCGGCGATCAGCCCCTCGTCGACCTCCGCCTTGGTGACAACGTCGCCCGAGCGCCACTGCTTCTCGAGCCGCAGGCGCTCGGCGATCAGCTGCTTTTCTTCGTCGCGCTTACCCGCGGCGAGCTCGAAGTCTTGATCTTCGATTGCCTTCTCTTTGTCAGCGCGCACAACCGCGATCTTCTCGTCGAATTCGCGAAGCTCGGGCGGGCTCGACAAGATTGACAGGCGCAAGCGTGCGCCGGCCTCGTCGATCAGGTCGATCGCCTTGTCGGGCAAGAAGCGGTCTTGCACGTAACGCGCGGCCAGGTTCACCGCGGCGACAATCGCGCCGTCGGTGATCGACACCTTGTGGTGCGCCTCGTAGCGGTCGCGCAGACCCTTCAGAATGTTGATCGAGTGCGGAATGGACGGCTCTGCGACCTGGATCGGCTGGAAGCGGCGCTCGAGCGCGGCGTCCTTCTCGAAGTGCTTGCGGTACTCGTCGAGCGTGGTCGCGCCGATGGTCTGCAGCTCGCCACGCGCCAGCATGGGCTTCAGAATGTTGGCGGCGTCGATTGCACCCTCGGCCGCACCGGCACCCACGAGCGTGTGGATCTCATCGATGAAGATGATGATGTCGCCGCGGTTGCGAATCTCCTTGGTGACCTTCTTGAGTCGTTCCTCAAAGTCACCGCGGTAGCGGCTACCGGCGATCATCGAGCCGAGGTCAAGCATGTAGACCTGCTTGTCCTTGAGCGTCTCGGGCACTTCGCCGCGCACGATCGCCTGGGCGAGACCCTCGACCACGGCGGTCTTACCGACGCCGGGCTCGCCGATCAGCACGGGGTTGTTCTTCGAGCGGCGCGAGAGGATCTGCATAACCCGCTCGACCTCTTTCTCGCGGCCGATGACCGGGTCAAGCTTGCCGTCACGGGCAGCCTGCGTGAGGTTCGTGCCGAAGTTATCGAGCACCTGCGAGCCCTTTGACTCGCCTTGCTGTTCGGGAGCCCCAACGGTCGCGCTTTCCTTGCCGGCCTGGTAGCCCGACAGCAGCTGGATGACCGTCTGGCGCACGCGGTTCAGGTCTGCGCCGAGCTTCACGAGCACCTGGGCGGCAACGCCTTCGCCCTCGCGAATCAGGCCGAGCAAAATATGCTCGGTGCCAATGTAGTTGTGGCCGAGCTGCAGCGCCTCGCGCAGGCTCAGCTCGAGCACCTTCTTGGCGCGGGGCGTGAACGGGATGTGGCCCGCGGGGGGCTGCTGGCCCGTGCCGATAATGTCGGTTACCTGCGCGCGCACGGCATCCAGCGAAATATCGAGCTGCTCGAGCGCCTTTGCAGCGACGCCCTCACCCTCATGGATGAGGCCGAGCAGAATGTGCTCCGTGCCGATGTAGTTGTGGTTGAGCATCTTCGCCTCTTCTTGGGCGAGCACAACCACGCGGCGAGCGCGATCGGTGAATCTCTCGAACATCTGTCTCCTCCTCGGGCTGGGGTCGCGTCGTCGGTGCGGCGCCAACCGATGAGTCCAGGCTACGGGGTGCAGCTCCCCTACGGGGGCGTGTTCGTGCTGGGCGTAACGACGGGTTGACAGCGCACCCCACAACGCCGTAAGTTATCGATTACCGATAATAACGATAATCGATAAGGAGCTGTCGCGGCAGTGACAGCTCCCCTGGGAGGAAGCCCACCATGGATGCCAACGAACAACGCCCGCGACGGGCAGACCGCGCAGGGATCGTCATCTTCATCGCGCTGGGCGCGTTGATCTTGGCCCTCACCGCCGTCGCATCGATTCGCCGCATCTGGGAGATCTTGGCGGGCGGCCCCATCACGCTGCTGGCCCAGTTCATGAGCACCCCCGCAAGCGTCTCGATGGGCGAAGCGGGCAGCCATGTAGAGGCACAGTTCGATGCCGCATTCATCACGGTGCCTTCACTGTCACCCGCCGCCATCGGCCCAGCAGCACTCGAACCGCTCATCACACTGCTCACCGTAGCGACGGTCATCGGGTGCCTCACGATTCTCGCGTTCAAAATCTTGCGCGGGCAGGTGTTTGGACGCACGCAAACTCGCAGCGTCGTGGCCGCGGGGTTGACCGGACTCGTGGGATTCGCCTTGGCTCCCGTGTTCGGTAGCATCGCCGCGAACGATGCGCTCTTTGCCCTCACGGGCGAGAATACCGAGGTCGCACTCTTTGTGGTCTCACCCACCCCGTTTCTCGTCGCAGGGTTTGCTATCAGCATCGTCGTCACCGCGTTTGCCGTCGGTGAGCGCATGCAACGCGACACGGAAGGACTCGTATGAACATCCCCTTGCCCAAGGAACCGAGCGCCCGTAAAGTTCGGGCCGACGCCGTCGCGATCTTGGCGCTCGGTGTCGCCGCGAGTGCCGCGATCATCACCCTCGCGGTGATGCAATTTCGTACGGTATTCACGCCAAACGGTGTCGTGTGGAACCTGCCCGTTGAACCGCAGCCGGGTGCGGCAGCGGGGCTACTCGACGCCACCGCAGACGCTGCAGCAACAGCGCCTGTCGCCGACGTCACAGGTACGGTCACGCAGCTGCAGGTCGTCGTGCCAAACCTCAACACCGTCTCGACGTTCTGCCTAGGTGCCAGCATCGTGCTGCTCGCTCTCGCTGGCCTCGTAACCGTCGCGTCAGTGGTGCGCATCGCCTGGCTGTTTCAGCAGGGCAGGTTCTTCACACTATCGACGAGCCATGCATTGCGCGCGATCACGTGGGCCATCTTTGCGGGAGGCCTCGCTGCTTGGGCCTGCTGGAACCTCGCGGCCAACGGAATTGAAGGAGCGCTGGCGGTGCAGTCGCGGGTGTCGGGCGGAGCCGAGTGGTGGGCCTGGTATTGGATTGTGCTCTTCACCGCTTGTTCCTTCGGTCTCATTGATGTCGCCCTGCGCCGCGCGATCCGCGTGCAGCACGACGCTGAGGGGCTCGTCTAGTGCCCCCCGAGGAGGGGCACGCGATCCGGTGCCGCTTGGATGAGCTGCTCGCCGAGCGACAGATGACTCTCACTGAGCTCAGTGAGCGCGTGGGGGTGAGCATTGTGAACCTCTCGGTACTGAAGAACGATCGCGCGAAAGCGATCAGGTTTTCAACGCTCACCGCGATCTGCGAGGTGCTCGGATGCGAGGTGGGCGAGCTGCTCGTGATCAAGCAGTAGGCGACATCGTTGACCACCTATACAACCCCATAACCAGAACCTTTTGTTACCGTTTCGTGACACTCATGTTGTGCTACTTAAACCTGACCAGGGGTTTTCCTTGCGCCAATGTCGGTGGCTGCGTGGACTATAGAGACATGGAACTTTTCACCTCACTCGCACAGCAGCAGGCGGAGCTACGCCGGCTGCTTGGTGAGGTGCCCGAGACCGCGGTGCTGCCCGACACCATCGCTGCCCTCTCTGACACAGACGTGATGGCGGTGCTCGACGCGGCAGCCAGGCTCGCGCAGACGGCAGACCGGGTGCGCGTCGCCGCGTCGGGTGTCGTCGCGCAGCGCTCCACGCGCGAGGCTGGCCACTCGGGGCTCGCGCAGTCACGCGGTCACCGCAGCCCCGTGTCCCTGGTGCAACAGATCACCGGGGCCTCGCGCGCTCAGGCCGCACGCGAGGTGCGCGTCGGTGAGTCACTGTTTGCAGATGGGCCGGTGGATGCCGGCCTCGATCAATCCGAGCCGGGCGTTGACGCTGGTTCTGACGCTGGTGCGGGCGCGGGTTCGGGCGCGGGTGCGGGCGCTGACGCTTCAGGAGTTATCACCGCACCGCCTCTCCCCTGGCACGCACCCCTTCGCGCCGCTCTTCTAGAGGGTACGCTCACGACTGAGCAGCATGATGCGATCCGCAGGGGGCTCGGCGAACCACCGGTCAGCACCGGCGAGCACGAAGGCTCGCCCAGCATTGCTGTTGAAAACACCGGCCCTGAAGACGCCGGCTTAGACGCGGCCGCAGAGGCAGAAGCAGCGGCAGAGGCAGAGGCAGAGGCAGAAGCAGAAGCAGAAGCAGAAGCAGCAATCACACAAGCCACCAACCATGCCGCGGTCGAAGCATGGCGGCTCGCGGCCGAGCAACTCAGCCTTGAAGCCACCCGCCGCACCGTTGAAGAGCTTGCCGGGGCCGCCCGCACCGTGCGCGACCTGCTCGACCCCGACGGGGCCCAGCAGCGGTTCATGACCCGCTACGAGGGCCGCTCGTTTCGCATGTGGGTCGACGCGCACGGGGTGCACCACGGGTCGTTCACCTTCGATGACGAATCAGCCGCGTGGGTACGCTCCATGATTAACGGCGCAATGCGACCCCGGCGAGGCGGGCCCCGCTTTGTCAGCGATGAAGACAAAGAAACCGCACGAGAACTGCGTGACGACCCCCGCAGCAACAACCAACTCACCCACGATCTCTTAATCGACGTCATGCACGCGGGCACCCTCGCCACCGTCGAGCAGGTCTTCGGGGTGAGACAAGCTGGCGTGCGGGTCGTACACGTCGTCGACGCGCCAGACCCCGAGACCGGGGCAACCTGGCCTGGCCGGGCGTTCTTTGAAGACGAGAACGCCGCCGTGCCCGTCGATGTCGCGAACCGCATGGTGTGCAACACTGGCGTCGTGCCGGTGACTGTCGACCGCGCGGGCAACCCCCTAAACCTGGGCCGCACCAAACGGTCATACTCTTCAGAGCAGCGCATCGCCCTGTCGCTACGTGACGGCGGCTGCATCTGGACCGGCTGCGACCGGCCCGCCTCATACTGCGAGGCACACCACATCGACGAATGGGACCGTGATGGCGGCCGCACCGATATTGACCGTGGCGCCTTGCTCTGCCGTTTTCACCACATGCAACTCCACGCCGGAGGGTGGCGCATCACTCGCGACGGCAAGGGCCCGTTCAAGCTCCACTCAAGAGACGGCGACGTTACCGACCTAGCACCCAGAGCGGCCCGGCAACTTGCTTGGGCACAGCTCACAATCGTGCCGACAAAGACAAACACGGACACAGACACAAGCACAGACACAGACACAGACACAGACACAGACACAGACACAGACACAGACACGCCCTCGACCGCCCCTTCAGTCACACCCTCAGTAGCGTTTCTGCCGGGCAAGAGCAGACCACCGGCACCCGTGCCACCCGACAAGTGGCAATCCCTGCCGCGCGCAGCGCGCACCCCTGCATCACCGAATCTGACCCGCGTCAGACGGCAAAACTGAGCTCGAGGGGACAGCTGTGCCCTCAGCAGAGCAGTTCCTTTAATAATGGCCAAAAGGGACACCCGGTAGCAACACTCAAGAGCGACACCCGGTAGCAACACTCAAGAGCGACACCCGGTGGCAACACTCCAGAGCGACACCCGTGGCAACGCTCAGAATGACACTCATTGCCTATGCACCAGAAATGCGCATAGGCAATGTTTATAGCGCTCTACGCCGCCAACCATAATCATTCACTACGCTTACTTCTCATGAACCTGCTCATTCAAGACTCGATCGCGCTCGTGCGCCACGGCGAGACCGACTGGAACCTTGAGCGCCGCATTCAGGGCCGCACCGATATTGCGCTCAACGACACGGGCCGCGCGCAGGCCCGTGTCACGGCCGCATCGCTCGCCGCTGCAGGCACATGGGCCGGCGTACGATCCTCGCCGCTTGCGCGCGCCTTTGAGACCGCCGAGATTCTCGCGAACGGCCTAAGCCTTGCTGCGCCGCAGCGAGATCACGGATTCTGGGAGCGAGATTTTGGCGCTGCCGAGGGGGTAGGCGTCGACGAGGCCAAGGAGCGCTGGCCCGGGCTCGTCGACATTACAGGCGCCGAGCCACTTGATGCGGTGGCGGCGCGCGCTGCCGCCGCCTTCGAGCGCGTGCTCTCCGAGGCTCCCGGATCGATTGTCGTCGCCCACGGCGCAATGCTGCGCGTAGGCCTAATGGCAGTGTCGGGTGCCGAGGTGCCCCGAATTTTGAACGGCGAGGTGTGGCTCCTCTCGCGCGGCCCGGCCGGGTTGAGCGTTGAACGATTCGAACAAGCCGCCGCTTGTGCGGCGTCTGCTGCAGCTACGGCGTCTACTGCAATTACTGCAGCGCTGAGGTGAGCCGCGCCAGCCCGTCCATCAGTTGCCAGCGCAGCGGCTGCTTCGACCACTCTTCGAGGGTGAGCTCGCGGGCGTTCGCGCGGTAGTAGTCGTTGACCTCGTCGAGGTCGCGCACAAAGCTCTCGCCGTGCACCACCATCGAGATCTCCATGTTCAGCCCAAATGAGCGCTGATCCATATTGGAGGAGCCGACGACGGCCACAGCGTCGTCGACGGTGAAGTGCTTCGAGTGCAGAATGTACGGCGGCCTGAACATCCAGATGCGCACCCCCGCCCGCAGCAGCTCTTCATAATACGACCGCTGCGCGTGGTACACCACAGCCTGGTCGCCGGTTTCTGACACGAACAGTTCGACGTCAACACCGCGGGCGGTCGCCGCACGCACCGCGTTCATGATCGACCCGTCGGGCACAAAGTATGGGCTCGTGATACTAATGCGGTTCTGAGCCGTGTACATGAGGGCGACAAACACCTGCAGGTTGTTTTCACCAGCGTAGCCCGGGCCGCTCGGCACGATCTGGCACTCGAGGTTGCCAGGAGTTTCGAGTTCGAGCGGGTTATCGGTCAGGTGAGTCAGGTACTCGTCGGTCTCGAGGTACCAGTCCCCCTGAAAGACCGCTTCAAGGCCCAACACGATCGGGCCTTCCACACGCACCATCAGGTCTTTCCAGTGCAGGCCGCGACGCCGGTTCGCCGGTTTGTTGTAACTCGAATCGACGAGGTTTTGCGATCCCATAAAGCCCACCTTGCCATCGACCACGATGAGCTTGCGGTGGTTGCGCAGGTCCGGGCGCTGGTACTCACCGCGCCACGGGCGCACGGGCAGCATGTACGCCCAATCGGCGCCCATGTCGTCGAGTGCTTTAGCCGTGCGCTTCATACCGGGGTTGCGCACGGCCGAGATATGATCGGCGAGCACACGCACCTTGACACCGCGCGCGGCCACTTCGCGTAGCGCCGCGAACACGTCGGCGGTCGTGTCGTCGAGCACGAAAATATAGAACTCGACGTGCACGTAGGCCTGCGCTTCGCGAATCGCGGCAGCCATGCGGGCGAGACTTTCTTCGTAGTCAATGCAGATCGAGGCACTATTGCCCTGCAGCATCGGCTGCGCGCCGAGGGAGCGCCCCAGCCGTTCAACGCTCTCGAGACCGGGTTGCAGCGGCTCCCCCGACCACACGAGACCCTGCTCCTCGCGGTCTGCAATCTGCTTCACGAAGTGATTAATCGCCTCTTGTTTTTGCTCACGCTTCTTGGGCAACCGCTTGCTGCCGATGATCAAAAACAGCAGTAAGCCGGGCACTGGCATGAAAAAGATAGCCATCAGCCATGCCATACCCGAAGTCGGGCGCCGGTTGCGCGGCACAATAAAGAGCGCCGTGATACGAATCAGGTTGTCGACGACAAGAACCGTAAAGGTCCACGCAACCGGCCAGTTCAGCTCAGACCAGTTGAAACTCATCGACCATTCCCCTTAGCACTAAGTAAACACACCGTCGTATTCACCTTAGTGCCAGATGGGAAAGTTCTAGTCGATTACCGGCAACGCACTATTTCTCGTTACGCAGCGGCAGCCCGGCCTTGGCCCGCTCTTCGTCTTCGATCTGCTGGTACACGCGTCGCTCTGTGCGGTCGGCACGAATGATGAGCCGCAGCACGAGCCAGAAGAAAAGCCCGATTAGCACGGTCGGGGTAAGCGACCAGACAGCGTTCATCCACCAGTTATCCATACCTGCCACTGTACCCGCGCCAGCCCGGCACTTCCTGAACGAGTGCGCCTCCGTTGGCCCAGGTCAGAAGGGTAGCGGCACCGCCATTAAACCCGGCCCAAACGCTGCAATCACCGCCGCAAGCGTGAGCAGCAACAGGTCATACTCGGGGCCACCCTGCTGCGCCCAATACTTGCTGCGCCACTTAAACACGTGCAGTGCCGTGGTGCCGAGCATCAGCAGCATGACCCCCAGCGCGGCCCACGCTGCGAGCACACCAGTTGCGAACGAGAGCGCCGCGGCCGACTCGGCCACCACAACTACCCACGCGAGAGGCACGGGCAGCCCGTCGTTCTTCGCAAACTTGGGCACGTCCTTCAACTTCAAGAGCGCCTCGCGCGCAAACGCCACGGCGAGCATAGCCCGCACGAGCAATAGCACCAGCGACATGATCAGAAACCCCAGTGAGAACATCATTGCTCCTCTCGCCTACATGGTAGACCCAATACCAACCATTCTATCGGATAAGAAAGTTGACACTAGAGCAAAACTGGATCTATCGTAAGTAAAAACATCTTTAACAAATTTGGCAAAGGACTCATCATGACTCACCACTCCAACGCACAGGCCAAGACGCGCGCAGAAGCACAGCGAGGCGCCCAAGCGTCGCTACTCGCTGACGGCAACCGGCTCGCATTCTTCATGCTGCGTACGGTGTTCACCGTCGCGCCAATCCTCTTTGGCCTCGACAAGTTTGTGCGCGTGCTCACCGATGACTGGGAGCGCTACCTGGCTCCATGGATGGACAACATCATTCCCGGCGATGCGCACACGGCAATGCTGATCATCGGCGCAATCGAGATTGTGGCCGGCCTGGTGGTGGCGTTTCTGCCCAGGTTTGGCGGTCTGCTCGTGGCGGTCTGGCTGGCCGGCATCATCATCAGCCTCGTGAGCGTAGGCGGCTACCTCGATGTAGCGCTGCGCGACTTCGGACTCATGGTGGCGGCGCTCGCTCTCGCTGCCCTTGCCTGGAACCGCAAGTAGCGGGCTACAAATAGAATTCGCCGCGGGCCGTCAACTGACGGCCCGCGGCGATAAAGTTTTACCCGGGGCACACCCCGCGGGAACCTACTTTACGAGCGGAAACAAGATCGTCTCGCGAATTCCCAGGCCCGTGAGCGCCATCAGCAGGCGATCCATGCCCATGCCCATGCCGCCCGCGGGCGGCATGGCGTGCTCGAGCGCACGTAGGAAGTCCTCGTCAACGCCCATCGCCTCGTCGTCACCGCGTGCACCCTCAGCTGCCTGCTGCGTGAACCGCTCACGTTGCACGACGGGATCGACGAGCTCGGAGTAGCCCGTCGCCAGCTCGAAGCCGCGAATGTAGAGGTCCCACTTCTCAACGACACCCGCGATCGAGCGGTGGTGACGAGTCAGCGGGCTCGTCTCGACCGGAAAATCCATGACGAAGGTCGGCGCGGTGAGCCCGTCCTTCACGAAGTGCTCCCACAGCTCTTCGACCAGCTTGCCGTGGTTGGGCAGGTGCACCTCAACACCCTCGGCGTCGGCGATCGCGAGCAGGTCCTCGACCGAAGTCTCGGGGGTGACCTCACGGCCGCAGGCTTCAGACAGCGTGCCGTACATCGAGATCCGAGCCCAGTTACCGCCCAGGTCGAAGAGCGTGCCGTCGGCCCACTTCACGACGTGCGTACCCTCACGCTCGCTTCCCACGTTCGCCGCGAGCGCCGCGTTCTGAATCAGCTCCTGCGTCAGGTCTGCGATGCCGTTGTAGTCGGTGTACGTTTCGTACGCCTCGAGCATCGCGAACTCGGGGCTGTGAGTCGAGTCTGCGCCCTCATTGCGAAAGTTGCGGTTGATTTCAAACACGCGCTCGAGCCCGCCAACGACGGCGCGCTTGAGGTAGAGCTCGGGTGCGATGCGCAAGAACAGCTCGGTGTCGAAAGCGTTCGAGTGCGTGATGAACGGGCGCGCCGAGGCTCCACCGTGCATAGTCTGCAGCATCGGCGTTTCGACCTCGAGGTAGTCGCGCTCAGCAAACGTCTTGCGCAGGCTCGCCATCGTGCGCGCACGCGTCACCACGTTGATGCGCGCCTGCTCACGCTGGATCAGGTCGAGGTAGCGATGGCGCACGCGCATCTCTTCGTTCAGCTCTGAGTACATATTGGGCAGCGGCGCGAGCGCCTTCGACGCCATCTGCCACTCGGTCACCATGATCGACAGCTCGCCGCGGCGGCTCGAAATCACTTCACCGGCCACGAAGACGTGGTCACCCAGGTCGACGAGCTCCTTAAACTTGGCGAGCGCTTCTTCGCCCACCTCGGCGAGGCTCACCATCGCCTGAATGCGCGTGCCATCGCCCGCCTGCAGTGACGCGAAGCACAGCTTGCCCGTGTTGCGCTGAAACACAATGCGGCCGGCGATGCCGACGGTCGCACCCGAAGCGGTGTCGGGGGTCTCTTCGAGGTGGCCCCACTCGGCGCGCACCGCGGGAATAGTGGTGGTGACGGGCACCGCGACGGGGTACGCGCCTCCGCCGAGGTCTCCCCCGGCGTTAAGCTTCTCGCGCTTCTCCATGCGCACGCGCTTCTGTTCGAAGACGTCCTCTTCGCTCGTCGCGGGAGTGCTGGATGCGGGCTGATCGCTCATTGGGGCGGGTTCCTCCGGTTCGTGGCTCGCCAGATCCAGGCGGATCGGCATACCGATCCATCCTACGCGAGCCTGGCTGGGTTAGGGCGCTTCGAGCCCCGTGCCGGGGGCGCCCCCGGCGTCTGGCGATGATCCGGATCCTGTTGCGAGCGCTTCTTCGAGCGCCGCGCGCACGAGACCCCCAAGCAGCAGCGCGGGGTCTTCGACCCGGATCTCGCGCAGCGCGTCGAGGCCCTGGCGCACGACCGCGCCGACGAGATCGCCGGCCGCGGTGACCGCGTCGGCGTAGGCCGCACGGTCGGCTTCGGCGATCGCGACGGGCTCGGCGCCCATTTCGACCGCGAGCGCCAGGCCTATGGGCAGCACCGGGGCGGGGGCCGTGACGGCGATCGAGGCGCCCGCGAGCCGCGTGAGATCAAGGCTCGTGCCCGTGAACTTGAGCGCGGGGTGCAGCGCAAGCGGAATCACGCCCGCCGCCATTGCGGGCGCAAACACGCCGTAACCGTGCTCGGGGCTCGTATGAATGACGAGCTGGCCGGGCTGCCACGCGCCGGTCGCAGTGAGCCCCGACACGAGCGCGGGCAGTTCGTCGCCCGGAATCGCGAACAGCACAAGCTCAGAGCGGCGCACCACCTCTGCGACCTCGAGCACGGGCACGCCCGGCAGCATCACGTCGGCCCGTTCGCGGCTCTCGGCGCTAATCGCGCTGATGCCGGTGATCGCGTGGCCCGCGCCCGCGAGGGCACGTGCCAGCACGGGGCCGACACGCCCCGCGCCCACGACTCCGACGCCGAGACGTGATTCACTCACCGTTGACATCGTGTGACTCCTGATGGTGGGTTACTGGGGGCTCGGGCGACGGAGCTGTTTGGGCGGGCTGGCTACTCGCACGCGCCTCGGCAATTTCTCGCGCCTCTGAGTTTTGCACGCGCAGCACGCACGCGGCGAACTCGTCAAACATCGCGCGGGCGGCCTGCAGCTCGACACCGCGCACCTGCATCAGCACGGGGCCGAGCACCGTGTGCGCCTGCAGTGTCGCGAGCCCGAGCATGCGGTGCACGAGCGGCCGGTGGAAGAGCACTGATTGCGCCCGCAGCACGGGCATCACACCCAGTGAGCGGGTCAAGAATCCGCGGCGAATACGCAGCGTCGCGTGCGGTGCCTGGGCGTCTCCGATCGTGACGCCCGAGCGGCGGCGGCCAAACCAGAGCACCCACCCGGCGCGCGGGCCCGCCCCCAGGTAGCCCTCGCCCTGGCCGACGAGGCCCTCACGCAGCTCTTCGAGCTCACGCGGGTCTTCGCCGATGCCCGGCAGCAGCGTCGCGAACACGCGCAGCACGTCATCGATCGATCCCACGGGCAGCACCACATTTTGTGCAGCGTTCTGCCCGCCCTGCGACACCGAGTGCCCCGCCGTCGTGACGCGTACCTTCCACCACCCCAGCTTCCGCCACAGCAGCGGCTGCCTCGCTTCGACCGCGTGAATACGGCCAAACGGGATCGTCTCGGTCACCGTGGAGGTGAGGCCCGCGCCGGTGCGAATCGTGTCGTGCCCGCGCGACAGCGTGAAGTTGAAGCCCTTGTTGAACTGGCTGATGATGATACTCGCGGTGATGATCACCATGGGAAAGAGGCCAAACGCCATAACCGGTTCGATTGTGGCGGCGCCAACGATCAACGCGGTCGCAACTGCCACGAGCGACACCGCTTCCCAGCTCAGCGCGATGCTCCCGACAAGCCGGCCCACGGGCACGCGCACGAGCGTATTCTCGGTGACCGCCTTCGGGTCGATATCGAAGTCGACGAAATCGTTGGCCCTCGCCACAAGTGCCGCGTCGAACGCTGCGCTGCCGAACTGGGCGTGAGCTTGCGCGGGAGCTTGCGCGGGAGCTTGCGCGGGAGCTACCGAGGGTGCCCCCGTGGCCGGCTGGTCGGCGGACTGGTCGGCGGGCTGTTCAGCTGCCTGTTCGATCGCTTGTTCAAGCGGCTGATTCGCCTCGGCGGCGTGTTCATCTTGAACCTGCGCGCCGCCACGCTTTGCCGCCGCCCGGCCGAGAATGTCTTCGCGCACCGTCTTTGCGTCTTGAAAGCTCAGGTAGGCGAGTTCAACTTTGCCGCCCTGACCCGCCGTCACGATCTCGATCTTGGTGAGCCCCAGTGCCCGCGCGAGCAGCGGCCGCTGCAGGTTGACGCTCTGAATGCGCTCGAGCGGAGCCCGCCGGTGGCTACGAAACACGACGCCCTTGCGTGCTTCAACGGCGTCGCCTGTGACCCGATAGGTCGAAAACCGCCAGCCAATCCACGAGAAGAAGATGATCAAAGCAATGATCGCGAGCGCGACCCCCATCGCGACGAGCACAAGCCCTCGCTCGGCGATGAACCCGAATGGGTCTTGCGCCCCCGAGGGGATCTCGTTGTATTCATCGCTGTTCCACAACTTCTCACCGACAAAAATGTCGATGATGCGGTCGCGAAAGTTGCCGATGATGATGCCCGCGATGACGAGCAGCGCGAGCCCGCCGCGCAGAAGCGGCGAGAACGGGTGCATGCGCCGCCATGCGGTCTCAGTTTCTGCGCCGGTCACAGGCCAGACCGCCGAATCTCGGCGAGCGCGACAAGCTTGTCACGCAGTTCCTCTGCGTCATCGGCTGCGAGACCCGGTAGCTGCACACCAGTGGCAGCCGACGCAGTCACAAACTTGAGGGTCGATAGACCGAGCGCACGCAGCAGCGGGCCGCGTGTCACGTCGACGAGTTGCAGCCGGCCGTAGGGCACCGCCACGATGCGCTCGAACATGATCCCGCGGCGAAACAGCAGGTCGTCTTCGCGCAGAATGTAGCCAATCGCCCGCACGCGCCGAAACGCGAGCAGTGCGTTCACGAACAGGGCGACAATGCCCACGGGCAGGCCGATCAGCACGGGCAGCGGGGCTTCGTCGCCCGCGTTCAGCAGCACTACTGTGAACACGATCGCAACGGCGACTACGAGCAGCAGGTTGATAGCCAGGTCAGCCCAGGCGTACTTGGTCGATACGCGGGTCCAATTGTCGCGGGTTACGTGGTGTTCTTCATTCATCACCGCACCAGCTTACGGGCGACGGTAGGCCGCCTGAGACTCTGGCCCGGTCTCACCGTCATCGCTCGCGCGTGTCTCGTCACCGTCGCCCGGTGGTACCCGGCACCAGCGCTCAACAATCAAACCGCACACGAGCAGGGCGAGACCCGCGCCTCCAACAGCGGCCATCGGCAACCAGACCGTCGCGGGTGCCGGCACGCTACGCCCCACAAGCGACAGCACCAGGCCTGCACCAAACCCACCAAACGCGCCTCCCACCAGGGCGCCCGCTCGCGCGGCGACCAGCACGCGCACCGCGAGAAACGGGTCGACCGCGCGTTTCTCGCTCGCGACGGCCCGCTTAATGCGCAGCCCGAACACGATGAGCACGGCCGCGATCGATACGAGGGCAATCGCGACGCTGTAGGGCGGCACGAGCGGCGACTGCCCGCTGCGGGCGAGCCCCCACTGTACAAGCAGCGCGGCGACAAGCCCCGCGCCCGCCACGATCAGCGGCGCGAACGGCTGGTGCTGTGGGCTCGGGTGGTTAGCCATGATCCGGATCAAAACCCGCCGAGAGCGGCTGCGTCGTATCGCCTATGCGCGCGAGCAGATCGGCGACTCGGCCGTGGCCCATGAGCACCGCGCCCGGTTCGAGCGCGAGCCAGGGAGAGAGCACGAAGTCGCGCTCGTGGGCGCGCGGGTGCGGCACCTCGAGGCGTTCATCCTTGATGACGCGGCCCGCGTAGAGAATCAGGTCGAGGTCGAGCGTGCGTGCACCCCAGCGCACGTCGCGCACGCGGCCCTGCTCGTGCTCGATGCGCTGCATCACGTCGAGCAGCTCGTGCGGGCCGAGCGACGTCGTAGCGCGGGCGACCGCGTTGAGATAGCGGGGCGCGCTGGGATCTGGGCCCTCAAGCGTCACCGCGATCGTTTCGCGCAGCGGTGACATTTGTAGGTCAAAGATGCCGTCGGTGCCTGCGAGCGCGCGCGCTGCCGCGTCGATCGTCTCACCGCGGTCGCCGAGGTTGGCGCCAAACGCGATGAGCACGGGGGCGAGCTGGGCGATCATCGCACGACCGTCACAGATACGTTCTCGAACGGGTGGCTGATGGGTGCATCGGGTTTATTGACCGTGATGCGGGCCTCGCGCACGCCCGGAAATGACAGGGCGACGTCGGCGATACGCTCGGCCACCGTCTCGATCAGATCGACAGGGTCACGCTTCACCGCTTCGACGATGGCGTCGGCGAGTTCACCGTAGTGCACCGTCTCGCCGAGCGCGTCGCCCGCCGCGGCCTGGTGCAGGTTGACCGCGATTTCTGCGTCGATCAAGAACTTCTGACCGTTCTCGCGTTCGAAGTCGAACACGCCGTGGTGCGCGAACACTTCAAGACCCGTAAGCGTGATGCGGTCGCGCAGCCCGGCTGTTGCCTGGCCAGCTCCCCCCGCGGGGTGCACCGCCGCGACGCTCGCGGCGCGCCACGCAGCCTCGACCGCGAGGGCCTGAGTCGTTCCCGCGACGTCGTGTACGCGCACCCCCCATGCGCCCGCGCGCGCCGCAAAGGCACTCACCACAGAGGTAGCGAGATCGCGCTCGTGGGTCTCGCAGGCGTCGATATGGGCGGTCACCGCGCCGGGCAGGCCGCCCAGCATCTCACCCAGCATGCGCTTGCGCGATGCACCGACGAGCACGGGGTAACCTGTCGCAGCAAGCTCTGGCAGTTGCGCGAGCAACTGCCAGCACTGCGCGTCGGTCTTGTCGAACCCGAGACCCGGGTCGATGATCACGTGGGCCGGATCGACGCCCGCGCGAATCGCGTTGCCGGCGAGCCCGGCAAGCGCGTCGCGCACCTCAGTGACGACGTTGGTGTACTCAGAGCGGTGGTGCGCCAGGTCTGGAATACCGCGCCAGTGTCCGATGATGAACTTGGTGCCGTGCCCCTGGCTGGCGAGCGCCGCTACAGCACACATGCGCGGGTCGTGGGTGCCGCCCGACACGTCGTTGATGTACGCGGCCCCCGCGTCTGCTGCTGCCTCGGCCGTCGAAGCGTGAATCGTATCGATCGAGACGGGAATCCCGCGTTCAACGAGCGCCCGAATCACGGGTAGCACCCGTGCGGCCTCTTCGTCTTCGCTCACGGGTGCTGCGCCCGGCCGCGTTGACTCACCGCCGACATCGACGAAGGTCGCACCCTGCGAGATGAGCTGCTCACCGCGCCGCACGGCCGTCTCAACGTCGACGTATTTGCCGCCGTCACTAAATGAATCAGGCGTGACGTTGAGCACGCCCATCACTTCGATGGGTGCCACGCCTAGTTCTCCGTTGTTTCGGAAGCTACGGGTGCCTCAGGATCTTGTTGGTCACCATTTTTCGTGTCGAGAGCCGACAGGTCGACAGCGGGGCCGTCGGTGCGCACGTTGGCGGGCACCTCGATGGGAGGCCTCGTCGACACGGGTCGGTCGTCGTGAGACAGCCAGATGGGACGCGGCGCGAGCTTCTGCACACCTTGGAAAATCTCGGCAATCTGGTTGTGGTCGAGCGTTTCTTTCTCGAGCAGCTCGTGCGCAAGGTTGTCAAGAATGTCGCGGTTTTGCACGAGCACCTCGTACGCCTCGTTGTGCGCCTGCTCGAGCAGGGCGCGCACCTCGGCGTCGATGGTGACGGCGAGGCCCTCGGAGTAGTCACGGCTCTGGCCGAACTCACCCATGAACGCACCGGGCTGCGCTTCGCCCAGTTTCACCGGCCCCACCGACGACGACATACCGTACTCGGTGACCATCTTGCGCGCTGTGCTCGTCGCCTTCTCGATGTCGTTACCAGCGCCAGTGGTGGGGTCGTGAAACACGAGCTCTTCGGCAACGCGGCCGCCGAGCGCGTAGGCGAGCTGATCTTGCAGCTCATTGCGCGACACCGAGTACTTGTCTTCGAGTGGAATCACCATCGTGTAGCCCAGCGCACGACCGCGCGGCAGGATCGTGATCTTGGTCACGGGGTCGGTGTGGTTGAGGCCTGCCGCCACGAGTGCGTGCCCGCCCTCGTGGTAGGCGGTAATGAGGCGCTCGCGGTCTTTCATGACGCGGGTGCGACGCTGCGGGCCAGCGATCGAGCGGTCGATGGCCTCGTCGAGGGCACGGTTGTCGATGAGCTGAGCGTTCGAGCGCGCGGTAAGCAGCGCGGCCTCATTGAGCACATTCGCGAGGTCAGCGCCCGAGAAGCCGGGCGTCTTGCGCGCGACAACCTCAAGGTCGACGTTCTTCGACAGCGGCTTGCCCTTGGCGTGCACCTGCAGAATCTTGAGGCGGCCCGGCATATCGGGGGCGTCGACGCCCACCTGTCGGTCGAAACGGCCCGGGCGTAGCAGGGCTGGGTCGAGCATGTCGGGGCGGTTCGTCGCCGCGATCATGATCACGTTGGTCTTGGGGTCGAAGCCGTCCATCTCAACGAGCAGCTGGTTGAGGGTCTGCTCACGTTCGTCGTGGCCACCACCCATCCCCTGGCCGCGGCGCTGGCCGACAGCGTCGATCTCATCGATGAAGATGATGGCGGGGGCGTTTGCTTTGGCCTCTTTGAAGAGGTCGCGCACGCGGCTTGCACCGACGCCCACGAACATCTCGACAAAGTCTGAGCCCGAGATCGAGTAGAACGGCACGCCGGCCTCGCCCGCCACCGCGCGTGCGAGCAGGGTCTTACCCGTGCCGGGAGGGCCATACAGCAGCACTCCCTTGGGAATGCGTGCGCCGACGGCCTGAAACCGCGACGCGTCTTGCAGAAAGTCTTTGATTTCGTGCAGCTCTTCGACCGCTTCGTCTGCGCCGGCGACGTCTGCGAACGTGACCTTGGGGGTCTCCTTCGACACGAGCTTGGCCTTATTCTTGCCGAACTGCATGACACCGCGGCCGCCGCCCTGCATCGACGACAGCATCCACCAGATCAGCAGACCAATGAGAAGCAGCGGCAGCATGAACCCGACGAGCGACCACACGGGATTGGGCTGGGGCACCTGGTCGGTGAAGCCGTCCTTGATCTTGGCGTCGTCGACGGCCTTGACAATGTCGGGACCGCGGGGCGTGACGTAGTAGAAGTAGACCTCGGTTGCACCGGTCTTCTTGTCTGCCTTGGTGAGCTCGAGGTTGACGCGCTGATCACCGTCAACGATCTCGGCCTTCTTCACGTCGCCCGCAGCGAGCATTTCGAGGCCCTGTTCGGTGGGTACCTCGCGCACGTTACCGCCCGAAAGCAGCGACCACCCCAGCAGCACGATAAGCGGCGCCAAGATCAAATAGACCAGCGGGCCGCGCAGCAGCTTGTTCTTCTTAGGTGGGCTCTTCGGTGAATTCTCTGCCAAGTCAGCGCCTTTCGGGTACGCGGGGTGCAGGTGTAAGCGTAGCTAATACCGCTGACACCGTACTGCGGCGGGGGCGGATGTACGCTCTCGGCGCAAGGCCGCCCCCGCGTTCGTGCTACTTGCTGTAGACGTGCGGCGCGAGAATCGCTACGTCGCGCAGGTTACGGTAATCCTCTGCGTAGTCGAGGCCGTAACCGACCACAAACTCGACGGGAATATCGAAGCCGACGTACGCAACATCGACGTCCACTTTGAGCGCCTTCGGCTTGCGCAGCATCGTGCAGATGCGCACCGACTTCGCGCCACGGCTTTCGAGGTTTTCCTTCAGCCACGACAGGGTGAGCCCCGAGTCGATGATGTCTTCAACGATCAGCACATCGCGGCCAGAAATGTCGGCGTCGAGATCCTTAAGAATCTTGACGACACCGCTCGACTTGGTGCCCGCGCCATACGACGAGACGGCCATCCAGTCCATCTGCGCATGGAAGCGCAGTTCGCGTGCGAGGTCGGCCATCACCATGACCGCACCCTTGAGCACGCCCACGAGAAGCGGGGGCGGGCCGTCGGCGTAGTCTGCCTCGATCTCGCGCGCCATCTCGGCGAGCCGCGCGTGTAGCTCGGCCTCGGTGTGCAGTACTTCGGTGAGATCGTCACCCAGGTGTTCAACGTCCATGCGCTGTAGTTTACCGCCGACCTGGTTTTGCACGCTGGGTAATTCCTACAGGCGAGATTGCGGGGGTGGATGCTGCGACTCGCTCGTGCAGGACTAAAACGCGGATTTGATCCTGCACGAGCGCAGATCTCCTGTTTGTGTGCAGCTGGTCCGGCCTGCAATTCGCTAGGCGCGCCTTGGGGAGGTGGTTTGGCGCTGAAAGTAAAGCATGCCAGCCCTGCGCGTGACCGCAATACCGGGAACGCTGATTGTTCCCTGCCCGGTCCAGGCCGTAACGAGGCTCACCACAGCGAGCGTGTGAACTCGCTCGAGCGAAACTCCAAATCTTGCGCGCGCAAGCCCCCGCACCACGCGTTGCAGCACGGGCCCATCGAGCAGACTCAAATCGAACGCCGAAACAGCAAGCAGGTCTGCGTCGTCAACCTCGGCAGCACCAGCACCAGCATTAGCCAGCAAGGCGCGCACCTGCCCAGCGGCGATCGCGTCGAGGGCGTCTGCATCCTGGCGCGCTAGCTGGGCGGTGCGCACGAGCGCGTCGGCGATGCCCGGCCCGAGTTCTGCCTCAAGCAGCGGCAGCACCCGTTCGCGCACCCGCACGCGCGCGAAGCTCGCGTCACTGTTGTGCGGATCGCGCCAGTACTCAACACCTTGGTCTGCGCAGGCCGCCTCGGTCACACTGCGGGTGATAGGAGTAGCGCCATCCTCGGCCGCTAGCAAGAACGGACGTAGGAGGTAGCGCGACACCGCTGAGCCTGAACCGCCTGACCCCGCCTCCGTGTGTACGACGGGCCGCGCAAGCGGGCGTGACACCGGCATCCCCGCGAGGCTGCGTAGCCCGCTGCCGCGCACCAGTCCCAAAAGCACCTGTTCCGCTTGGTCGTCGTGCGTGTGCGCTAGCAGCACGCTGCTGGCGCCCACGTCCTCTGCCACGCGCGTAAACGCCGCGTAGCGCATACTGCGCGCGGCTGATTCTGGGCCTCCGGCGGCATCGGCGGCAATATTCACGCGCTCGATCAGCACCGGATCAAGCCCCATGGCCCGTGCCTGCGCTGCGGCCGTCCGTGCAACTTCAGCCGAGCCCACCTGGAGTCCGTGGTCCACGATCACAGCCCCCGCACGCAGGGCGGCGCGGGGTGCTTCGTAGGCTACGGCCAGGGCGAGCGCCAGCGAATCTGCCCCGCCCGAGAGCCCAACCAGCACAAGCGGCCACTCGTCGGGCCCGCCGCCCGCCCGCCGGTGCTGCCCGGCCAGCGGTGCGAGCGCCCGCCGCACGGCACGCCGCGTCGCCATCGTCTCGGGTCCGAACGTGCGTGCTCCAGGCCGCCCATTGGGCAACGGTTGAGGTGGTCGCGCCTGCTCGGTCATGCCGTCTACGCTATCGCTGGTCGTCGCTGCGCATGATCCGGAACACGGTTTTAAACGGGCGCAAGCTATTACACCTGCGGGCGGCCAGCCTCCCTGGCCCGCTTCGGGTACTCTGGGCTCAGCATTATCTCGCAATCATTTACGCAAGGAGCAGCCAATGACCGCAGCGTTCGACGCCGTCATCGAGATCCCTAAGGGGAGCCGCAACAAGTACGAGATCGACCACGAGACGGGGCGCGTCTACCTCGACCGCGTGCTCTACACCGGGTTCGTGTACCCCGCCGACTACGGCTTCTTCGAGGAGACCCTCGGCGAAGACGGCGACCCGCTCGACGTGCTCGTGCTGCTCGACTACCCCGTATTCCCCGGCGTAGGAGTCAAGGTGCGCCCCGTCGGCGTGCTCAAGATGAGCGACGAGGCTGGTGGCGACGACAAGGTCGTAGCTGTGCAGGTGAAGGATCCCCGTTGGAGCCACATCCAGGATGTTGCAGACATTCCCGAGTACACCCGCAAGGAGATCGAGCACTTCTTCGAGCGTTACAAGGACCTCGAGCCCGGCAAGTGGGTCAAGGTTGACGCGTGGGGCTCGGCGGCAGACGCCGAGCAGCTGATCGTCGAGGCACAGGAGCGCCTCGCAGCTCAGGAGTAACGCGCACTTCGGCCCCTGGGGCACGCAAAAGGCGCCGAGAGAGCAGCTCTCTCGGCGCCTTTTGCGTGCGTTCTACCAGAACGCGATGTAATCGGCGGGGTTCACGAACCCGTACCAACCGTCGTGCTGCCCCGGAATCATCTCAAAGTGCAGATGGCAGCCGGTGCTCGCGCCGGTCGTGCCAACGTACCCGACCGTTTGGCCTGCGTCGACCCACTGACCCGGCGCCACAATCGCCCAGCTAATCATGTGCGCGTAGCGCGTCTGCCAGCCGTTCGTGTGGTCGACGGTGACCATGTTGCCGCCGCCTCCACTATCCCAGTAGGCGAGGCGTACGTAGCCCGGCGCTGCCGACACGATGGGTGTGCCACATCCCGTAGCGAGGTCGATGCCAGTGTGGTTCCAACGCCCGGGGCTGCGGTAGCCCTCTGAAACCCAGTAATTCGAGGTTGGGTACACCCAACCATTCGACGTGCTGGGCGGTGTAGTCGGCGGCCCGGTGGGCGGCGGCGGCGACGTGGGCGGCGGGGTGCCAGTGTTGTTGTTTTCTTGTTCTTGGCGCCTACGCTCTTCTTCTTCGGCCTGGCGGCGGCGCTCGGCCTCTTCGGCCTCCTTGCGTATGCGCTCGCGCTCTTCTGCCTCTTTTTGCAGCCGCTCTTTGTAACCGTCGATCGTCTTCGACGTGGTGTCCTTGAGCGCCTCGAGTTTCGTTTCGAGGTCGCGTTGCTGCAGCTCTTGTTCTGCGACGAGCTCACCCTGCGACGTTACGGCGATGGCCGCAGCGTTCTCTTTTTCTTGCTTGTCGAGCCGTAGTTCTTCACGCAGAGCCTCAGCAGTCTTCGCTTGCTTACCGAGGGAGTCGGCGTTGTTGGCTGCCTGCTCGGCTGCCTCTGAAACCTGCGAGTTACGCTCAGTCGCCTTCGACATCGAGGCCATGCGCTCGAGAAGCGCGTCTGCGGTGCTGCCATCTGAGTCGAGGAAGAGTTCCATACTGCGGTCAACACCGCCCGAGCGGTACATTTGCGCAACGATCACGCCCGCACGATCCGCCGCCTCTTTTGCTTCGACACGGCTCGCCTCGGCCTCTTCATTGAGGGTGTTGGCCTTGTCTGAGGCCTCCGCGAGAGCTACCTCAGCGTCGCGAAGCTCCTCGATCGTCGTGGCATGCATGTTGCGGCGGCGATCGAGCTCTTTCTCACCCTCGGCGATGAGCGCCTCGATCTCTTTGACCTTTTTGTCTGCGAGCTTCTGGTTCTTCTTGGCCGCTTCAACGTCTTCCCAGGTGGGAAGGTCGAGCTCAATTGCCTGGGCGGCGGGCGCCTGCACCTGCTGCGTGACCGCCATGCCAGCAATGAACGCGCAGACGCCGAGCACGGCAACACCCCGCCTGAATCTTGCTCGGGTTTCTCTGCGCATGTGGTGGCCTCCCCATAGGACGTCGAAATGCATGTACAACCCTCGCTACGCTAGCACCCGATGGGTTTGAGTTACCTCAGGCAACTCCGCTCACGCTCAGAAAGAACCAACTATCTACTGACTTTCTGCAAGCAATCCAGTTACTCGGTATGCGATCACTTCTCGAAGAAACAAGCTCGTTGATGTGCGGTTGATACCGGGGCATAGCCGAATTTCTTCGCTCACCCGATACAGGTCGTCGGGGTCTTTCGCTACCACCCGCAGCAACAGGTCTGTGTTACCCGCGGGCGCAAAGCACTCGAGCACTTCAGGAATGCTCGCCAGCGCCGCAATCGCCGCAGCGATCTGATGCTGGTCCAGTTCTACCTGCACACTCGCCGCGACAGGACGACCGAGCGCCGCCGGTTTCACCCGGGAACTGTGCAAACGGAGGACCCCCGATTCGCGCATCTTCTCGAGTCGCGCTTGCACAGTGCCACGAGCTAGCCCGAGGCGCATTGCGATCATGGCAGTTGGCATCCGGCCGTCATCGTCGAGCGCGGCGAGGATTTTGCGGTCGGTTGCATCTAGATCGCTCATTTTGACCACCTTCTGATGATTCGAGATTACCGACATTGATCATATTGATCAATCTGCAACCTACCACTTGCTCAATACGCGCGAACCCGATGTACTTTTCCTGTGCCACAGACATCCCTGAGGCATACCGCACAGCTCGCAGCACCCCGCAAGCATGCACGGCCGCCTCACCCCGGCGTCCGCGAAGGAGATCTTAACTTGCGCACCACCCCCGCGTTCCACCGATCATCCACTCGATCCGACCCACCGACACTCCCCCGCACGCCGATCCGGCCCCGCTCCCGCATGCTCGTGACTGCGGCCACTCTCTTCGTGCTACTCGTGAGCGCCAATCTCAGCACCCCGCTGTTTTCGCTACTCGAGGTCAAGCTGCGCATGTCGTCGCTCGGCACCGCCCTCGCGTTCTCGAGCTATGTGTTGGCGCTCATCGCGGGTCTGGTGGCGTCGCGGCGCCTCACTGATACCGCGAACCGACGCACAGTGCTGCTCGCGAGCGTCGCCACCGCGGCGCTCGCGACAGCCGGGCTCGCGTTCGCACCGACGCTCGGCTGGTTCTGCGTCGCGCGGGCGGTACAGGGCGTGGCGATCGCGTGCGCCACCGGCACCGGATCAGGTGCCCTGCGCGCCCTCTCACCCGATCGCCCCGCACTTGTGGGCCGCGTCACCCTGTTGGCCACCTCTGGCGGAGTGGCGGTCGGGCCCATTCTGGGCGGGGCGCTGTCCTTCGCCGGCGCAGGATCTTCCAGCACGTCGACGGCTGACTCGCCGGAGTCGCCTGCCATCGGGTTTCTCACCGACCCGCTCGTGCTGCCCTATCTCGTGGTGGCGGCGGCCCTAGTGGTGCTCGTGCCCGTGATCCTGCTGGTCGCGCCGCACCGGGAGTGCGTGCCACGCATGGCCACGCCAACCCTTGCGCTCGCGGACGCCCCCGAACACTTCCCCGAAGCACCTGGCCACCTCCCCCAGCTGACCCCAAGCTCACGTTCCCTCCGCACGTTCCGAACCGCGACTGCAACCGGATTCCTGAGTTTCACCGTCTTTGGTTTTTGCCTCTCGCTCGCCCCCACACATTTTGCGAGCATTGCGGGCGCCGACTCGCGCCTCGGCATTGGGCTCCTCGCCGCGGTCACGCTCGCCGCTTCCGCCCTCACCCAGCTCGTCCCGCTGCGTGGTGAGTGGCTGGTACGCGTGGGGCTCATCGCCCTCGCCGCTGCACTCGTCGGGGTGGCCGCCGCGGGCCCGCTCCACAGTGGCGTGCTTCTGGTCGCGGCGAGCACGCTGGCCGGCATAGGGCAGGGCATCGCGTTCCAGGCGGCGTTCACTGCGGCGACCGCCGCAGTCGAGCCCGAACGCCACGCCTCTACGGTCAACGCGATCTATACGGTTACTTATCTCGGCAGCGCGCTTCCCGTCATCGGGCTCGGGTTGCTCGCCGAAGAGCTGGGCCTGACCCCGGCCGTAACGGTGTTTGCCATCGCCGTAGCGGCCGCGTGCGCGGCGCTCGCGGTATTCGCACGGCCACAAAGGTAAGCCGTGCGCCCGGGCGTCGGTGCCCGTGGCTGCGCTGCATCCCTACTCCGCGAGTGCCTCGAGCGCGCGGCGCCCCTCGTCCCCGAGCAGCGGGGCGAAGCGGTCGGCGACCGCACGCCGCGCGATCCGGCTGGCGAGTGTGGCGTCGCGGCTCGCGATCGCTTCGAACAGCCCGCGGTCAATCTTCGCAGAGGCGAGCTTGACGCGGTTGTCGTGGTGATCGCCCTCGGCGTCGCGCTGCATGATGCCGCGCAGCGCGCCCGACACGGCCTGGCCGCTCATGCGCAGCACCTCGTTGCCGCTCGCGGCCCAGATCGCCTCGTGAAACTCGAGGTCTGCGTCGGCGAAGCTGTCGGCGTTGCCCTCGGCTTCACGCTCCATGCGCTCGATCGCGGTGCGCAGGCGCGCGAGTGAGGCATCGTCGTGGCGCAGCGCGGCCAGCTTGCTCGCGGTGCCCTCGAGCACGACGCGGTACTCCATAAGGTCGGCGATATCGAGAGCGTCGGTGCCGATCATGGCCCGAAAGGAGCGCGACAGCGCCTTGGATGAGGGCGAGAGGACGACGGGCCCGCCACGGGTGCCCGGGCGCGACTCAAGCAGCCCCATGCTCTGCAGAATGCGCAGCGCCTCGCGCACGGTCGGCCGGCTCACGCCGAACTGCACCATGAGGTCACGCTCACTCGCCAGCTGCGAGCCAACCGGAATCTCTCCCGACACGATCGCCTGCTCAATCTGGTCGACAATGCGCTCGTACGTATGCACGGGCACCGCCGGGGCAAAGCTGTGGGGCGTGGTCAACCTGAGCTCGTTTCTGTGGGGCGTGATCTGATTGTTCCCGATACTAGCGTGACGTTAAGTGGTCTTACCATGTATCCTGGTTCAAATCTTCATGTGCACGAAGCCACCACTGAGAACACTGAAGAGCCACCTCGGCAATACGCTTGATCAGATCCAGGGATCAACAATCTCTGCGGTTGAGTATCGGCAGTCACCACACATGACGGCCCCGAGGAGGCGAGCAGGCACCGCCGCCCGCAACGTGCACAGGCGTTTCTCCCTCAGAGACCCACAGACCAATAAGGAAGCAATGATGCGTCGTAAGAATCCCCTCCTGCTGACCGCAACGATCGCAGTCACCGCAGCACTCGGCCTCGCAGGCTGCTCTGCAGGCGCCAGCAGTTCGGGTGGCTCAGGCAACAGCGGCGACACGCCCACGAGCGCGACGATCGCGCTCACCGGCCCGCCCACGAACCTCGACTTCACCACGACCGCCGGATCCGCGATCCCACAGGCGATGATGTCGAACGTGTACGAGGGCCTCGTGCAGCTTAACGACGCGGGCGAGATCGTCCCGTCGCTCGCTACGGAGTGGACCATTAGCCCCGACGGCAAGACCTACACGTTCACACTGCAGGAGGGTGTCACCTTCTCAAACGGTGATCCCTTCACCGCAGAAGACGTGAAGTTCAGCTTCGACCGAGTCAAGAGCGACTGGGTCTCGAGCCTCAAGGCCAAGATGGATGTCGTCGACAGCGTCGAGGTCGTATCGGACACCGAAGTGAAGGTCACCCTCAGTACCCCCTCGAACGCCTGGCTCTTCAGCCTCGCGACCCCGGTCGGCGCGATGTTCTCACCCGACGGGGTCGACGACCTTGCCAACGCCCCCATTGGCACCGGCCCCTACACTGTCGAGTCGTGGGTTCCCAATGAGAGCATCGTGCTCGACACCCGCGACGACTACTGGGGCGAAGCTCCCGGCGTCGAGAGCGTCACGCTCAAGTACTTCGCCGACGCAACAGCCACCACCAACGCGCTGCAGACCGGCGACGTCGACGCGATCGTCAATCTGCAGGCCCCCGAGCTACTCACTGCGTTCGAATCCGATGACAAGTTCAAGGTGATCGAGGGCACCTCGAGCGGCGAGGTGTCGCTGTCGATGAACAACCAGGCCGCCCCGTTTGATGACGTGCGCGTGCGCCAAGCGGTGCTCTACGCGCTCGACAAGCAGGCAATCATTGACACCGCGTGGAACGGCTACGGCTCACTCGTCGCGACCTTCGCGACGCCCACTGATCCGTACTACGAGGATCTGAACGACGTCTACCCATACGACCCTGAGAAGGCCAAGAAGCTCCTCAAGGAGGCCGGCCAGGAGAACCTCGAGATCTCGTACACCGTGCCCACGCGCCCCTACGCGCAGGCCGTCAGCGAGATCGTCGTGTCGCAGCTCAAGGACGTCGGCATCACGGCCAACATCAAGTCCGCTGAGTTCCCCGCCGTCTGGCTCGATGAGGTCTTCACCAAGCATGACTACCAGATGACCACCGTTCTGGCCGTTGAGGCGCGTGACATGCTCACCGTGTTCAACGACCCGAACTACTACATCGGGTACGACAACTCCAAGATCGCGCCCATCGCAAAGCAGGCCGACGCGGCCGACGAAGCCGGATACGTGGACGGCATGAAGCAGGTCTCGCGCCAGATCGTCGAAGATGCCGCCAGCGGCGTGCTGTTCCTCTTCCCGAACATCGTCGTCGCGAAGGCCAATCTCGAGGGCCTCCCCGAGAACGCCATCATCGAGGCGCTGGATCTCACTGACCTGAGCTGGAAGTAAGCTCCGGATCGCTGGGGCAGCGGCTTCGCCGCTGCCCCAGCTGCACCACCGCGAGACCCCCCGCACGCACCACGCACCACCGCTCCCGCCCAGCGCGGCCCCACCACAGAGGAACCCATGGCCATACGGATTCTGATTAACCTCGCGAGGTTCGCGGTGACATTCCTTGTCGCCACGGTCGTCGTGTTCCTCTTCATGCGACTGATTCCGGGCGACCCGGCACAGATCGCGCTCGGCGTGAACGCGACCCCCGAGCTGCTTGAGCAGACCCGCAAGGAGTTCGGCACCGACCGTTCACTCTTCGCGCAGTACTTCGAGTGGTTCGGCGGTCTGCTGCGCGGCGACTTCGGTACCTCATACCTGACACGCCAGGACATCAGTCCCATGGTCATCGACCGGCTGCAGGTCAGCCTGATCCTCGTGCTTACCGCGATGGCCGTCGCGCTCCTCATCTCGATCCCGCTCGGAACGTGGGCCGCCGTGAGGCACCGCAACTTTTCGGGCGCGCTCATCGGCGTCGGCTCACAGCTGGGCGTTGCGATTCCCGGCTTCCTCGCCGGTATCTTGCTCGTCATGGTCTTCGCCGTGGGCCTCGGTTGGCTCCCCGCGAACGGCTGGACGGCACCGTCCGAGGACTTCGGTGACTTCATTCGCCGCCTCATTCTTCCCGTCGTTGCCCTCGCGTCAGTGCAGGGCGCGATTCTTACACGCTACGTGCGTTCCGCCGTGCTCGAGGTGATGAGCGAGGACTACCTTCGCACCGCCCGCGCCAAGGGCCTGTCAAAGTCAGGTGCGCTCGTCAAGCACGGGCTGCGCAACGCCGCGATTCCCGTCATCACCGTCACCGGAGTGCAGATCGCCGCACTCATTATCGGCGCCGTGGTCATCGAGCGTGTCTTCGTGATTCCCGGCCTCGGATCCATGCTGCTTGATGCCGTTGGCAACCGCGACCTGCTCACCGTGCAGTCGGTCGTAATCGTGCTCGTCGCCATCACGCTGATCCTCAATCTCATCGTCGATCTGCTGTACACGATCGTCGACCCGCGTCTGCGAAGGAGCGCCTAACCATGAGCACCCAGCAGGTTCCCATTCCCCCGGTCCAGGCCCCACGCACGACCGCAATCCAGGCGCCCGGGGGTGCCTCGACCGGACGCCGCAAGGACGCCGACGGCCCGGGTCGCCAGAAACTCTCGGCGACCCTCATCATCGGCATCGTACTGATCGGGCTCGTCGCGGCAGCAGCGGTCCTGTCATTCATCTGGACCCCCTACGATCCCGTGCAGGCAGACCCCGCCGCGCGCCTCGAGGGTTCGAGCTTCGCGCACCTCATGGGCACCGACAAGTACGGCCGCGACGTGTTCTCGGCAATGCTGTACGGCGCACGCATCACGCTCTTCGTCGGCGTCATCTCGGTCGGCATCGCGATCCTCATCGGCACCCCGCTCGGCATCCTCGCCGGCATTCGCGGTGGTTGGATCGAAGAGGTCATCATGCGCACCTCCGACATCGCGCTCGCGTTCCCCGCGCTGCTGCTGGCCATCATGTTCTCGGCGGTGTTCGGTGCCTCAACGCTCACCGCGATGGTCGCGATCGGCATCGCCACCATTCCTGGCTTCGCTCGCGTGGCGCGATCCGGCACCCTGCAGGTCATGAGCACCGAATATATTCTCGCGGCCCGGGCCGCGAGCCAATCGCGATTCCGGATCGCGCTGCGCCACGTGCTGCCCAACATCATCGGCATCGTGGTCGTGCAGTCCTCAGTGTCGTTTGCGCTCGCAGTCCTCGCGGAGGCTGGTCTGAGCTTCCTAGGCCTCGGCACGCCCCCGCCCACCCCGTCCTGGGGACGCATGCTGCAGGAGTCGCAGCAGTTCCTCGGCACCGAGCCTATGCTCGCCGTGTGGCCGGGCCTCGCGATCGCGATCGCCGTAATGGGCTTCAACCTCCTCGGGGACGGTCTGCGCGACCGCTTCGACCCCAAGCTGAACGGGAGCCGTAGCTAATGACCGCACGCACTTCTGCTGACGACCTGCTCCTAAAGGTCGACCACCTCAACGTGCGCACGCCGCACCGCACGCTCGTGAGCGATTTCTCGCTACACATGCGACGGGGCGAGCGGATCGGCCTGATCGGCGAATCCGGATCGGGCAAGTCCATGACGACGACCGCGCTGCTCGGCCTGCTGCCCGCGGGCGTCACGGCCGACGGCTCGGTCGAGATCGACGGGTACCAGGGCAACCTGCTTGAAGCGCCTGAGAAGGACCTCATGCAGTTGCGCGGCAACGACATGGCGATGGTGTTTCAGGAGCCGTTGACCGCCCTCAACCCGTTGATGCGGGCGGGCGACCAGGTCGCCGAGATCATGCTGCTGCACAAGCTCGCTTCTTCGAAGGCCGACGCCTCCCGCCGCGCCATTGAAATGCTCGACGCGGTGAAGCTGCCGAGCCCGGCCGAGGCCGCGAAGGCGTACCCGCACGAGCTGTCGGGTGGCCAGCGTCAGCGCGTCATGCTCGCGATGGCGCTCGCCAACGACCCCGGGCTCCTGCTCTGCGACGAGCCAACCACCGCGCTCGATGTCACGGTGCAACGCCAGGTGCTCGATCTGATCCTCGAGCTCGTACGCGAGCGCGGCACGGGGCTGCTGTTCATCACTCACGACCTCGCGGTCGTCGCGAACATGTGCACCCGCGTGCTCGTCATGAACCAGGGTGTGATCGTCGAGGAGGGCACGACCGAGGAAGTCTTTACCCGGCCCCAGCACGCCTACACTCGGGGTCTCCTCGCGGCATCCGACCTCGACGCGACCGATCGAGACGGGCGATTGTTCACCGTCGCGACGGCCCAGGACTACGTGCCGCCCACCGCGGGCGAGGCGCAGGCGGCTTTGGACGCTCAGCACGCTACGGGCCAGGATCCGGGTCTGGCACGTGCCGCTGAGACCGGCCCTGCCGACGCCAGCGCCACCCCGGCCAGCTCAGCGACCGGGAACTCTACCGCCCCCGTGATGCGCGTGACCGACCTCGTGCGCACGTACTCGCGCGGCAAGACGAGCATGTTCAAACCGGCGCCCAAGGTACACGCCCTCAAGGGCATCTCGTTCGAGGTACCCGAGGGCGGGCGCCTGGGCGTCGTGGGCGAGTCTGGCTCGGGCAAGTCGACGCTGCTGCGCATTCTTGCGGGACTCGACCAGCCCACCTCGGGCAGCGCGGTCGTCGCGGGTAACGAGGTCGCGGGGGCGAAGGAAGCCCAGCTGCGCGAGCTGCGCCAGAACCTGCAGATCGTGTTCCAGGATCCGATGGGCTCGCTCGATCCGCGCATGACGGTCGAGCAGATCATCTCGGAGCCGCTGCTGGTGCGCGGTCGCAACGAGACGACCGCCGATCGCAAGCGCATGGTCGCCGAGATGCTCGTCGCCGTGGGCCTCGAGCCGTCGGCCGCGACGCGGTTTCCGCACCAGTTCTCGGGCGGCCAGCGCCAGCGCATCTCGATCGCCCGCGCGCTCATCTGCCGCCCCCGCGTTGTCGTCGCCGATGAGCCCGTGAGCGCGCTCGACGTGTCGGTGCGCGCTCAGGTGCTCAACCTGCTCGCCGATTTGGTGGACGAGTACGGGCTCACGCTCGTGTTCGTGTCGCACGACCTCAACGTCGTGCGACACCTGTGCGACCAGGTGGTCGTCATGCAGTCGGGCGAGATCGTGGAGGCGGGCTACACCGAGACGGTGTACCGCACCCCACAGCACCCATACACGAAGCGCCTCATCGACTCGTCGCTAACGCTGCGCCAGGAGCTCGCGACCGCGTTCTAGGCCTGCCCGGGCCTAACACCCCCGTCATCCTGCGGGAGCTTGCGACTTGCAGGATCCACGCTCACCACTTGGATTCTGCGATTCGCAGGCTCGCGCAGAATGACCAGGGATAAGCCTCCGCAGAATGACAAGTATTCAAGGTAGACCTCAGTAGAAAGAAGCGCACATGACCACCGCCGCCCCGCCCCGCCTCGCAGACCTCGACGCCGCCGCGCTCGCGGCCGGGTACGCGGCTGGCACGTTCTCGCCGAGCGCGGTCGCCGAGGACGTCATCGCCCGCATCGAGGCGCGAGAGCACGAGCTCAACGCCCTCTACCTGTTTGACGCAGCGCAGGTACGTGCCGACGCAGCGGCCTCTACCCAGCGTTGGGCGGCGGGCACCCAGCTGAGCGAGGTCGACGGGGTGCCCGTCACTGTGAAGGAAAACATCGCCCGGGCGGGGTGTCCAAAGCCCTCGGGTACCGCAATCCCCAATCCTCCGGTATCGGAGCGCAACGCCCCCACAACTGACCGGCTGGTTGAGGCTGGTGCGATCATCATCGGATCGACCACAATGCCCGACTGGGGCATGCTCTCGTCGGGCGTCTCGAGTCTGCATGGCATCACTCGCGGCGGCCTCAACCCTGCTCACACCTCGGGCGGTTCGAGCGCCGGCGCAGGCACCGCGGCGGCCGCGGGTTACGGCCCGTTTCACATTGGCACCGACATCGGCGGGTCAATCCGGCTCCCCGGGTCTTGGCAGGGGCTCACCGCACTGAAACCAAGCGAAGGGCTCGTGCCCCTCGACGTGCCCTACACCGGTCGCGCTGCGGGCCCGCTGACCCGCACCGCGGCCGACGCAATCAGGCTGATGTCGATCATCGCGCAGCCCGACGCGCGTGACTATCTCACGCGACCCTACACCGAGATGAACTGGTCGACCGAGCCGCTGTCGCCCGCGGGCATGCGGGTGGCTGTTCAGCTCGATGCCGGATCCGGCATTGCAGTTGAGACCGAGACCCGCGCCGCGATCGAGCGCGCGGCGGCCCTCTTCGCCGAGGCCGGGGCCCAGGTCGTGCCGCTCGCACAGTTTATTGGGCCCGAGGTGCTCGACGGCATCGTCAACTACTGGCGCAGCCGCTCGTGGGCGGACTACGAACTACTCAGCGAGACGGAGCGAGCGGTCGTGCTGCCGTTCATTGCCGAATGGTGCGGAGCCGGGGCCGGTTTCACGGCGGCCGAGACCGTGCGCGGCCGCTCGATGATGGACGAGATGGCGCGCCTCACCCGCGCTGCGACTGACCCGTTCGACCTCGTACTATCGCCGGTGACCCCCGTCGCCGCGTTCGCCGCCGAGGATCCGATGCCGCTCACCGACCCCCTCGTGACGATGGGACACATCTCGTTCACCGTGCCCTACAACATGTCGGGACAACCCGCGGTGTCTGTAGGCGCCGGGATTCAGAGCGACGGCCGCACGATCGGGTTGCAGATCGCATCGCGCATTGGCACCGACGACACGCTGCTACGCGTGGCCGCCTGGTTTGAGACGGTGCGCGGCGCTGAGGCGACCGTCGATTGGTCGCACCTGCCGTAGGTCTTCGAACGCAGAGGGGGGTCAAGCGCGTCTGCCTGAACCCCCTTCTGCGCTGTCGCGCTAGCTCGCGGGCGGCGTGAAACGGCCGTCGATGGCGGTCCAACCGCCATCGACGGTGAGCGTGGTGCCCGTCACAAAAGTCGACGCGTCTGACGCGAGGAACACGACGGCACCCGCGAGCTCATCGGGGCGCGACCAGCGGCCTAGCGCACTCTTCGATGCGTAGGCCCCGTACCACTCGGGGTTCGCAGTGATCTGCGCGGTCAGCGGGGTCTCCACGACGCCCGGGGCGACAACGTTGACGCGCACCCCCGCGGCACCGTACTCGGCCGCACCGGTTTTCGCGAGCTGCACGAGGCCCGCCTTGGTCGCCGCGTAGACGCCCTGGCCTGGCTCAACGACCTGCGCGCGAATCGACGCGAAGCCAATGATCGATCCACCGCCGTTGGCCGCGAAGCAGGCGCCAAACTTGCGGATCAGCTGGAACGACGCCCGCAGGTTGAGGTTCACGACGCGGTCAAACTCGTCCAGCGTGTAGTCCTCCATGCGTTTGCGCACGTTGGTTGCCGCCGTGAACACGAGCGACGAGGCGTGTCCAAAGCGCTCCACCGCATCGTCGATGGCCGCGTCGTCAAGCACGTTCATCTCGTATGCTTCGGCCGATCCACCGGTGCCCTGAATGAGCGCGGTCGTCGCCTCGGCGGCAGCGAGCGAGTAGTCGGCGATAACCACGTGCGCGCCCTGGGCCGCGAGAGCCTGGGCCGACTCGCGGCCAATACCGCTGCCAGCACCGATCACCACGACGGTGCGGTTGTCGAGGCGAAAGAGCTGGGTGTAGTCGATGGGTGCTACGGCGTTCATGCGGGTCTCCTAGAGATACTGGGAAAGGGGTGGATCCTGCGACTCGCAAGCTCGCGCAGGATGACAGAGGCCAGGCGCGTTAACCGCGGGCGCGGGGCCGGATCATCGCCATGCGCGTCACCGTGAACTCCTCGATCGCGAAGCGGGGGCCCTCGCGGCCGATACCCGAATCCTTCACGCCGCCGTAAGGCATGATGTCGGAGCGGAAACCGGGAATCTCGTTGACCACGACGCCGCCCACTTCGAGCCGGTCGATCGCGTCGAACGCGGCCTCAAGCGACGCCGTGTAGATCGCGGCCTGCAGGCCGTAGCGTGAGTTATTCACGAGGTCGATCGCTTCGTCCACCGAATCGACTACGGTGAGGCACACCACGGGGCCGAAGATCTCCTCGCACCACACGTCGACGTCAGCGGGTACGTCCCCCAGCACCACGGGGCGCATGTTGGCGGGTTCGCCTTCTCCCGGCCCCTCGGTAAGCAGTGTGGCGCCCGCGGCCAGGGCGCGGTCGATCATGGCGCGGATCCGGATCCCAGAGGCCTCATTGATCACGGGCGCGACGTTGGTTTCGATGTTGCGCGGATCGCCGACGACGATCTCGGCGATGCGTTCGACGAGGCGTGCAGTGAAGGCCTCGGCGATGGAGCGTTCGAGCACGACGCGCTGCACCGAGATGCAGGCTTGTCCGTTGGCATAGAAGCCGCCGCGCAGCACAGCGTCGACCGCGGCTTCGAGGTGGGCATCGGCCGCGACGATGAAGCCGGTGTTCGAGCCGAGCTCGAGCACGGCCTTGCGGGGGGCCGCCTGCTGGGCGATGAGATGGCCGATCTTGGCGGATCCGGTGAACGACACAACCTGGGCGCGCGGGTCGCGTACGAGCACCTCGCCGACCTCAGGTCCACCATTGACGAGCTGCACCGCCGCCGCCGAGACACCGTGGGATTCGAGCGCCTCGCGGGTGATCGCGACGAGTTCGAGAGTCGCGAGCGGGGTGTTGGGCGCGGGCTTAATGATGACCGGGCAGCCCGCGGCGAGCGCGGGCGCGAGCTTGTGCGTCGCGAGCAGCATGGGGTAGTTGAAGCCTGCGATACCAACGACGACGCCCACGGGCTTGCGCGTATAGTAGCCGATCATGCCGCGTCCCTGCTCTTGCACGTCAAGCGGCACGGTCTCGCCGTGCACGTGCGAGACCTCCTCTGCCGTGGCCTGGAGTGTCACGATCGTGCGGTTCACCTCGACGCGGCAGTCTGCGCGGGGCTTACCGGTTTCGAGCACGAGCAGATCTTCGAGACGCTGGGCCTCCTCGCGCACGCGGTCGTGGATCGCGACGATGATCGATCGGCGCTCAGCAGCGGTGAGGGCGGCGACTTCTTTGCGCACGGCCTCGGCCGCTTCCATGGCGTCGCGGGAGTCATCTGCGCTCGACACGGGAGCCTGTGCGACGACGCTGCCGTCAAACGGGAACAGGATATCGCTCGTCGCTTCGAGGGTGCGCCAGGCGTCACCAATCGGGAGCGAGCGCGCGGGTGCGAGCAGGGGCGCGAGTAGACGGTGCGCGTGTGACATGGTGTGATTCTCCCCACTGAGTGGTCTTACCATCTAACATAGATGACCACAGGGAAATTTTCCAACAGTCTCGACCAATCCGCGCCCCCTTGCGCCTGCGAAAGGATTCGCCCAATGAGCACCACCTACACCATCGCAGTTCTCCCGGGCGACGGGATCGGCCCCGAGGTCATTCAGGGTGCGCTCGACGTTCTCGACGCGGCCGAGGCTCAGTTCGGGTTCACGACCACCCGCAACGAGGTGGCCGCGGGTGCCAACCACTACCTCGCTACCGGCGAGCTGTTTGACGCAGTCGAGGCTGACCTGCGTGGCGCCGACGCCGTACTCTTCGGGTCAATGGGTGACCCCCGCGTCACTCCGGGCATCCTCGAGCGCGGCTTCATTCTCGAGATGCGTCAGCGCTTTGCCCAGGCCGCGAACGTGCGCCCCGTTCGGCTTTACCCGGGCGTCCCCTCCCCGATCGCCGGGCTTACCCCCGAGCGCTGTGAGATCGTGATCGTGCGCGAGAACACCGAGGGCGCCTACGTTGGCCGCGGCTCGACCGTGCACGGCGGCACCACGAACGCTGTCGCTATGCAGGAGTCGCTCAATACCTACGCCGGCATCGAGCGCGTCGTCGACTTCGCTTTTCGGCTCGCGGTCGGCCGCCGCAAGAAACTGACACTGTGTCACAAGACGAACATTCTCGTCGCGGCGGGTCAGCTGTGGCAGCAGGTCGTTGCCGAGGTCGGCGCCCGCTACCCCGAAGTCGAGACCGACTACGTGCACGTCGACGCCATGTGCTTCCACCTGCCACTCACGCCCGAGCAATTCGACGTGGTCGTCACCGACAACCTGTTCGGTGACATCATTACCGACCTCGGCGCCGTGATCCAGGGCGGCCTCGGTGTCGCGACGAGCGCCAACCTGAATCTCGATGGTTCCGCTCCCAGCATGTTCGAGGCGATTCACGGCTCGGCGCCCGACATCGCGGGCACGGGAGCCGCGAACCCTGCAGGCGCGATCCTGTCGCTCGCGCTGATGCTCGGCCACCTGGGCGAGGGCGAGGCAGCGCGTGCCGTCGAGGCCGCCACCGTCGAGGTCATCGGCGGTATGGAAGCACTGGCGGGCCCGGGCATGGGAATGAACACGTCCGAGGTCGGCCACCGCATCGCCGACATCGTGCGCGCGGGCAGCGCCAACGAGACGCTTGTACCGAATTCTCTACTCGGCACGCTCGCAACGCTGCCTGGCTCACGCCGCAGCTAGCAGCATCGGGGCGGATCTAGCAAGCCTAGCTTTCTGCGTGGCAGCCCGCTATGGTCGTGGGTGACCGTTGACAATGGCGTCCTCGGTCCCTTTCCCCTCAACCTTCATCGAGCAGGGCAGCGGCAAACATCGGCCGTACCGAGTCAGCGCTCGGCGGGTGAAACAGGCTCGCGGTCGCGTCGCGGTAAACGCGGCTCATCTCGTTGCGATTGCCGAATCCGGATCCTCCCGTGCACATCAGCCCGACCTCGGCACACTGCCTGGCCGCCTCGCCCGCGGCGATACGCGCCGCGACCAGCAGCAGCGGCCAGCGGGCACCGTGATCGCTTAGCTCGTCGAGGTCACGTGCACACACCTCCAATTGGGCGGGAACCGCCAGGTATGCACGGTGCGCGTCTGCCAACCGGGTGCGTGACTCGGGGTTCTCGGCAAGCGACGTGCCGGCCCTCTCCGAGCGCCGCAGGTGCAGCCCCTCGGCCCCGAGCTCGAGCGCCCGCCAGGCAACACCCGCATATACCGAGCCAACGAGCAGCTGAAAACAGCTCGTAATCGCAAACACGAGCAGGTCGGGCGTGCGCCCGGGCGCCAACGTGCGTGCGACGCGCTCGCGTCGCACGAGCGCCCCGTTCAGCCGAGTGGTGCGGCTGTGCGAGGCCCGCATACCAAGCACGTCCCACTCGTCACCAACCACGACCGTGTCGTCGTGTGTGCTGATCTCGTACAGGCCGCGGACGCCCTCGGGGGCCGGTCGCAGCGCACGCGCGGGCCGCTCGACGAAACCGTAGACGAGCTGCTCGTTGCTCGGGTCAGACGCATCAAGTCCGTGCACGATGAGCCTGGTCCACACCGGCGACAGTGACGTGAAAATTTTCGTACCGGTGAAGAGATACCCGCCGTCGCCCTGCGGTTCGGCGCGCGTGCGTGCGCCCTGCAGCACCCAATCGTTTGCGGGTTCACTGATTCCAAACGCAAAGATCTCGCCCGCCATCGCTTCTTCGAGCACATAATCGAGCGAGCGATCACCGCGCTCACGCATCACGCGCACCACGCCCGTGCACATCAGGTGCATGTTCACTGCGAGCGCCGTCGCGGGGGCGGCGGCCCCGAGCCGCTGCTGCAAGCGAGACACCTCGGTCAGGCTCAGCTCTGGGCCACCAAACTCGGCTGGCACGAGGCACGTGAGGTAGCCCTGCGCGCGAAGATCTTCGATGTCTTCGGCGCAGAACCTATTGTCACGGTCATACTCATGCGCACGGTCGCGAAAGCGCGCGAGTAGCCAGTTGGGCAGAAACTGGTCTTCGAGCAGGGCCTGGCGTGCTTCTCGGTGAGGTGCTTGCTGATGATTCGGCGACGTCGCGGTCATACTCGGTTCTCCATTCTTGGCGTGAGCCATGTGGCTCTTCTACTGCGTCAGCTGGGTTGTCATGGCACCGGGAGCGCGCAGAATCACCGCAGCATTGTGCCCGCCGAACCCGAACGAGGTCGAGAGCGCAGTCGCCCCCGTCACCCCCAGCGTTCGCGGGGCCCCGGCCACGAAGTTCCAGCCGGGCTCCTCGGGCACGTCGAGGTTGATGGTGGGCGGCAGCACCCGATCGCGCAGCGCCATCACCGTGATGATCGCTTCGACCACTCCGCCCGCACCGAGTAGGTGCCCTGTGCTCGACTTCGTGGCGCTGATCGGGATCTTACGCGCCCGCTCCCCCAGCGCAGCTTCGAACGCGCGCAGCTCTGCCGCGTCACCCGCGGGGGTGCCCGTGCCGTGAGCGTTAATGTGGTCGATGTCTGCGGGGGCGAGGCCCGCATCTGCCAGGCAGGCCGCGATCGCCTGCGTGGCCCCGCGCCCCGCTGGGTGCGGAGCGGTCGGATGGTGCGCATCGCTCGACGCGCCGAAGCCCGCGAGCTCGGCGAGCACGGGCGCACCCCGGCGGCGCGCGCTCGAGGCCGATTCAACGAGCACCGCCGCGGCCCCCTGGCTCATCACGAAACCCGCGCGGTCACGGTCGAACGGGCGCGAGGCGGCAGCGGGCCGCGCTTCATAACCGGCGGCGAGGGCCCGCAGGTTCGCGTTCGACGCCAGGTTTACCGCGTTGAGGCAGTCCTCCATGCCCACCACCAGCACGGCGTCTGCGTAGCCGTGGCGAATGCGCCGCAGCGCCTCGCCGAGCGCGACGGTGCCGCTCGCGCAGGTCGCCGAGATGCCCTGGGCAGGGCCCTGCAATGCGTACCGCTGGCTGAGGAGAGCTGCGGCCGAGTCTGGGGCACCGTGCATCGACAGGGTGAGCGGCACGGCCCGCGGGCCACGGGCGTCAAGCACCCGCGTGGCCTGCTGCATCGCGTCGATCGGCCCAGATCCGGTCGCTGCGATCACAGCCACGCGCTGCCGGTCAAGCTCCGCGCCAAGTTCCGGATCGCGGGCTACGCCCGCCTGTGCCAGTGCCTGGTCTGCGGCGGCAATGGCCCACTGCTGGACGGGGCTGATGCGGCGCGCCAGCTGCGACCCGATCGTGTCGCCCAGCGCGGCTTCAAAGCCGCGCACTTGCCCGCCGATGCGCACGGCGAGCTGATCGAACTCGGGGCCCGTGAGCTCAGTGATCGCGCTGCGGCCGGCACGCACAGCGTCCCAGAGGTCGGCAACGTTCAGCCCGCTCGGCGTGATGGCGCCGAGCCCGGTGATAACGGCGGTGTGCGTGACGGCGGGGTGCACGACGGCGGCGTGGTTTGGCATGTTCACAGCCGCTCCGCTCGGCCCGTAGCGGCAAGCTCGGTCGCTTCAATACGGCGTACTTTGCCCCCGACCGTGCGGGGCAGTTCGTCGAGCCTGTACCACCTGCTGGGCACGTACTGTGGCGCAAGCTGCGCGGTGGCGATCTCGCGCAGGCGTGCACGCGACGGCACCTGCCCGGCATCGCCCTCGACCACGAGCCCGATCACGCTACCGAGCGTAGCGTGCGGCAGCGCGACCGCGACGGCGCCCTGCGGCAGCCCTGCGAACGCTCGCTCGACTTCGATGAGCGACACCTTGTGGCCGCCGGTGATCGCGATATCGCCAGCGCGGCCCAATAGCTCGAGTTGCCCGTCGATCATGCGGGCCTGGTCGTGCACGGTCGCCCAACCGTCACCGCCGCGCAGTTGCTCGTTCGAGGTGCGAGCAACATACCCGTCAGAGCAGGCAGCCGCGCGTATCCACAGGGTGCCCGGCTCTCCCGCTGGCAGCTCGTTGCCTCGGGCGTCTCGCACGCTCGCTTCGATCCCGTCGTACAGTCGCACGCGAGTGCCGTCACCATCACGACTGTCGCCAATAAACCCGATCTCGGCCGCCCCGTAGTAGCTAATGAGTCGGGTGCCCGGCAGCGCGCGTGCGAGCGCATCGCGAATGTGGGCGGGCAGGTTCGCGCCGCCCGTCACCACGAGTGACAACCGTTCGAGGCCCGCACCCCGCGGGCCCGCCCCGCGCTGCGCCGCTGCCGCGATGCCCTGCACGATCGCGGGCACGGACACGACGCGCGTGATGCCTTCGCGCGCGACGCGGGCGGCGAGCGCAAACGGGTCAAACCGGTCGGCGAGGTGCACGCTGCCCGCGGTGGCGAGGCACTCGATCACGGCGTAGAGGGTGAGGCTGTACGACACCGGTCCCGGCGCGAGCGTCGAAACGCCCGGTAGCGGCTCGAGGTGCGCGGCAGACACCGCAACGTTCGCGCGGTACTGCGCACGCGTCTTCACAAACGCCTTCGGGTTGCTGGTGGTGCCCGACGAAAACAGCAGCAAGAACGCCTCGGCTGCGTCACGCACGGCAGGCCCGGCAACGTGATGCGGATCCGCCGCAGCCACGTGCCGCTCAAACGCCGCGGGCGAGATCACCGTGCCGCCCCAGCCGCGCGCTGCAAGCGCCGTGGCGAGCTCGGTGTCGGCCGAAATCACGAGCCCCGTGCCGGTGCCCGTGATCACACCGATGCGGTGCGCGAGCGGCCAGCGCGGGTCGATGACCGCCGAGACCGAGCGAAATCCAGCGAGGCCCGCCACGATGCGCGCCGCAAGAAACGCACTGTCGACGCTCACCGCCGTGATCGGAATACCAACGGTCTCGGGGGCCGGAGTGGGCGGGCGCTGCTGTGCGCGATGTAACGCGTCGACCGCAGCGAACAGCTTGGCTGAGTCAGCGACGAGCTGCGCGTAGGTGAGCCGCTCGCCCGCGTGCGAACCTGCGAGCGCGACGCGTGCCGGGTGCTGTGTAGCCGTCGCAAGGATCGTTCCTGTGATCGGCACCGGGCACCTCCGTGTGTTGCGCTGTCGGTTCTGGTTGAACCCCGCTCCCATTCTAGGGAGGGTCGCCCTTGCCGGTTAGGGCTTTGCGCGCGGCCAGGGTTTGTCGTAGCCGCGCTCGATCGACTCATTGAGGTGGCGCAGCACGCGCGCTAACTCGTCACGTTCGGCCCCCGTCCAGTCGCGCAAGGTGCGTGCGAGCGCCGATCGGCTCTGCGATTGCTCGAACTCGAGTGCCATCTGCCCCGCAAACGTGAGCTTGAACACACGGGCGATGCCACCTGCGGGGTCCGACACGCGCTCGACGTGGCCGTCGCGCACGAGCGCTGCGGTCTGTCTGTTGAGGGTCGAAGCGTCGAGCCCCGTGATCGCCGACAGCGTGCCAATCGACGCTGGCCCGCCCGCCGAGATCAGGCTGAGCAGCGTGTACGCGCTCGCTTCGAGCACGGGTTCGTCGCTGCGGGTTCGCCCCACCGCGGCATCGACGTGCCGGGCGAATGCGAGCGTCTCAAACTCAATCGCAGCAATCGGGTCAGTTGTCATGGCACAAGATTATCAAACGGACCCCAAAAATTGCAGACTACATAACGTGTGTAGACTACACAAGTGATTCGTACCCCGCGCGCCTCCCGCCCAGCGTTCAGCCCCACCCCCGGCGTCATCGTCGCGGTGCTTGCTTCTGCGGGCATCTTGGTATCGCTCGCGCAAACCCTCATCGTGCCGCTGATCGGCGAGTTGCCAAGCATGTTTGACACGTCAGCGGCCAACGCCTCATGGATCATCACGTCGACGCTGCTCGCGGGCGCCGTCGCCACGCCCATTGCTGGCAGTCTCGCCGATCTCTACGGCAAGAAGCTCATGATGCTCAGCGCGGTCGGCGCGTTCGTCGCTGGGTCGATCGCCTGCGCCCTCGCACACAGTCTCGGAGTGATGGTGCTGGGACGCACCCTGCAGGGCTTGGCGAGCGGCATGGTGCCGCTCGGGATTTCGATCCTGCACGAACTGCTGCCCCCAGAACGAGCCGGGGCGGGTATCGCGCTCATGAGTTCTTCGATGGGCATCGGCGGCGCGCTCGGACTGCCGATCGCGGCGGGGGTCGCTCAGTTTGCAGACTGGCGCATCTTGTTCTGGGGCGTCGGCGCCGCCGCGGTGCTCGTGGGGGCGGCGATCGCGGTCGTGATTCGGCCCAGGCCGCAGGGCCGCTCTGGTGCGAGCTTCGATGTCGCAGGGGCGATCGGGCTCGCGGTGGGGCTCGTGGCGCTGCTGCTCGGTGTTTCGAAGGGCAGCGTGTGGGGTTGGTCGAGCCCGCTCACGCTGAGCGCCTTCGCTGTTGCCGCCCTGGTGCTCACGCTCTGGGGCTGGTACGAGCTGCGTGTGCGGCACTCGCTCATCAGCCTGCGCACCGCGATGATTCCGACGGTGCTGTACACGAACCTCGCGTCGATCATGTTTGGGTTTGTGATGTACGCGATGAACCTCGTGCTGCCGCAGGTGATGCAACTGCCCATCGCGCTCGGCTATGGGCTCGGGCAGCCGATGGTGATCATGGGGTTGTGGATGATGCCGCTGGGCATCGGCATGATGGCCGTGTCGAAGCTGGGGGCCGAGATCAGTCGCACGCGTGGGCCCCGCGTCACCCTCATGCTCGCAGGCGTCGTGATCGCGGTGGGCTATGGCCTTATAGCGGTGGTGCTTGCGACGCTTGGCAACCGCACCCCCGGGGAGGCGTCAGCCGCGGTGGTCATCACCACCCTCGTGTTGCTCGCTATCGGCAGCACGATCTCGGGCTGCGGAATTGGGTTTGCGTTTGGCGCGATGCCCGCGCTCGTCATGGGGGCGGTGCCCGCGTCTCAGGTGGCCGCCACCAACGGCTTTAATGCGCTCATGCGCTCGCTCGGCACCACGAGTGCCGCCGCCATCGTCGGCGTGATTCTCGCGTCGATGATGCACGAGGCGGGCGGCGTGCTCGTGCCCACCCTCGGCGGGTTTCTCGTGTCGCTCGCAGTGGGTGTGGGGGCGGCGCTCGCGGGCACGGCTCTCGCCGCCTCGATACCGCGCAGCCGGTAAGAGCGTGGGCCGGCAAGTCGCCCCACCACGCGGTCGAAAGCACCGGCAAGCACCGGCAAGCACCGACAGGCACGACTATGCATCGAAACGACGAGTCGGCCCGATAAATACGTTTTTACCGGGCCGACTCGTCGTTTCGATGCCGTCTCGTGAGCACCGCAGAGTGAAGTTACCGCAGAGTGAATCTACCGCAGAGTGAAGCTACCGCAGAGTGAAGCTACCTCGGCATCGCCTCGCCCGGCCCCCAGGCCACCGCGCGTACCGGCGCACCGTCGCCGGTGAGCGGCAGCGGAAAGAAGCCCACCCGCGCAAGCGTGTCGAGCCGTTCGAGCCCGCGCAGGTTCTCAACGATGAAGCCGTCGCCGCCCAGCACGAGGTCGTGCACGGGAAACACCCCGGGTGCCACTTCAAGCCCGCGCCCCAGGCCCCCGCCCCCGCCGGCCACGTCGGCTTTGGTGCGATCCGGACTCAGCGTATCGACCCCCAGCACCCGCATGCCGCGCTGCCACAGCGCGTCGGCCGCGTCACGCGAGAGGAACGGATGGTCGTAAGCGAGCTCGGTCGTAAAGTGCCTGTCCCAGCCGGTGTGCACGAGCACGATGCGCGGCACCGCGACGAAGCGCTCGAGCTCAGCCTCGAGCATCTCGGCGTCGATGCGCGTGCCCGGGCCCACCCGGTCTGCCAGGTGCAGCACGAGCGCGTCGCCCACAAGCTCGCCGAGGGTCACCTCGTTGATGCTGCGGCCGCCCTCGATGGAGTGCGCGGGGGCATCGACGTGGGTGCCCGTGTGCGAACCGAGGTTCACCGCGGTGACCGCGGCCCCGTCAGACGCAAGGGTGAGCGTCTGCGCGCACCGCACACCGGGGTCGCCCGGGTACACCGTCATGCCCGTTCGAATCGGATGACTCAGATCAATCATGCTCGCAGTGTATCGCCGCGGGTTCATCTTGCGGGGATACACTCGCGGCATGCACAAGATCTTTGAGATGAGCTTCGCTTCGGTCTATCCCCTGTACCTCACCAAGGTCGAGCGCAAGGGCCGCACCAAAGACGAGCTCGACACCGTGATCACCTGGCTGACCGGCTACTCTGACCAAGAACTTGCGCAGCAGATCACCGCCGAGACGACGTTTCGGGAGTTCTTTGCCACCGCTCGCCTCAATGAGGCGGCGTCGCTCATCACGGGGTCGGTCTGCGGCGTGAAAGTGCAAGAGGTTGAGGACCCGCTGATGCGACAGATTCGGCTGCTCGACAAGGTCGTCGATGAGCTGGCGAAGGGCCGGCCGCTCGAGAAGATCCTGCGGGTGCTGTAGCTCTAAGCGCTATTTGGTCTCGACACGAATCTGCGCCGGATCGAGGGCGAACTCACAGTCTTCGAGATCGCGCACCACTGCGAACCGTGCCGCAGGCCCGTCGGAACTCACGCCGAGCAGCGCACCAAAGAACGCGGCAGCGTCGCGCAGCTCTTGCTCGGTGTGCGAGGTGGCGACCGCCAGCACGTGCGCACCTGCAGCGAGGCCCGCCCCAATGCCGGCGGGAGCGTCTTCAAGCACCAGGCAGTCTTGCGGGGCAACTTCGAGCGCCGCGGCGGCCATGCGGTACCCCTCGGGATCGGGTTTGCCACGCGACACGTCTTCTGCCGCCACGAACACGTCGGGCACGGGCAGCCCGGCCGCGACGAGCCGCGGCAGCATCACCTGGCGGCCGCCCGACGTGACTGCGGCCCAGCGCTGCCGCGTCTCAGCGGCAAGCCCCGTGAGGAGCGTGTGAGTTCCAGGCAGTGCCGAGACGTTGCCAGCGTAAGCGTGCTCGAGGGCGTCGAGCTCGGCGAGCGCTGCCGGCACTTCTTGGGCGGGCAGAAACTCGGCGAGCGTGTCCTCACTGCGCCTGCCGTGGCAAACCGCGAGAATCTCGTCTGCATGCATGCCACGACGTTTCGCCCAGGCACGCCACACCTGTTCGACCGTGTCGATGGAGCCGACGAGGGTGCCGTCGATGTCAAACAAAAGCGCTGCCACATTGATTCGCATGAGCCCAGCCTACGGGGCGGGCAGCGCCCCCGGGCGGGCGATCCGGAGCTGGTTAGCCAAAAGCGCGCTGCGCATCGGGCTCAGCGAGCAGCAGTTCGAGCGCCCGCAGCCGGGCGTTCGAGTGGTGCCCCTGGGGGTACGCGAGCACGACCTCGTTGGGGGCGACGAGATCGGAAATGGGCACGTACGTGACCGCGCGGCCATCGAAAGTCACCGTGCCCTTGGGTTTGCCGCTGAAGACCGAGTAGCCGAGGCCGCGAGCGACCATCGCACGCACCGTCTCGGGGTTCACAAACGACCAACCGACGTTGGGGGTGATGCCTGCGTCGTGCAGCAAGTGTTGAATCACGTCACCCGAACCGCTTGGTTGCACCACGATGAGTCGCTCGGCGCTCAGGTCAGCGAGCGCAACCTGCGGCGCCTGGGCGAACCGGTGGTCTGCGGGCAGCACCGCATACGGGTGCACCCGCCGCACCGGCCGGGTTTCGAAACTGCCCGTCACCTGGCGCGTATAGAGCAGCGCGCAGTCGACGGTGCGGTCTGCGAGCATGCGCTGCACCTCGCTCGACAGCCCGTCGAACAGCTGCAGGTCGACCCCCGGGTACCGCTCGTTGAAGGCGTGCGCGATGACGGGCAGGGCCCGCGGTGACAGGGCGACCGTGCAGGCGATGCGCAGCGGGCCGGCGACCTCGTTGAGTTCCTCCCAGGCGAGGTGAGCGAGCGTGTCGGCGTCTTGCAGCATGCGCCGGGCGACCGGCAGCGCCCGCTCCCCCGCCGAGGTGAGCTCGACCCCCTTCGCGGGGGTGCGCACGAGCAGCGGCACCCCGATGCCGCGCTCGAGCTCTGAGAGCGCGGCAGACACGGTGGCTTGCGTGACGCGGCAGTGGTCGGCCGCCGCGCTCACCGACCCGGTGTCGCAGGCGGCCACAAAGTACTCGATCTGACGCAGCGTAGCCCCATTCATAGGCTCAGTCTATTGAGTTCATCAATACTTTTGGTTTTACAAATGAAATGGGGTGACCGACCATTGAGGAAACATCTTTGAACGGAGACGACCGTGACCAAACCCCACGTCATCACCCTCGGCACCGCGGGCGGCCCCCGCTGGTGGACCCCCATGATGGCCAGCTCGCGCTTTGGCATTTCGACGGCCGTCGTCGTGGGCGACCGCAACTATCTGGTCGACACCGGCATGGGCGCCGGCCGCCAGTTCACGCGGGCGGGCCTCGAAATGGCTAACCTCGGCGGAGTCTTTCTCACCCACCTGCACTCGGATCACACCACCGATCTCGCAAACATCGCCCTCTTTGGCCTGTTCGGGCTGTCGGGCGAGGGGCCCAAGATTCCCATCATTGGCCCCGGCGACCGCGGCATGACCCCGCCAGTGTCGCAGCGTGCTCTCGTAGCCCCGCAGCCCGTCGCCCCGCACCTGCCCACGCCGGGCACCAAAGACATGTTTCGGCTGTTGATGGAGGCGTACGCGACCGACCTCAACGACCGTGTGCTCGACGCACTGCGGCCGTCGCCCTTCGACCTGTTCGACGCGCAAGACATCGCGGTGCCCACCGATATCGGGTACCACCCCAACGACAACCCCACCCCCGACATGGCCCCGTTCACCGTGTTCGAAGACGACCGTGTGCGCGTCGACGCGATTCTCGTGGAGCACCCGCCGATCGCCCCGGCCTTCGCCTACCGCTTCACGACCGACGAAGGGTCTGTGTCCATCTCGGGTGACACCAAGAAGACGGCCAACATGGCGCGCATCTCAGAGGGCGTCGAGCTGATGCTGCACGAGGCGATTAGCTTCAGCTGGGTCGAAGAAATGTATGGCTCGAGCGACAACCCGACGCTGCGCGCATCACGCGACCACCATCGTCGTTCACACTCGAGCGTCGAAGACGCCGCCGACATTGCTGAGGAGGCGGGCGTGAAAAAGCTCGCGATTCACCACCTGGTGCCGGGCAACCTCGGACTCGATGCGTGGCGCAGCGAGGCGCACGGCCGCGACGTGCTCATTCCAGACGACCTCGACGTCATCTCTTTCGCGCGTTAGCTGGCACTAGCGCTTCACGTGATAACTCAGATAGTAAGGAAGGGTCGACGATGACCGCCCTCACCTCCCCAACGACGCAGGAGACCAAGCAGGAGACCATGTCTACGCACAACACTGCCACGAGCGACGGCACACAAATCTCGCTCACCACCACCGACATGAAACGCATTTTGCTGTCGAGCTTCATGGGCAGCATGATCGAGTTTTACGACTTCATCCTCTATGCGACCGCCGCGAGCATCGTGTTCGCGCAGGTGTTCTTCACCGATCTCGGCGAGGGGTTCGCCCTTTTCGCCTCGATCGCAACCTTCACTGTCGGCTACCTTGCCCGGCCTCTAGGTGGATTGCTCTTTGGCCACTTCGGTGACACGCGCGGCCGCAAGACCGTGCTCGTGCTGTCGCTGCTGCTCATGGGCATCGCTTCTACGCTTATTGGGCTCTTGCCCACGACCGCCCAGGTGGGCATCATCGCCCCCATCGCACTCGTGATGCTACGTGTGATTCAGGGCCTCTCAGTTGGTGGCGAGTGGGGCGGCGCGGTGCTCATGGCCCTCGAACACGCTCCCAAGGAGCACCGCGGCTTTGCGGCTGGCTTTGCCAACGCTGGCGGCCCCGTCGGCGCGGTGCTCGCGACCGTCATGCTGGGCCTGTTCTCGATGCTGCCCCCGGAGCAGTTCATGTCGTGGGGCTGGCGCATTCCGTTTCTCTTCAGCGTTGTGATGGTGGGCATCGGCCTCATCATTCGCCTGAAGGTGTCTGAGACGCCCGGCTTTCAGCAGATTCGCGCCGCGAGCGAGAAGAAGAAGACGCCCATCGTGCAGGTGCTGCGTAACCACTGGCGTGCTGTGCTGATCTCGCTCGTCGCGGTGCTCGCGTTCACGTTCACGCAGGGGCTCATGACCGTGTGGGGTGTCGCCCAGGCCGTGAGCAACGGCGCCGACGCCACCGGCGTGCTCGCTTGGAAGGCGGCCGCAGCGATCGCCACCGTAATCGTGTCACTGATCTCGGCCCGCCTCTGCGATAAGGTCGGCCGCCGCCGCATGATCGCGATCGGCTGCGTGACGGGCGTCGTACTCGCGTTTCCCATCATTTCGCTGCTCGGCACGGGCACCGTATGGGGCTTCGCCGTCGCGATCGTGCTGGGCAACGGCCTCGTGCAGGGCCTCGTCTACGGCCCCATGGCCGCGTTTGTGGCCGAACAGTTTCCCACCGCGCTGCGCTTCTCGGGCGCATCGGCCGCCTACCAGACCGCGTCGACCATCGGCGCTGGTTTCTCGCCGCTCATCGCGACGGGCCTCGTGCTCGGCTTTGCGGCGACCTGGCCCGTGGCCGCGATCTGGATCATCGTGCTGCTCGCAAGCCTCACCGCAGTACTGATCGCCCCCGAGGGCAAGAACCTCGATATTCACACGCGCAAGGTCACCGTCGCAGAGTCCAAGGACCTCGGCTAGCGCGCACCAGACCCGCGAAGGCGGGTGGCTCACCGGGGGGATGAGTCACCCGCTTTCGCGCTGCCTGCAGCTCCCAACTGTTCAGGGCATCTACCGCCGGCTCCGGATCATTCCAAGCTGCGCCCGGGTCTATCCGCGCGACCTCGCGAGGGCGTAGGCTGCTGGCATGGCTGCTCTCGAGTTGTTTGACCCGACCGATATCGAGCGGGTGCTGTGCATTGTCGCGCACCCCGACGACATGGAGTACGGAGGCTCGGCCGCAATGGCCGAGTGGACTGCGCGCGGTATCGAGGTCTCCTACCTGCTGCTCACCGCCGGCGAGGCCGGTATTCGCGGCATGACGCCCGGCCGGGTGCGGCCACTGCGAGCGGCCGAACAGCGCGCAGCCTGCGACATCGTGGGGGTCGCGCGGCTCACGATCCTGAACTTCCCAGACGGGCTGCTTGAACCCGGGCTCGCACTGCGAGAGGCCATTTGCCGCGAGATTCGCGCGGTGCGCCCGCAGGTGCTCGTCACGATGTCGTGGGAGCTCGAGGCGGGTTGGGGCCTCAATCACGCGGACCACAGGGCAACCGGCCTGAGCGTCGTTGATGCGGCACGCGACGCCGATAACCCGTGGTTGTTCCCTGAGCAGCTCGCGAGCGGGGAGCTTGCGGCGTGGAAGGCCGACTGGCTGTGCGTCACGATGCACCGGCCCGAGCACGCGATCGAGGTTTCGGCTGAGGCGCTCGAGCACGGGGTCGCCTCGCTCGAGGCGCACCGCGAGTACCTGGCTGCACTGCCGGATCATACCGCTCCGCGCGACCTCATTACCGGGATCCTCACGGGCGGCGGCGAGGCGGCGGGCGTGCCCTACGCGCTTCCGATCCACGCGTACGCGCTGTAGCGGGGCGGCCTGTCGCCTACTTATGGGGCGACAGCGCGGGTGTGATGCTTTCCCATGCGTCTTCCAAAGTGCATGGTGATGCGCTGGCCTCCTGAAGCCGCCGATGCCGTGCGGCCAAAAGTGGGTGTTATCAGGACCAATAACACCCACTTTTGGCCGCACGATGTCTTGGCGCCCGTGTGCGACCGGGTTCGTGCCGCGTGAATGCCGACAGTCAGCTCCTCTAGTAACGGGCACCGGTCAGAAATGGTCTTCCTAGTTGCTGCTCGGAGCCTCACATCGCGAGTCAGTGCGTGATCAAGCCCCTCGTTTTAGTGCGGTCGAACACGCGCCAGCACCGCATCAAATTCTGGAAGCAGCCCACCGAAGAAGGGCCCAGCGTCGAGCCTTTGAATCCCTAACGGGAACTCCCGGCAGACGCACTTCGAAGGCATGCTCAGACATCTTCAATTTCGCCCATGAGTTGAATGCCCATCATAGAGAGGACTTCGAAGTAGCGCGCATTGAGCTGCTTACCTCGACCCTGCTCGAGTTCTGACAACCAGCGCTGAGTAATCATGTCTCTCAGACTACGAAACCGTAGTCAGAGCTTCGCGATGTTGAAATCGTAATCGCGGGCGCTTTCCTGCGCCGCGTCACACACCGGGCAGCCGTACGATGGGGGCATGGCCGTTCTCATCGATCCCCCGGTGTGGCCCGCACACGGGCAGGTGTGGAGCCACCTCGTGTCTGACTCAAGCTACGCCGAGCTGCACGAGTTTGCACGGGCGCTCGGAGTACCCCGCCGCGGCTTCGACCTCGACCACTACGACCTGCCCGAACGGCTCTACCGTGATGCGGTTGCACTCGGTGCCGCCCCCGTGAGCGGCCGCGAACTGTTGTTTGCGCTGCAACGATCGGGGCTGCGCGTGCGCCAGAGCGAGAAAGAAGCGCTGCGGCGCACGCGCCGAGACGCCTATCTGCGCGAGGAGTGGCAACTCCTGGCCGAAGCGACAGGCATTGCACCTGCCGCGGGCGCACGGTTAGCGGCACAGTTACTCACCCGCTGGCGAGAGCCACACCGTCGCTACCACGACGAGCGCCACCTCGAAGACGTGTTGCTGGCACTCGACCAGCTCACCGTCGGGGGCGAAGCCGTTACGCCAGCGGTGCTTTTGGCGGCGTGGTTTCACGACGCTATCTATACGGGCAGGGCGGGCGCCGACGAGCGCGCCTGCGCCGAACTCGCGGTGCGCGAGCTCAGCCCAGCCGGCGTGCACACCGACACCGTCGCGGGCGTGCACGACCTCATCGTCGCGACGATCCCTCCCGGCGCAAGCAGCGCGAACGGCGCGTACGCCGTGAACTCGCGCATGCGCCCCGACCGCGCCTCGCTCGCGCAGCTGCTCGACTCAGACCTGTGGATCTTTGCGGCGCCACCCAGCCGCTACGAGCGCTACACGCTCGACGTGCGTGCGGAGTACGCGAGCGTGGCCGAGCCGCGGTTTCGCTCCGGCCGCGCACAGATTCTCACCGCCTACCTCGAGCGCCCGGCGCTGTACGAAACAGACTTCGCGCGCACACGCTGGGAGGCTCGGGCGCGCAGCAACGTGACCGCCGAGCTTGCGGGGCTCAGCGGCCACCCGTAGAGCGTCACTCAAACCGGCCGGGGTTTGCGGCGGCCAGCGTCAGCTTGGCCGCTTCTTCGAAGTCGTCTTCACTGCCCAGCTGATAGATGAACAACCACGCATCGCCGTCGAACACGTGCGTGTGTGTTTCGAGCCCCTCGCTCGTCGGTTCGCTGAACGATACCCGCAGCAGCGGCCCGTCGGCCTCGGCGCGATAACCAAAGTCGAGCATGCCGTCGATGAGCGCGTTCTTCTGCTCGGGCGCCACCTCAGCCACCCACTGCATCACAGTGCCCTTGCCTTCCCAGGCGCAGCCAGCCACCCGCGACGCCTGCTGCAGTGCACCGCGCACGACCGGACCATACATCTTCGCGGCGTCGCGCGGCACAGTGTGCGGCGCGACCCCCGTTGCCCGCGTCGCAGCCGGGTTCAGCACGTCGCAGGCGGGAATCGCGAACTCTTCAACCGGGACTTGCGGGCCTGAGCTCTGCCCCGGATCGGTGCCGCGGGCGTCACCGCGCAGAGTGCGCGGCGAGCTGTCGTAAAGCGGCACGAAGATACGCAGCACCCATTCGGCCCTGCTCGGCTCCCCCGACATCGTCGCTGACGGCCAGAGAGTGGCCGTGCCCGTGTCGTTTTCGAGCACAAAGAAGTCACCGCGCTCCATCACCGCGGTGTACCGTTCGAGGTGCTCATCCCACTTCACTGCGTCGCGCGCGGCCTGCGACGTCGGGTCGCTTTGCCCGGCTGAGTACCGCGGCGAAGTTTCGCCCGGCAGTTGCACTGCCAGGTAGCTCGGTTGCCCATCTACCCCACAGATCAGCACCCACCCGTTCGTAAACTGCGCCCACGCGAGCAGCACCGTCGGTTCGGGGCAGTCTGGAATCTCGGCCGGCACCTCGGTCGCGACTTTTCTCACGGCACTGCTCACTTCGTCTCCCTCCGCGAGAAACGTGAGCCGCGACAGGCTGCCCGTTGTGGAGTCAACGCAGTCGACGCAGGTAGAGGTAATAAGCACCCCGTCGGGCCCGCCCCAGGCTGCCGTCGCACCCGCGATCGGGTCGATCGCTTGGCTCAGCAGCACCTTCTCAGAGTTAGTCTGGCGCACCTCAATCGTGCGAAACGACTCATCAAACTGCGCGGTGTCTACGCCCAGCGGCACGGTGAGGTTCGATTCAGGCGCGGCGAGCGACGTTACGGGCGCGGCTGGTTTTTGATCCGGATCATTGCTGGTCAGCTCGTTGCCCTCGCGATCGACATGAATGGCACCGTCGTGAGCAAAGAGCCAGAGGCTCTCACCGTCGTCAGCGAATTGGAGCGCACGAAAGCCGGGCACCTCGAAACGCGAAGTTTCGCCCTGTGCATCAAGAAATACGACCTCGGTGGGACCCGTGCCGAGCATATACTGCAGGGAGCATGCGGCACCCGAGGTGAGCGGGTCGAGCTCGCAGGTGGTGATCGTTGTGGCCTCATCCCACAACTGCTTACCGTCGCTCGTACGGTAAAGCGTGGCGCGCGCGCCATCGCCCGCTACAGCCTGCCGCTCGACCACCACGCCGCCCGCAAACTGCACTGGCACCTTGCTCAGCCGCATGCCAGGCTTCAGCTCGGTCGACCACTTCTGGGCGATGCCAAACTCGTAGGGCTCGGGTTCTGCCGCGCCCGCGTTGCCACCGGTCGCGCTCTGGGAGTTCTTAACCGTGGCCTGCGTATCTGCGCCACCAAACCAGGTGCCGAGCACACCCGTCGCGGCCAGCACCGCCGAGGCTCCCCCGAGCGCGATGAATGCCGCGACCGCGATGATGGCCACGGCTAGACCGCGACGCGGAGGTCGCTGCTTGAACTGATTATCGTTTCGAGGCGTGTAGTGGGCTGGGCCCTGGCCCGATGGCTGTTCGTACACTGCTGCTCCTTCGCCTGTCACTCACACCCGCTGTAGTACATACTCTGCTATTCAATTGCTTTGTGCCATATCTCTGCCGGGCTTGAGCCCGAGCTACCACGAAAACCGCTAGGTTACTTAAGTAAGAGCCGCGGCGGCGCGGCGTGCAGAGTACACAGGAGCGGCATGTCAATGACGAACGATGGCGCACCGGGCCAGAACCAGATGGGTTATGCGCGGTTGCGCCGAGTGGGGCTTGCCAGCTGGTCGGCGATAGGCGTGATCGTGCTCGCGGTGCTCATCGCGGGCGGGGTGAGCGCGCTCAGCGGAATCCTCGTACCGCTCGTGATTGCCGTGATCTTGGGCACGGTGCTCGAGCCGATCGTCACCTGGCTCGTGGGCCATCGCATGCCGCGCGCGCTCGCGGCGACACTGGTGCTGCTCGTGGCGATCGCCGTGGCGACGGGCGTGATCGTGGTCGCCGTGGTTGGGTTCGTGCAGCAGATTCCCGACATCTCGAAACAGCTGATTCACGGCTGGACGATCGCCCTAAACTGGTTGCACTCACTCGACATCGACCCGTCATGGCTCGAGCAGTTGCGTGCCGCCGGCGACGACCTGCTGAGCAAGCTCGGCCACGGCGCCTTTGGCATGGCGGCGGGCGCTGTCTACAGCACGGTGATGCTGAGCGTGGGTATCTTCTTCGCGCTCTACTTTTTGTTCTTCGTGTTGCGTGACGGTCAGCTGTTTCCGCACTGGCTCGCACGGGTCATCTCGCAAGACGACGCGCTCATCACCGAAATCGACGAGCAGGTGCGGTTCTCGGTGCGCGGCTACTTTAAGGGCACCGCGCTCACCGCCGTGATCACGGGCCCCATCTTCGTGCTGCCGCTCATCTTGCTGGGCATTCCGCTCGTCATTCCCATGATCGTGCTCTACTTCTTCTTGTCATTTGTGCCCTACATTGGTGCCTGGGTGACGGGCGCGTTCGCCGTGCTCATCGCGTTTGGGTTTGGTGGGGCGCCCGCCGCCCTGATCGTGGGTCTCGCGCTGCTCGTCTCAAACGGGCCCGTGCAGAACGCGGTACTGTCGTGGGCGCTCGGCTCGTCGCTCAACATTCACCCCGTGATGGTGCTGCTGTCGACGATCATCGGCGGCGTGGTCGCGGGGATCCTGGGCATGGTGCTCGGCCCGCCCGTCATGTCGGCGCTGCAGAAGGCGCTGGCCGCAGTGCGCAAGTACCGTGAGGGTCGCGTACATTGACCTCATTACATCGATCGACCTTTACACACAGAAATCCGCGGTAATTCATGTGTGCAAAGGTCGATTGCTAGCTGAAGGTCAAAGCGGTGCAGCCACGGTGAAGAAGCTGAGTGGGGCATCGCGTCCTGTGTGTGGTGTTATGGGTGCATGTGTGACGACGAAACACCGCAGCCCCCAGCGTATCGAGTGCGACCGTTTGTCTCGGCAGACAGCGCGGCTCTTGCCGATGTCTGCACCCGCACCGCGAACGTAGGCGCCGACGCCACCGGCATGCTCTGCGATGACGCGCTGTGGGGCGACCTGTTTGCGGTGCCGTACGGGGTGCACGACGCGAGCCTGTGCTGGGTGGTCGAGGCTGTAGGCGGGCCTGCTGCTTGGTTTACTGTCGGGCCTGCTGCCGGGCGGGTGGTCGGTTACATCGTCGGCACCGCAGACACCCGCGCGTTTGCCCGCTGGTTTCGTACCGAGTGGTGGGCGTCGCGGGCCGGCCGGTACCTGCGTGGGGCGCAGGGCGGGGCGCTTCAAGACGAGTTCTTGGCGTACGGCGACGGTATTTCGCCCGAGGCCCAGTCTGCAGCGGCGAGCGCGCTGACGCGTGACTACCCCGCACATCTGCACATCAATCTGCTACCCGAGGCGCAGGGATCAGGCCTCGGCCGCCGGCTGATCAATACGCTGTGCGACGAGCTCGTGCGCCGGGGCGTGCCTGGCTTGCACCTCACGATGAATGCCAAGAACGCCCCGGCGGGCGCGTTCTACGAGCGGCTCGGTTTCAGGTTTCTCGCGACCGACGGCGCCGACACCACCTACGGCATGCGGTTCGCGAAGTGATGCCTGCTAGTTCATTCGCGCGGGTGCACAGCCGACACGCGTAGGTCGACCCCGGCGTCAACATAGCCGGCACGTCTGTGCTCAAGACCTGCAATGTACCACCAAGCCGGCGTGCGTGCCCCTTTCGATCGGTTGCAGCCCGCGCACAACGCCTGCCCGTTTGCCAATGTGGTCGGCCCGCCCTTCGACCACGGGTACACGTGGTCGGCATGCTCGGCGTGCCTTGCGCAGCGCCCCCAAGCGAGCACCAGCGGCCCTTCACACCGTCCCTGTGCTCGCGCAAAAACGGCCGCGCGCAGCGCGTATTTGAAGCTACGCCAGCTGTCGCGTTTCGCTGAGCTCGGCCCGCGACCGGGATACGGCCAGCGCAGCACAGCAACGACCACCACGAGCGGTACGAGCCACCACAGATTTGGTTCTAGCATCGCCCACAGCGCCCCAACAAACGTCTCCAGCATGTGCTCCTCCACGCGCGGCTCCCCCGTTTATATGTTGTGGCTCTTTCTGTGGCACCAATCATTTGCAGCGCAACCACGGTTCAAGCGCGTACTGCAGTCCGGTCACCCCCTTAGCGGGTGATCCCGCTTTCGATCAGTTGCGCGATTGACTCACGCGTCGACGGGTAGTCTTTCTCTTCAATGTTGTCGCGCAGTTTGCTCGCAAACTTTCGTCGCATAGACGCGGTGGATCCTCCTGCCGCATGTTTTGCTCTCAATCTGTTGAACTGCTCTTTCAGGTCGGCGATCAAACCGGCACGTCGCTCGAGGAGACTTGGGTCATTGAGGTTGAGCACTTGTTCAATCACAATCTGTGTTGCAGCAATGTTGCTCGGGGTGCGCTGAGCCGCCAGCTTGCCGTCGCTTTCCACCCACACGATCGAGTAGGCCCCCGTCGCAAGCTGCTTTGGGTTGTCAATATCTGCGCACACGTGTGCCTTGTCTTTTCGACGATCACACGTCGCGTCTGAGGCAGGTCTGGCCCTGTGACCGTCACAAGAAAGCAAAAGATTATTGGGGTCAAAATCAACTCTGATCGAGGTGTTCCGTCGTGCCCCCAGTCGTGGACGACAGGGATCATCTGGGCCTATCGTTTGTATATCTCGTGGGTGAAAATGCTCAATAACGCTCGAACCCAGGTCGCCGATTTTGCGCTCACAGTAGGCGCATCGACCGTGTTGTTGCGCCGCAAGATGTTCACGAATCTGCCGTTTAATGTCGCTATCAAGTGCGCCGCTCGCGAACCGTAACTGAGGGTTTTGCTGCAGGTAACTGCGCACCGCTACCGGCATAGGCGAAGCATTGATGCGATACATGCTCAGTCGTCCCAGTCCGAAAATTCCATCGCAATGTCGGCTCGACGCAGCTCTTCCTCGAAGTCCGCGCCGCCAAGGGTGTCGTCCAGCTGCCCACGCAGTTCACGAGCGCGGCTCCCCTTACCTTCACCCGCATGTACCAGCTGCATGTACCTACCCAGCGTGGCCCGAATCTCGACGTCGGGAGCAGGGTTCACACCCTGTACCTCTTCGAGCACCACGTTCGCACGAAGGCCCTGCGAAAATTGCGGTGCGCTCACCCCGCGTCCGTCAAGAATTCGGACCCGATCGGCTTCTACCGTCGATATGACCTGCGGGCTATGGGTGGTGAGAATGAACTGCACGCGTGGAAACACCCGCCGCAACGCTGGCACGATGCGCTGCTGCCAGGAGGGGTGCAAGTGCATATCGACTTCGTCGATCATGACGATGCCCGGGGTCAATTCGAGAAGCTCCGACGCTCCGAGCTGCGGGTTTGCTCGTGCCATTCGGCTGGCAAGATCGATCGCCATGCCTGCTGCAATTTTGGTGCCAGTCGCCAGGTAAGACAGCGGTAGCGTGCCGTGTTTACTGTGCGACAGAGTGAGCTGGCCTATTGCCCTATTCCAACGAAGTCGTCGCCATCCAACGGTTTCAAGTACTCTTTCACACGCCAGGTCAATCGCCCGAAACTGGTTGATCGCGCCTTCTGGATTCTCGTCACCGAACACGCGCGCGTCTTGAATCTGGCCGTCCAGCACCGCAAGAAACCCGTTGAGCCGGGTCAGATCAGACCCGGGTTCGAGCGCCGAGGCGTAGGCATGCTTCCGTGATGCTTGGATTTCTCCGTGACCAGAGCGAATTTTCACCAGTCGTTCAATACCGTAGTAAGAGATTACTGGAAGCAGCGTCTGCGCTCGCGCATCGGCGTCAGACCCGGTAGCGCGCAAAGACACCGCTGCTGCGAGCTGATGAACCTCTTTGCCCACCTCTTTAGTGTTACCGCTCGCACTATCGCGACGCCGTTCCCAAGTCACATCGTGGCCGTCGAGTGCTGCCTCTACTGCAACGCTTACAGGATACTGCGGTTCTACTGTCGCGCTTGTAACGTGCGAGTCGAGATCAAACGGCACGACTCGCACGTCCTCTTGCAAGATTCCACGCTGCTTTTCTCCGCTGAGTTCACGCATCGGGGTTCCCAACGCGACAGCGATCGCGTCTAGCACCGCGGTCTTTCCAGCCCCGTTGAGCCCGACAAGCAGAGTGAGATCGGGTGCAAGTTCGAGATCGAGGCGCGCGAAGCACCGAAAGTTTTCAACGCGCAAACGTGAAACATACCAGTGCTTTACAGTCTTCATACGGTTCATCATATTGGTTCGTCTGCGCCGGATCACGGCGGGTCACGACTGATTGCTTATCACTCGCGCATTTGCGACTGATGCATTACCGCGGGCCCGTTCGCTGTGCTCCGTTGAGATGCGCCTAGCGCTTGTGTGTCTCATGCAGCTCGTGCAGTTGCGCCTCGGTCATTCCCAAGTGTGCGCCGATTTCACGAATGAGCGTGTTCCAAACTTCCCGCTTCAACTGTTCTTCGTCGTGCGCATGCGCCAGCATCGATTCACGATAGAGAACGACATTGTCTGGAATCGCCTCTGCACCAAAGTTGCCACGCACGGTAAGTGGCGTACCCCGGTAGACCGCGAGCACGTTGAGGTTGCCATCATCGGGCGCGTCTTGCACGGTGATCGCGACGTTGTTCAGCACCTGCGCGAGGTCGTCAGGTAGTTCGTCCATGAGAGATGCGACGAGGTCAATGAACTGGTCTTCTGTGACTGGCTTCATAGGTACAGTCTGGCATGCGCGGCGGCACCGCCGCCTACCGAATCAGGTGCCGCACCGCCGACGGCACCGAGCTGCTCGGGCTCAAGATGCCCAGCACCCGCACGAAAGTCGTGAGCCACAAGATCGCGAGCCCGACGACCACTCCCTCCACGGCCGCCATCGGCAAATGGAAGAGTAAAGCTGCGCCGACGACCGCGACGACCAAGACGATGAAGCCGCCCGTGGCAGCGAGGAGCACGCGCGGCGGATCCGGCACTGCACGCAGCGAGAAGCCAGCCGCGATCGCGACCAGCGCGGCGGCCGCGAACGCCGCGATCAGGTGCGGCACCGGGGCGCGGTCGAGCGGCAGCAGCCCGACCGCGGCGAGCGCGGTGCCCGCGAGCGCCCATGCGAGCACCGCGGGGGCGATGCGCGCGAGGGCTCGGTCGCCGAGCAGTCGGTGCAGGTCGCGGCCGATGTACGAGCCGACGGTGGCGATCAGCAGGCCCGCGACGATGAGCGTGCCGTTGAACGCCCAGCCGCCGGGGCCCATGCCGAGCTGCGAGAAGTTGCGCCGCCACCAGTCTGGTTCGGTCGCGGTCACCATCGCGAGAAACGTGCCGATCACGAGGAACGCGGCGAGCAGCCCCACGAGGTCGGTCGCGGTGAGCGCGGCTCCTGCGCGAAACGCGAACCGTGCGCCGAGGGCGGCGGCGACGCCCGCGAGCACTGCGCCGCCTGGGGTCTGCAGCGCGAGCCCCTGGAGGCTCGTTTCGAGCACCTGCCCGGTGAGCAGCACGCCGAGGCCGGTGACAGCGGCGAGCGCGATGGTCACCGAGGCCGCCGACAGGTGCGAGACGGCGGTCTGCCACGGCGGCATGGGGGTCGTCTCGTGGGCGCGGTGCAGCCGCGTGCTTGCGATGAACGCGGCGGCGGCGAGCGCTGCGGCGATGAGTGCGATGGGCACGGTCGCGCCTCCCGCGCCCGCAAACGGCCGCGGGCCACCGTGCAGCACGGCCGCCCCGCCGATCGCGCCCAGCACGAAACCCGCGACGGTCGCCCACAAGAGCCGGGTCTGCTCGCGCAGCTGATCGGCTTGGTCGCGTGTTGCGCTCTGGGCTTGGGGCGTCGGCGCAACTGGGGTGCGCGGCTTGCGCGGTTTGCGCGGTTTGCGCGAGCTGTGCTCCGGATCGCGGGGCGCCGCATCATTGGGGGCCATGCGCCCATCAAAGCACGCCGAAAGTCAGTTGTCGCCGACAAATGTTGAAATCGTTGCTCTTGATTGTTCGATCGCTCCACCGGCGGCGGAGCCTCCAACTGCGTTGTTTGCTACGCGTTCCCAGCCACCGACATGCTCAATTTAGAGATGATTAGGGACCATCTGGAATCCCTGCTTACCAGTTCCAAATGCGGCCTTCTCGAAAACTCCAGGTAAACGCATCCATTGACTTTGATACGCCTTTACTTGTTTGGGATTCGCGGTCGATCACTTTAGGGATTTGATTCTTCGCTACCATGCGACTACGTCTGACGTAGTCCCTTCATCGACACGGTAGACTCTACTTCGTAAGCCCCGGACGAGGCCAGTTATCTGGTCGCCGCGCCGGGGCAATTTTGGTTCAGCCCACTGAGCATCAGACCTATCTATCTGAGACTGACGAAAAATCGCAGTCCACCGGGCTGCCGAAACGCTGCATGATTTTCGGCTGTCACCCGACCCCTGCCACCCTCTTCAGAAAGTTCGTAGAAGCTCCCGAACGACTCTCGATCTCGTCGCTCCGTAATAAATCTTCAGTTGCGATGTCGGAGGCTCGTGCAACCATGCTGGCATGAACACCAAATCTATCGCCGATGTCGCCGAGCAGATCGTTCAAGATACTGCGTTGGCGCTACTCCTGCCCCAGGCGGGCGAATGCCTCGCCTGCTATGTCCTACGTCAAGCCAACTCGTTTGGGTGCAACCACACCCATCGGTTCGCACGAACGTTTCGTGACCTCACCGCGCCTCGTGCAACCGCGCTCGGCGAGCGTCTCGCCCGCATGGGCGCCTGCCACTGCGACTGTGAAATCTTCACAAAAGTGTACGGACTCGTCCATACCTACTACTGCGACGACTTCGCTTCGAAGCTGCCGTGCGCAGGGGTGCGCCGTGGCTCGACTCAACCCTGTGCGCTCTGGGCGCGATATGTGAGCTACTACTGACTGACCGTGGCAGCCTCGCCGATCTCGTCGAACGAGAAGATGCCAGCGCCGACATGACCTGAAAAGCATTGGACACTATTGAGTTGTGCACAACTAAATATTCTTAAGCCGTGCCCTCACCGCTGCGCACCGGCGGCCTCAGATCAATCATCGCTGCAGCGGCGCCGTCGACGCCGCGTCGTTCCAGCATCTCGACCATGTCCTCTTGCCGGGGCTGGCCAAGTGTGAGTCGGTACAGGGTGAGGGCAGACCGCAGTCTGTCGTAGCGTTCGATGTCGCGGCTCAACGGATACTGCACCAGGGTCCGTTGAATCTGCGCGCGGCCCGGGTATACCCACCAGGGCGAAAACTCCCCTGCCTCGGTCACCTCAAGCGTGGCCGCTTCAAACGCTGCCCGCCACGCACAAGGATCCTCGGAGGAAAGCACCTCAGCCCAGTGAGCTTCAGCGACGTTCTTGCGCACGGCGTGACCGCCGTATCGATTCACTCGCCCCTCCCTCTGCTCAAAGTCCACGGGGTTACTCGGTAAGTTCCAGTGCACTACCGAGTGGCTCCACCAGTGAAAATCGATGCCTTCTTGCCCCACGCTCGTCGATGCCAGCACAAACGGCGCAAAGGGGCTATTGAAGGCGGCGCGTACCGCTGACTGCCTCGCCACGTCCGCATCGCCCTCGCTGCGCGACTGGTCTCCGCCGCCATAGCGCACCGCAAACCGCGCATTCATCGAGATCCGTTCGCGTCCAATCGTGGCCTCGTGCGCGTGATATGTCGCCGGGCGCATACCGAGCGCCGCCGCCACCTGCGCCGCAATATCGCCCAGCATCTTGTCGGTCAACGGCTGCTGCCCGGTCTCGCACCACAACTGGAACACATACTCATCAAGCACCGCGCGCAGGTTACCATCGGCGCAATAGTCGAGCACGCGGCTCCAATAGGGCGCGTTGTTGCCCTGCTCACGAGCAAGCAGGTCGAGCAGCTCTCTGCTCTCGGGCCTGTTAAACAGGGCTCGCACGCCCTCAGCGATCGTGAACGCGGCCCGCCAGATTCCCTGCGGCGTGCACTCCTCGCTCGCTAGCGCGGCCAGCGAGCGGTAGGCGACGCTACCCGGCGAGAACGCGACGATTCGCGCAAGGTCTGGGTGTGTCAGGCCGCGCGCGCCGGATCCCTCTGCCCCCATCGTCTGCGCGTGCTGCTCGGCTGCGGCGATGTTGGCCCGCAGCCCCACTGTGCCGCGGGGTTGCGCCGCCAGGTCAGAAGCCTCACGATCGTCGGCTTTGGTGGCGCGCTGCGTCGCTTCTTCACGGTCGACAGCGAACGCGGCGTCGGTGCCGTCGGGGTCAAACGCCCCGGCGTTACCGAAAAACGCTTCCCAAGCGTGCTGCGTGGCGGCCCCCTGCGGCAGCCGCTTAGCAACTTCTTCGGCGAGCGCTGTGCTTTCAAGGAGCCCACTGGCAGCGCGCACGTCGGCGAGTTGATCGGCCGCGGCGAGCAGCCGGGGGTGTGGCCAAAAAAGCGCAAGAGTCGACAAACTAGCGGCCTGGTTTTCAGCCTGTCGATAGGTCAGCAGCTGGGCGCGAGACTCCCGGTCAGCAGCTCCTACGCCCTGCTCTCCAATATCGCGCATGCGTCGCTCGGCTTCGTGGCTCATGATTGCCGCGATTGCGGTAGGGGCGGCCGACCAGGCTGAGAACAGCACCTGCTTGGTGACCCCTGCGTCAGCAAACGGCGCATACACGTACCCCGGCTTCAGGTACGGCATCGACGGGGGAAGCCATAAGAGTCGCCACCACCCTGCGTCAACGGTGTGATCCATCAGTGCACGTAACGGCCCTCCGCCCACGTCGATCTGGGCCCGCCGTTCGACGGTATCGCGGGTGATGGCTCCGGTGCGCTCGATCGCTCGAGCAACACGTTTGGCTTGGGCTCCGGTTGCTGCCTGGTCGACCATGCGCGCGATCTTGTAGTGCTCCATGAAGTTGGCGAAGTGCGGTACCGATTTCCAGTACTCCAGATTCACGGGGCTGCCCACTTCATGGCCGAGATCGCTCAGCGCTACCCAGCGTTCCAGGTCCTTCGCCGTCGGCACTGGCACTTCAAGTCGCTGCACTTTCACTAGGTCGGCGCCGTCCATGGTATTCGGGCGTTCAGAGCGCGACATGATCGGGCTGAGGCACCGGCGCACCGTATCGGCCGCCGCATCCGCGTCGCCACCTGCTACCAAGATGTCGCGGTACCGCTGCAGCGCATGCTGCACGTCCTGTACCTGCGCAGCGTCACCGTCGCACAAAAAGTTTACGATTGCGAGAAAGTCTTCATAATGGTTTGCGTCGCTATCGTCTGCTTGTGTGAAGGGCTCGTAGGGTGTCGCCGAGAGCAACAGCACTTTTACACCCCGCGAGCGAAACAGAGCCTCTACGAGTTCGGCCGCATCGCCTCCCTGTTGCGGGTCAAGGAGCGCTTTAAAGCGCTGAAACTCGTCGAGGATTATGAGGTCTGCTTCGAGAGACACGACGCTTGCGAGAGCGAGGTGCGCGCGCAGCTTGGCGATCAATCTGACAACCTGCCAGTAGAGGTCATCGGGTAAGCGCTCAGTTCTCGCTTCGGGCTGTGTGGCCTGGCTATGAGTCAAGAATTCGGCGACGCGGTCACGCAACCGTGCACACTCGGCGAGGCTGCCGCTCGAGCGCGCTTCGGCGGCAAACCCGTCTCGTATGCCGGGGTCGATCGGCCCCGCTAAGCGAGCGGCAACGTTGTCAACGTAGTGGCGTGAAAATCGCTGCACCGATTCGACATGGCCCCGCAGCATCACACGTATCGCGTGCTGCTGCGCCTCATCATGCTGCAGTAGGTCATCGAGCAGCAGTACGAGCAGTGCACGTTCATCACCGCTGCCCTGATTCGACGATGCGACAGAGAATGATGTGCCCGGCGTAAACGACACGAGGTTGATGGGCTTGCCTGAGGGTGATGCCGAAGGCTTCGATAGTCGGCTCGATTCGAGCGCGAGCAGCGACAGCCTGGTCGCCATAGCGACTTCTTCTTGACCCGTGACGTTGAGCCGTTTGAGGTTTTGACCGGCGAGGTCGCGGTTGCTGCAGATGTAGACCACGTCAATGCGGCTCACACTGTCGTCCTGCTCGAGCGCGGTGATGGCTTCTGCGACGATGCCGCGTGCGATGACACTCTTGCCGAGACCCGTCTCATCGGCAATCAAGAATCTGCCGGCATGGCGGGCCGAGGCAGGCCCGTAGAACTGGTCAATAACGTGGGCCACGGCATCGCGTTGAAAGCTGCGCAGCCCGTTCAACACGTCTTCACGGTTTACCGCGCTCATCGCTTCTGGCCTCTCTGCCCGTGCCCACTGCGTGCGTTCCACACACTCTGCCAGAGCTCTGCAAAACCCGGCGGCAGGTCCATTTCTGTGTCACTGTTGGCAGCCAGCTCCGTATAAATGCGGTGTACGACCTCGAGCCCGTCGTCCCCCCGCGCAAGGGATGTGAGCATCGCTTCGAAGAGGCCGCGGCTGAGCCCAGCGGTCGACCAGCTCCCGTTTCCTCCGCCACCCACTCCAGCCCGCAGGTCAAACCGGAGCCCGTCGGGGTCAAGCAGCAGTGCAAGCAGCCGTAAGAATTCATCGCCGCTACGAATCCCCTGCGCCAAGATGGCGTCACGGCGCGCTGTGATGTCATCGTGCAGGGTGGCCAGCACGATCGTCGTTGCCGAAACTTCTTCTCCCTCGGCACGCTGCTTCAAGGTGATTTTCAAGAACGGAGACACCTGGGTGAGCGTGAGATGGTCGAGTGTAGCTGCTGCTTGTTCGCTCGCCCCGATAGGTGTGCCCGATCCACTCCCTGCGCCAGAGTGCAGGCCCCATGACACGTCAATCCCGTCGGATTCGAGCTTCGAGAGGAGCTTAGCGGCGGGCGCATCACACCACACGCGCATCGCATACGCTTCACCAGCGACCACTCGCGCGTGAAACCGCTGCCCGGCGAGCCCCCTGAGCTTTGCTTCGAGCCGGTGCCTGGCGGCGTCTGCCACCGTTTCTTCCACTCCGCCGACCGAAGTGTGTTGTTCGAGCATGGGCTCGAGTTCCTTCAGCACACTCGCGGGGGCGAAATCGCGGGAGTGCCCTGTGAGCTCAAGCATCACTTCGACGTTTCTGCGCAGCCCGCCGCCCGTGACGTTCGCTGACCCAATAAGTGCGCGTGACTGACTGCTGTATCGGCGGTGCTTGTAGAAGATCGCTTTGGCGTGTAGCCCCGTCAGAGTTTCGGGTGCTTCATCGTCGACTTCGCTCAATTGCGCATCGAGCACGTAGGTCGGCAGGTCGCTCCCTGTAACCGTGCCTGGTAGGCGGTCGAGCGCTTCGACCCGTGAGATCACGGCCGTCTTGCGCGAAACCTGGCTGCGCACGAGATTCAACCCTTCCTCCGACAAAAAAGGTGAGATCACGAGGGCCTCAGCTGCATCGTATGAGAGCATTTCGGCGATCTGTGTTTCAGGGGTGACCAAGCCGGCTTCCACATCGCTGTCGCTATCCTCCGCCCCGAACTGCTCGTGTGCGGCGCCCGAGAGCACATGGAATGTGAGGTCCGTCACCCCAGGCGGCAGCTCCCATTCCACACGCAGGAGCCGTTCTCCCAGCCCACGAAGGTTCGCGACCCGGGCGTCATCGAGCGTGTCTGCGCCCAACGCACACAGTCCGTGAAGAAGCCGCCGCAGTGGCAGATTGCGTGCGCGCGCCGTCTCGGCCGCGGCCTCACTGGTCACTGCCCCATCGATCCGGATCGAAAGATCCCAGCTGCGGTCTTCAGTCAGATTGCGGCTCAAGCACAGCAGTCGATACCGGCGGTCGTCGCCCGCGGCGTACTCGAGCAGCCAGACTTTGGGGTGGAAGATGCCGCCGCCCGGGTGCACAGTGTGCAGCATCGGTTCGAGCAGCGTGACGAGGTCGGTGCGTACTCCTGGGCGAATCTCGCCGGCCTGCGTGAAGATCGTGATGCGGTCGGTGAAGCGGGTGAGCGCGGCGATGATGCCGAGGTCGTCATGGCCAGCGAGGTTCTTCGACGCGAACGCGAGCGGCACCGCCAGCGCCGTGGCCAGGTCGAGCGTAAACGTTGTGCCGACCGCTTGGACAAGCTCATAGCCGCGCGGAGGCTGCAGGCTATCGGTGAGAAGCGACCTGTTTTGTGGTTCAAACATGCGCCAGCCCGTCTGCGATGTCGGTGAGGATCGTGCGCACATACGACCAGCGGTATACGTAGCGGCCCGCGCCTGAGCTGCCACCCCACGTTTCGAGTCGCGGCCTATTGTCGATGCGTGCCATGGGGCCTTTGTTACGGCGTTCGCGCGTGCGCACTAACTCGCGCGCCGCGGCATGAGACGCAATTTCGTGCGCGTTAGCAGTCGCGAGGGTCTGCACCCATTCGCGCACAAACCGTTCGGTGGACGCTCCCACTGGTGACCCACCTCGCGTGCGGGTGATGAGGGTGAAGAAACTGTTCAGGCTCCAGGGCTGCTCGCGTGTCACATTTTCGTACTGCTCTGCCCAGTCGCTCAGACGTGCAGCGAATTTCTCACGTGCGCCCGCCTGACGCGTGAGCCCGTGGGCCTCATAGCTCTCTGCAATCAGCAGGTTGTACAGCAGTTGCGCACCGTGCATGGTCTCTGAAAACAGTCGCGCATGGTGCAGGGCGTGCTGAGCGTCTCCCGCCGCGGTGCTCGTGGCGAGGTCTTCCCAGGGTGCGCCGCTGTCTTTGGTGAGCTGTTGCCTTTCGAGATGCGACACCAGGTGCGCCAGCATTGAGCCCGGGGCACTCGCGATGAAGCGTTCGCGCAGCCAGGCTGCCTCGTCTGCTGTGAGCTGCATGCCTCCGATGGCCTGCGCAGGGAAGCCCTCTGGGGCAGGGGGCATCTCTGGTCGCCAAGCACGGAGGGTGAGTGACCTGTGCTCGGGATCGTCTTGTTGCAGTCTTGTCCCCTCGGTGCTGATCGCCTGACCCCTATTGAGTTTGGGGTCGGTCAATATGCCGTAGGAGCCTAGCGCAGACCAGTAGATAGTGGACGGCATCGTCTTGAGCGCGGCACCTGCCTCGGCGCCAATGATGCCGCGAGCGCGCGCGTCAAAAGACTTGAGGGCGCCAATGAGCTCGATTTCTTTCGCCTGCGCTTGCACGAGCGACCCTCGCTCCTGTGACACCTGCTGAAAGATCCACGGGATAAACAGGAGGTATCGTGCGCGGGTGTGCAGCGTTGAAGTGCCTGGAAAGAGCGCGTCAGCCAGCGCGTCGCGCACTTGCCCAAGCCCGAGCTCTTCAAGACTTTCTTTGCTGGTGAAGAGCCCCAAGATTTCGCGTATGCGCCGTTGCTCGACGCTAGAGCTATCGAGCCAAGTAATCGACGACGCCATTCATGTCTCGCTTCTGAGGTGGGTGGGTACTTGGGTTAGTCGTCGCCGACTTCAAGGTCGTTGATGGTCTGCCGCTCTAGTCCGAGTTCTGTGGCGATGTGATCGAGAAACTTCGTCGAGGTCAAGAACCATTCGGTGCCACCGCGACGAGTGCGCGCACCGTGATGGTCTGCCATGCGAAGCCACTCGTGAAACTTTCGTTCAGTCTCACCTGATGCCGGTGACGGGTAAATGCGCAACAGGATTGGGTCCTCTGGCAGCGCGGTTAAACGCCCCTGCGACCCCGCCCTGTGCAGCACGTCACGCGATGAGTGCCCGACCTTAAGATACGTCTTACCGGTCTCGGCATCGACTGGATACTTGAGGTAGTGCGGCAACGTGTAGACATAGATGCCTGAAGTTCCAACTGACTCCGCCTCAGTCGTAGCCTTCGCCGTTGCGGTGTCTTCTGCTTCTGCTGCGAGCCGGTCTTCTGCCCGTAGTGTCAACTGCTCTTCGAGCAAGGCCCAATCAGCACGCAACTCTTGAGAAAGATCATCGCGCTTAAGCAGGGTACGCAATCGGCGCGCAGCTTGCAGCGCGAGCGTCGGGCCTGACGGCAGGGTTCCGTCCACCAGCGCTTTGATAGTCACGCCGTTGTTGTAACCGTAGTTTACGGTTTTAGCGCCGACCATCTCTGCTTGTTCTTCCCGAGTGAGGCCGTCTCGGTCGCCTCGGAAGGTGTCGCCCAGGCGGCTCTGGTCTGTGAGTAGAACCGCCTCGGCCTCAGCAGCTCTGTCGTAGACGAACTCGTCGTCGTGCAAGATTTCTCCTCGGTTCATCGTTCAAATCACGCATCTCATGTGCCTCAAGCTCAAGCAGTTATGGATTCTTTAGGGGCCTATTTGGAAATCACAAAGCCTCAAACCCAAAACTCCTAGAACCAAAAATCGCAGGTCAGGACAAATTGGATCGCTTCATTCGGCGGTTCATTCAACGTCAGTTTTGGGTACTCGCCATCGTGCACCACGCTTTTCACCCATAACTTCGATGACGGATTGGCCACCGAGTATTCGTTCGCTACTGGGCCGTTGATTGTGCCGACGTCGGCGTGCAAGGCAGAGAAAGAGACAGCCATGTCTCTATCTTGGCGCACTTTGCGGCGCCGTATCTATCAGAGCGGGGCCGCTCGCCGACCGATGTACAACTCGCGGTCATGCAGCACGCTCACGACGCTGGTATCCCAGTGAGGTAGCCCATCGTCATACTGCGCGATTCTCGCGTAGATCAGTTTCATGTCGCCGCGCGTCTCGACCATTCCAAGCCTTGCGGCATCTCGAAGAATGCCGAGCGTCGACGTCACCTTTAACCCATGCTGCCGGGCAAGCCGCTGGCCGCCGCCATCGTCGACCAGCACGATCACGGCTTTGCCGATGCGCGCCATTTTGAGAGCGTGCGCCACCACCATCGTCTCACCCAGGTCTTTTGACGTGAGTGCACGTTGCATGACGGTTTGCTTTGATACTGACACCGTCGCCGCCACTAACGCTTTATCTCGCACATCATCGATGAGAAGCTTCACTAGCCCGTTGCTGACAAGCGCTTCAAACACGTGCCAGTGTCTGCTGTGAAACCGGGCGGTGCCTGCATGTGATCCGTGCGGCTGGTGAGACTTGCGCTGTACCTCATCTGCAACCGACTGCGGTGCACACATGAAGGCAGATTTTGCCGATATGACGTCCAACAGCAGCTGTTGATACCCCGCCGCAATGAAATTCAAAGCTGGCCCGGCATCAATGATCACTGCCCGCGGATCAGTCACCATTCATCTCCGAATGACACCTCGCTGTGGGGATCGGCCGCAGTCGGCGGCACAATCCCTTCGCCCACGAGTTCGCGCTCGAACTCGTCGACATCGTTGACGCCGTGTACGCGGGCCAGCTGTCTGAGCGAGAGCTGCCCCAGTAGGTACGCCTCGATCGCGTTCGTCGTGATGCGCTGCGGCGCTTGCTCGCGCAACGCGTCTACGACGAGTGATTCTCGCTCAGCAGCCCAGCCAAATCGGCGTGCATACCAGCTCGCAGGTTTTGCTTTTACCGCGTCAAACTCCTCAACGGTAAGCACTCCAATGTCACGTAGCTGAATCGCCGCAACATAGGGCGAGACACCAAAGTGGCGCACAATCGCAGACATTTTGGCGAACACCGTCAACTCGTCTGGAATTTTCTCAACGAGGCGGCGCACCCCCTGCTGCGGTGCAAGTAAGTGGCGCGCAAACGAGTCCGCCCGTTGTTCTGCAGCATCACGGTGCAAGCCGTTGGCTACCTCGTCACGAAATTCACCAAACAGAACGTGCCCGAGTTCGTGCGCTGTCGTGAACCTCTGCCGCTCTGGCGACCTGCTCGTACCCACCCCGATCAGCACGCGACCGCTTTCTGGGTCACGGCGCATCACCGCGTCAAGATCGCCCGGCATCGTCATCACTGCAACATCGATACCGAGCAGCCCTTCGATCAGTTCTTGCACGTCACGAATGGGCGACATCCCAAGGTCGTTATCGTGGCGAAACGTCGCGGCCTTTTGCTGCCCTTCGAGTTCAGCGTTCATGCGCCCTCACCCCTACCGATGGGTTCCGATGCCTGCCGCGCGCAGGTCGTTGTCGAGCTCAAACCAAAAGTCGAGGCGTTCTACTGCTCGGGCAACATCGGCATTGGGGTGCTCAGCGCGCGCGGCGGTTTGCAGGCGATCACGAAATTCGCTGTGTCCGAGAACGGTGCTCAGCAGCACTCCAAGCGCGTGTGCAATGCCCACGAGCTCGGCGAGCGTCGGATCTTTCTTGCCCGTTTCGATGCGGTTCCAGGTCGACTGCGATAGCCCCGACTGCGCTGCCGCAGCACGCTGATCGAGCCCCAGCTCGGCACGGAGTCGAGTGATGCGATTGGGCATAGATTCCATGACCCCTCCTTAACTGAATCAGAATAGCATTATTTGATTCAGGCGGTAAGTGGGCAGCAGCCACGAGCGATCCGGATCACGCCGCGCGCTCAGACTGCGTGCGTGCGCGGGCTCTTTCGCAACGCCCTCAGCACGCACCCCGATCATTGCCGCGACCTCGGCGTTATCTGTGCGGCGGATGGCGTCGGTGGCGGTCACCTGGCGCGGTTGATCGAGCCCCTCGAAGGCTTCATAATTTGTCACGTTGTCGCGATGCTCGTTGGCGCGCGCCGTCTGCCTAGATCAGGTTCGCGAGCGCGGTCAGCGTGAGGTACAGAGAAACAAACCCCATCGCGAACCAGGTGCCAGGTCCAATCCCCCGTCTCAGCCGCCTCCCTTGTATTGCTACTCGTGCACCTGACGACCCGGCGATTACTCCTTCTGTAAACGGTTGCACCGTTCGTTGCAGAAGCAGTCGCTCGTCACGCCAGCGTTCCCACTGAGCCAGCTTGTCGGTGAGTGCGGTGAGGGCTGTCGCGAGCTCGGCCCAGACTGCGGGGTCTACCGTCACGAGATCACGCCGCGAACGCAGTATGAGCAGATTGCCGACGAGCTCGATATCGAAGCTGCGCGCCCCGTCGATGAGTCGCGCCATGATGTCTGGTGTGAAGAGGTAGAGCGCGTCGCGTTCATAACCCCGAGGGCAGAAGAGCGCGAAGTGGTCATCGAAATCGCCCTCAAGCGACAACCGTTGGTTCCCCGCCGGGGCCGTAAACGCTGCGAATGAGGGCGTCAGATGATCCTGGCTGAACAGCATGACGTGCGGCAGTTCGGTACTAAGCTCGATCACGCATTTGCCGCTGAAGTGAGTCGTTCGGGCGAGCGCTACCCCTTGACGGTGCTCGAGGTTGCTGATTCTCAGCCGAGTGGCAACCTCGACTGCATGAACGGTCTGCATGATGTTTGTTTCAATTGCACCGTCATTCAGCACGCAGGGTCCCGGATCAAAACCGAAACCGTTGTCTGCTGCGAAGCGCGAGAGCCGCAGATAATCTTCGCCGTACGGCACTCTGGTGCGTGTGCGCACCAGAAACCAGATGAACACTGCGCCGGCGAACATGAAGAGCAACAGAACCGCGCTCATCCCGAGCAGCTGGGCCGCCGCGTCCTCTGCCCCCTCACTCGCAATTTCCACGATGCCGGTGAGAAACGCGAGCATCCCGATAGCAAAAGCAATGACGCCTACGGTCATCACGACCCTGCGCCCCAGAATATCGGAACGGCTAACTCGCGGAAACTGAGCAATAAACTGCCTCAGAAATGCACGCACCTCGCGTTTTGAAATCCGAGCAGTGAGGGCTGCGATCTTGAACGATATTTGCCCACGACTCAGTGCTGGAGTCGCTGCTGACGCACCCGGCCTCGCTCCAATCACCCGGTCAATGCCTTCCCAGGCGCGGGCAAGCGCATAGCGCTTCGGGCCGACCCATCGCTCCACCGCCATCGCTAGCCCCGCACCAAGCCCGGCCGCTGGTAAGAACATGAGCGCAGCATACGGAATCTCTGTCGTGCGCATCATCATCCAGAAGAAAACGGTGATGGCAAGCGGCACCGTGGTCGAAAGCACGCGCTGCGCTGCGACACCGCGACCACGTTTTCGGTGGAAGCGATAGCCGATCCACACCCCCACGGTGAACGCAAAAATGGTGAAGCTGAGCCGGGCAGGGCCCGCGTACACGAACCCAACGACAACCAAGGCAGCAAGCAACAGATCGGTACAAATGGCGGGCAGGCTTCGTACTCTAAACCACAGGTCACCGCGTAGAATCAACTGGTTGGGGGCTGTTGGCGCACCTTTCGTGGTTTCTCGACTCACGTGCATCGGCTGATGCGCGCCGAAGCGCCCGCCCCGTTCCGCCGCAGCCTGCTTTTCCCTCGCGGTTTTGCGCCTGTAAGCGTGCCACAGCACCAAGCCAGCTACCAGCGCTGCAAAGAATAAGTAGAGGAGCCCCGTGGCGAGGCTGCACTTCTCGAAGCTGCCGCTAGCCCCGCCCCCTATTTGGTTCTGCGCCGCAGCCCACGCTAGGAGCAGCACGCCAATAGCTGCGAGAACTACCGACTCGAATAGTGATCTAATCAGCGGCACAACTCATTAGCCTAGCGTGCCCCGAAACCCGGCGCGTTGAGTGTGCCACACGCCGGAGGTGTTTGAGCGTCATGCTCGTCACCGCTGAATGGTGTTTCTTGTTGCCTGCACACGAGCAAGACTCCAAACCCAAGGCCTATCTATTAATCGGCCCGAAACCCCCAACAACTTCCGCAGCCTCCCGACCCCCTACCGCAGCTAGCGACGATCGTGCGTCAGCTTCCGGTCGTCTTTTCTGGGGGCTGTTCATCAGTGTCGCTGTCATTGTTCTATTGGCTGTGTTCTTAGAGTTTTCAAACGGCGAAGGCAACAACAGCAACAGCAACAACAACAGCAACAGCAACAGCAACAGCAACCAGAACACATCATCGAGTTCAGAGCCTCCGGCAGAAATTGACCTCCTCCCTCCTGAGCCCGCTTTTAGCCAGCCCAGCGTCCCCGCCCCGACTCACCGTTACGGCGCCTCCGGAGGTGGGGGCGAAGGCTGTCTAACTGTCACTGTGCCCTCTGGTGACCGTAGCTACTATGTGAAACTAAAGAGCGGCCCAACAACGGTCTGGGATGCCTACCTTGCACCCGGCACCAGTGAATCCTTTGGGGTGCCTATTGGCACCTACGACCTCACTTACGGTGCTGGTTCTGAATGGTATGGGTGGACCTACGCGTTCGGCCCCGAGGGCGCCTACACCGAGACTCGTGAAACGTTCACGCTTGACTATGAAAGCTGCTGGACCGTCGAGCTGATCTTGCAAGTAGGTGGAAACCTAAGTTCGTCTGACATGGATTACGCAAACTTCTGACGGCTCGACAGCAGTAGGCAATTGCTGCGAGTCGCTGGGCTCCCGCAGCATGACGGGAGCGGGCGCGCACGGCTACCGGGCACGGTAAAGGCTTAGCAGGTCGCTGACACCGCCCGAGGCGAAGGCGGCGGCCTGGCGCGCGGCGGGGCTGCCGCTGCGCTTGATCCGGCGCAGATACCGGGCGACGCGGCCGCGGTCGCCGAAGCGGTCGAGCTCGTCTTCGACCGTCGCGATCATGCGACCGACCAGGTCGAATGCGGGCATCGTTTCTGCCGTGAGCGGGTCGGTGAGATCGGTCGCGAGCCCGTTGCGGGCCGCGAGCCACGTAGCGCCGTCGACGAGACCCGGCACATAGCGCGGTCGCGGCTGCCCTGCCTCGCCCTCGCGCAGCGCGTGCTCGACGAGCGCCCGCACGATCACCGCGTAAGCGACGGCTTCGCCCGCCTCGAGCTGTGCGTCTGCGATGCGCAGCTCGAGCGTCGGGTACCGGTGCGAGAGCCGGGCCATCCAGGTGACGTGCCCCTCGTCGATGATGATTCCGGTGTTGATGAGGCCGGCGACCGCGCGCGCATACTCTGCCCCGTCCCTGAAGCTGGGCGGGTAACCCGCGGTCGCCCAGGCGAGCTCTTGCACGTAACGCCAGCTGGCGAATCCCGTGGCCTCCCCGCACCACAGCGGCGAGTTAGCCGTGAGCGCAAGCAGCGCCGGCGCCCAGCGCGCCAGGCGGGCGAGCACGTCGACGCCCGCGTCACGCGAGGGCACCGCGACGTGCACGTGTGTGCCGATCGCGTAGTGGTGGCCAGCGACGCCCCGCATCTCGTCGCGCAGCCGCTGGTACCTCGACTTGGGCGTGACGGTGCAGGTGGTTTCACCGCCCAGCGGCGGCAGCCCGCAGCTGGCGAGCACCACCCCGCAGCTTTCGGCGACCCCTGCGTAGGCCGTACGAAACCCGCGGAGCGCGTCTTCTGCCTCGGCCGCGGTGCGGCAGATGGGGGTGGAGACTTCGAGCTCGCTCGACAAAAACTCGCGCTCGGGCAGCCGGTGCGTCTTGGGGGCCGCGAGAATCACCTCTGCTGCACAGTTCACCGGGGTGAGGGTGCGCGCGTCGAGCAGCAGAAATTCTTCTTCGATACCGAAGGTGCGATTGTGTTCGTGCGAGGGTTCGTCGCCGCTGCTGCGGTGCGCGGTGGTCATCGCGTTCTCCCTTCTAGCAGGTGACGCGCCGCGTGTGCGGACTACCTCGAGGCGTCGGCAGCACCGCATGTGCAGCAACAGCACCTGCTGGCACGAGAGTACGCACGATCGTACGTCACGTGAAAGGGGTTGACAGTAGTTGACTCCGTTTCGTACCGCCCTCAAGGTATCTATTCGCGCTGCACACCCCTCAAGTAGACTGGCGCGGTGGAGCACATACAAGAACCAGTCACAGGCGAAACCGTGCTTAATGTATCAAAACTCGCTCGTGTGATCTATTCGTCAGGCAAGGTGCTCGACGGGCTACAGACTGGCCGGCTCGACACTGAAAACTTTCTACGCACGGGGTCACTCGAGGGCATTTCTTCGCGCGCTGATCTCGCACTGCTTGAAGATCTACGCGATGCGGCGACCTTCATCCTTGCACCTGACGACACGCAATTCGATGCGCGCTATGTGTGCAGCATCAATGCCACCATCACCCGAAGCGGGCCACTTCATCCCGGCGAGCTTCGCACCGCGCATCAACAGATCGGTGTGCGCACGCGCTACGGGCGACACGAACCTCCCGCGCTTGACCTCGCTGGCTTGCAGCTCACAATCGATGCGGCCCTTGAACGGAGCGATACCGTCGAAGCCGCGCTCTGGCTTTTCGTCTTGCTCGCAAAGGCTCAAGCCTTTGAAGATGGAAACAAACGCACTGCGATCTTTGCTGCCAACCGGCTGCTGATCACGGCCGAAACCAATATGCTGCTCACGATTCCACTCGATGATGAAGACCCTGCGGTAAGCGACAGGTTTAATGACCTCATGGCACGCGCATATATTTTTGATGAGCATACCGCGATCATCGAGTACTTGCGCTCGTACGGATTAGTGGGCATCAACCAATAGACCGCGTGAAGCGTCCACACGGAGGCAGCTACGCCCGCGACGACGTTCACGTCTCAGTGACGAGACGGCATCGAAATGACGAGCCGGTATGGAAAGTACGCATTTTCGATACCGTCTCGTCATTTCGATGCCGACTCGTGCAAGCACGGGCCCGGCACCGCACAGCCTGGCACCGCACAGGCCCGGCACCGCGCAGCTACGCCCGCGCCCTCACCCGCAGCCGCCACAAGCTCGTCACCTCACGCGAGCGCGCGGCGTGCAGCACATCGCTGGTGTCGCGCGCGCGACCGTGGGTCGGCACCGTGTCGAGCCTCTCCACAACAGTGAGCCCCGCCTGCTCGATCGCTTCGAGCAGCATCGCTCGGGTGCGCAGCCCGAGCAGCTCGGCAAGGTCCGAGATGATCAGCCACCCCTCGCCGTCTTCGGTCAGATGCGTCGGCAGCCCGTTCAAGAACTGCAGCAGCATCTTGCTACCAGGGTCATAGATCGCGGCGTCGAGGGTGGTCGCGGCGCTGCCCGGCAGCCACGGCGGATTACACACGATGAGCTGCGCCCGCCCTTCTGGAAACATGCTCGTACACTCAGCCGAGGCCACCGCAGAAATGCCGAGCCGCGCAAAGTTGTCATTCGCGCAATCTACGGCCCGCTGATGCAGGTCGGTTCCCACCACCTGCTGCACCCCCCGCTGCGCAAGCACCGCGGCGAGCACGCCGGTGCCGGTACCAATATCGAACGCGCGCAGGGCGCCCTCAGCGAGCGGTGCCTGCGCGACCAGGTCAACGTACTCGTGCCGCGTCGGCAAGAACGTGCCGTAGTGCGGGTGAATCTTCGCGCCCAAGCTCGGCACATCGACGCCGCTCACAAACCACTGGTACGCACCCTGCACGCCCGTAAGCTCTTGCAGGCTCACAACGGCTCGGCGCGCCACTTGGTTGCCAGTGCCGTCTGCTGGCTTCGATCCGGATCCCGGCCAGTCGCCGTACCCAAACTTGATCGCGGGCCCGATCTTTGGCGCACGCGGGAGCGGGATCTCGGCGAGGCCACTTTCGGCATCCACTTCGAGCGGCACCAAGACGAGTGACATGATGCGTGAGCGGCCAGCACGCGCCTGCCGGATCCGGTAGAACTCTTCGGCGTCGCTGAGAGTATCGGCAGGCGCATCGCCGCGCGCGCTCGCTTGATCTCGAGCACCGCGCGCGGGCCGATTCTTACCGCGTGCGGTCTTCTTGCCAGCTGACACCCGGCGGTCGATCGCGCTCAGAATTTGCTTGGCCCCGTGAAAGTCGCCGAGCCACAGCATTGCCGTGCCCTGTGCGGCATGCTTGATCGCCTGGTCGGCGGTGAGCCGATCGTCTACCGCCACCACGCGCTTAGGCGCTGGCCGGTCGTTTGCAGAGAGCCACACGGCCGAGTGGCTTGTACCGTCACCCTGCCAGGTCACCGAGGGGACGGCGGCGGGCTGGCCGGCTGCTGGCTGATCCGGAGCGATAAGAGATCGACCTCGTTCGATAGCGGCCCGGGCCAGCCCGCGCCTCAAATGAGAGGCACGAGCGGGCCGCCGGGCCATGGCGTGCATAGGGTCACAGTCTACAAGCGCCGGGTTACAAGGATGGCTGGCCCTCGCGCCGGCCGCCGCGCTGGGCGGCCGCGCCTGCGAGCACCACGATCGCGATGCCCACGAGCTGCAGCACCGATGGTGACTGAGCGAGCACGAGGATGCCCATGATGACGCCAAACGCCGGCTCGATCGACAGTAGCGTGCCAAACGCGGTGTGTGTCATGCGGCGTAGTGCGAGCATCTCGAGCCCAAACGAGACGACCGGTGAAATCAGCGCGATTCCCGCCGCGAGCAGCAGCACCCACAGCTCGGGGTTACCGTTCAGCACCTGCGGCAGTCCCAAGACTGCGGTGAACACCGCGGCGATTGGAATCGTGAGCGCGAGCCCGCTGATACCCGCGTAACGGTCGCCAACAAACTGCGTGAACACGTTGTAGAGGCCCCAGCAGACACCGGCGAGCAGCGCGAACACGACACCCAAAATATCGACCGCCCCGTGCCAGGGCTCGGTGAGCAGCACCACTCCGACGAGCGCGAGGGCTGGCCAGGCGTAGGCGCTGCGCTTCTTGTTGGTGATCGCGGCGACGGCCAAGGGGCCGAGAAACTCGATCGCGACGGCGGTGCCGAGCGGAATTCGGGCGACCGCCATCAAGAAGAACGTGGTCATGAACCCGGTGACGAGCCCCAGCACGAGCAGGGCGGGAATATCTTTGACCCGAATCGACCGCAGCTTGGGGCGCACGATGAGCAGCAGCAATACGGACCCAAAGCACATGCGCAGCCACGCGGTGCCCGCGGGGCCCACCTGTTCAATGACGGTGACCGAGAGCGCGTTTGACAGCTGAATCAGCAGCATCGCCGCGACCGCGATCGACCATGGTGGAATCCCCGCGCCGCTGGGCTTCGATGTCAACCGGTTCATGCGTGTGCTCCGTTCTGCAGGTGGTGTGCGCGTCCCATCGCGGGCTCAAACACCGAGAGTAAGAAGTGCAGGGTGCCGTCGTGATTATTGGCGTACTCGTGGTCAACGTCGCCCCTAAAACTGAGGGAGTCGCCTTCCGTAAGCTGATGGGTTTCGCCGTCGACCGTGACGGTGAGTGTGCCGCGCTGCACTTGCAGCACCTCGCGGGTGCCGTCGGTGTGCGGCTCGCTCGCACGGCTATCGCCCGGTTCAAACGTCCAGTCCCACAGCTCGATCACGTCTGGCGGGGCGGTGCCGGCGAGCAGCACGCCGCGACCGCCGTGCTCCCCCAACCACAGTGTGGCGCCGTCACCGCTGCGGGTCACTTGCGAGGCACTTTCGGCGGGCGGTTCGACGAGCGCTGGCAGCCCCACGCCAAGCGCACTTGCGATACGCAGCAGGCTGCCCACGCTGGGGTTTACGGTGCCCTGTTCGACGCTGACAAGCATGCGGCGGCTCACTCCCGCCGCGGCGGCGAGGTGTTCGAGGGTCCAGTCGTGCCGTTTACGTTCGTCTCTCACCCGCGACCCGATGGCTCGGGCCAGTTCGGCTGCATGTTCATCCACCTGTGCAGCATACTGCACTTTATGTGCACTACTTTGCACTTACGCAAATGACCTAACCACAGATCAAACCAACCCAATCAAACTCGACTCAGTCGAGCGCTGGCGGCGGCGGAAACTGCTCGTGCTCTCGCGTCTCGTCACTGGCCGCATCGGCCACCACGTGATGCCGCAAGTAGTCGCGCAGGTACGGAAAGGAGATCGTCACCCGCCCTCGCCCAGCGGCCTCGATCAATCCGGCGGTAAGGAGCCGATCCCGATACACGCCGGCGTACCCTGAGTCCACACCTCCCATGCGCCTGCGCAGGTCCTCAAGTCGGCTTGGTCCGTCATCGTGTGCCATGGCGGCGAGAAAACTTCGGTCGATACCCGACAGGCCAGACAACGCCGGTTCGTGGATAAAGGCCCCCATTGAGCGCCGGGCCATGCGGTGCCCTTGTCGCGCGTCGGCGAGCGAAATCTCTTGCAATTGATGGTTCTCACGCCAGGCAATGTCACCAATTGACTGCACAAGAAACGGGTACCCCTGCGACGCAAGCGTCATATGCTCGAGTGCTTCTGCTGACACTGTGCGCCCCCGCGACATGATGGGTTCGCGAAACGCTTCACGTGCTTCCTCATACGACAGCATGCCGATAGCCACATTGGCACAACGCCGTAGAAACGTCGCGCTGCTCTTCGAAAGCAAATCGCGTATTTCGCCCTGCACCCCGGCCCCCACAAACGCCACCTCGGCGTCTTCTCTTACAAGGTGCTGGTACTCGCCAGCAAACACGGTGAAGTCTGACACTGACGCAGAGCTCACTTCGTCGATACTAAACAAAACCCCGCCCGCTCCTCCTAGCCGCTCGAGAATCTCAGAGAGCATTCCGCGAAAGGTTGGGGCTTCTTCGCGCCCATCGGGGTATTGAATTGACACACTGCCCAGGTGCGCGACAGAGATGTCAGTGACCCGAAACCCCCGCCCTGGGCGCAGCCTGTTGAGCGCTTCAGGTAAATGCACGCCAACGATGCGTTCAAAGAATCCCTTTGAAGCGGTCTCGGAGATCACGAGCCAACCCGCCTCGCGCGCCAGGTCTTCGGCGTGGTTGAGCATCACGGTCTTTCCCACGCCCCGCAATCCGGTCATGAGGATCCCGCGCTCCTGCGGCCACTGCCCAATCTCGAGCCCAAAGCTCAACTGTTCAAGCGCGCGATCGCGCCCCGCCAGGAAGGGTGGGTTCTTGCCAAACCCCGGACGAAATGGGCTGTCCATTCTCTGCTCGTCGTCTCCCACGTTACTCATACCCCAAGAATACCCCTTTATAGTCTTTATAGTCTTTATAGTCGTCGTGACCTTTTATAGTCTTTATAGTTCGCGGTACTTTTATAGTCTTTATAGTTCATGCCATGAACGTGGCCTCTCCCCCGTCAACCCCGTTGTGCACGCGCCGCGCTGGTGAGACACTCGCGGTAGGCCCGATGCTGCTGTCGGGCCGTTGGGACGGTTCATCATGGGACTCATCTACATCGATCTCTTCACCACGCTCGACGGTGTCGCTCAGGCTCCCGGCGGGCCAAACGAAGATACCGATCAAGACTTCAAGTACGGCGGCTGGCAAGCACCCCTCATCGACGACCTCGTCGGCGAGCAGGTTGACGCGGGCATGGCCAAGATGGATGCCCTGTTGCTCGGACGCCGCACCTACGACATCTTTGCTGGCTACTGGCCCACCGCCGAGGAGGGACCGATCACCGAGAAGCTTAACCGGCTGCCCAAATACGTCGCGTCGCGCCAGCCGCGCACGCTCGAGTGGCACAACTCGCGGCAGCTCGGCCCCAACACGGAGGCCGAAATACGCAAGCTGCGCGACCAGCACAACCACATTCACGTGATCGGCAGCCTCGACCTCGTGCAGACCCTCATTGCGCACAAGCTGTTCGATATTCTCACCCTCTGGGTGTACCCCATTGTGCTCGGCCACGGCAAGAAAGTGTTCGCGCACGGGGCGATGCCTACCAGCCTGCGCCTCACGCAGCCCGCCGTCACCTCCCCCAACGGTGCCGTGATGCTGCGCTACATGCGCTCCCTCGAAGCCCCTCACGTGGGCGACATGGCAGCACAGCACTAACGCCCGGTCATGTTAGCGTCGCACCATGATCTGCGAGCTCGAATTCACCCCGCGGCCACCGTTCGACGCCCGGGGCGTATTTGAGTTTCTCGCGGCGCGAGCGGTCACGGGCGTCGAATACGCGACCGTCAAACACGCGACCGCCGAACACGACACCGCCCACGGAACGACCTACACCTACGCGCGTACCCTGCGCGGGCCGAGCGGCCCCGCGGCGATCGCACTGCGCTACACCGAGCAGCACGCCGCACCGCGCGCGGAGGCCGCCCCGGTGACCCTGCACGCCACGGTCCATGCCGCAGACCAGCACGACGTCGACACGGTCGCGGCCAGCATCGCCGCCCTCTTCGACCTCGACGCTCACGCGCCGAGCATCGATGCCGCGCTCGCGAACGATCCGGCACTCGCCCCGCTCGTGCACGCGCGCCCAGGCACTCGCGTGCCGGGCGCGCTCGACCCCGCCGAGCTCATCATCAGGGCGATCATAGGCCAGCAGATCACGGTCGCCGCGGCCCGCGGCCACCTCGCGCGCTTGGCGCAGCGTGCCGGATCCCCCGCGCCCACCGCCCCCGGCATCGCGCCGGGGCTCACGACCCTGTTTCCGGCCCCCGCGCAGATCGTCGCGGCCGTGCCGCACATCGGGCCGGCAGACGAGCTCGACCCCGAGCGGCCGCTGAGGCTTCCTAGGCGGCAGAGCAATGCAGTGCGGGCGGCGGCGGTCGCGCTCGCGGCGGGCGAGTTCGACCTCGAGGGTGCTGCGGGCGCTGGCACGCTGACGAAGCAGCTCGCCGCGTTGCCCGGGGTGGGGCCGTGGACCGCCGCGTATGTCGCGATGCGCGTGCAGCGCGACCCCGATGCGTGGCTCATCGGAGATGTCGCCCTCGTAGCGGGAGCGCGGGCGCTCGGTGCGCTGCCCCAGACGCGCGTGGGCAGCAGGCAGGCCGAGCATCGCGCGCTCGCGGCCCGCGCCGTAGAGTGGGCACCCTGGCGTTCATACGCGTCGATGCACCTGTGGCGGGCGGCGGCGGCCCAACCCGCGGCCCAACCCGCGGCGCAACCTACACCGCAGTCGAAGGAGTCAGAAGATGTCACAAGATAGCCCCGCCGTCTGCGTGACGCTCGAGACTCCCGACGGGCCGTTCACACTCATCGCGGGAGCACTGGGCGTGCTCGCATCGGGCTGGACCGATGACACCAATTACCTGCTGCCGCTCATTCACGAGTCACTGCGCCCCGCCGAGAGCGACGTGCAAGAGCTCGACCCCACTGGCGATGCCGGTGCCGCTACTGGTGCTGGTGCCGCTGCTGGTGCTGCTGCTGACCCTGCTGCGGGCTCCGGTTCTTCTGCGAGCTCCGGTTCTTCTGCGGGCTCCGGATCGGCCGAGCGGATCGCGCGCGAGGCTGCGGCAGCGGTAGACGCATACTACGCGGGCGACGTCGCGGCGCCGGGCACTGTGCCTGTCGTGCAGGAGTCTGGCCCGTACCGCGAGCGTGCGTGGGAGGTGTTGCGCGACGTCGCACCCGGCGAGGTGCTCACCTACGCCGAGTATGCGGCCCGCACCGGAAACCCCGACGCCGCGCGCGCTGCGGCGAGCGCGTGCGCGAAGAACGCAGCGGCGCTGTTTGTTCCGTGCCATCGGGTGATGCGCTCAGACGGAACGCTGGGCGGGTTCAGGTATGGGTTACCGGTGAAGGAGCGGTTGCTTGCGCGTGAGGCCGCGGCAGCTTCAGGCGGCGGCACCGAAGAGCGCGGCGGCAATCGTTCGAGGTCAGTACCGCTATTTTGATGGAGCGGCGGCGGGTGCTCAGCACCGGTGCGCTCTACACCGCGCCGATCAGTCGAGGCAGAACTCATTACCCTCAATGTCTTGCATGACCAGGCAGGATTCGTTGACCCCGTCTGCTTCGAGGAGGTAAAGACGAGTCGCACCGATCTCGATCAACCGTGCCGCCTCTGCTTCGAGTGCCGCCACACGTTCGTCGCCCCGCAGCCCGACACCCACCCGCACGTCAAGGTGTACTCGATTTTTCACGCGTTTTGGTTCGGGCACACGCTGAAAGAAGAGTCGCGGGCCCACGCCCTCAGGGTCTTGACAAGCCCATTTCGCTCCTTGATCGGCGGCCGGTTGGGCGGCATCGACTTCGTCCCAGGTCGCAAAACCGGGCGGTGTGGGCGGGTCAACATAGCCGAGCACCCGTTTCCAGAACGCTGCAACTGCGCGCGGGTCTGCACAATCAAATGTGACCTGTACGGTTCTGACGGTAGCCATACTCCAGCGTACTTCTGCTGTTGAATCGAGACAACAACAATAGGATCGAACGTGTGAGCAATATGATTTCCATTCCCGGTGGCCAGTTCAGCATGGGCTCCGATCGGTTCTACCCCGAGGAGCGCCCCGCACACACCGCGATGGGAACCGGGTTTCAGATTGCTCAGCGGCCCGTCACCAACCTCGAGTTTCGGGAGTTTGCCTCGCAGACCGGCTACGTCACCGTGGCTGAACGAGAGCTCACCGGCCCGGCTTACGCCGCGCTGAGCGACGCCGACAGGGCCCCCGGAAGCCTCGTATTTCATGAGACACCCGGTCCCGTCGACCTACGTGACTGGCGGCAGTGGTGGGCGTGGGTGCCGGGTGCAAGCTGGCGTGCTCCGCTCGGGCCCGACTCAGACCTCACCGGCAAGGATCAGCACCCCGTGACTCAGGTGTGTTTTGCCGACGCGACGGCGTACGCCGAATGGGCAGGGGGGAGGCTACCCACCGAGGCCGAGTGGGAGCACGCAGCTCGCGGTGGCACCGACACCGAGTTCGCTTGGGGCGACGAGCTCCACCCGGCCGGCGAGGTGCTCGCGAACACCTGGCTCGGACGGTTTCCGTACGAGAACCGCGGCTGGGGCGGCACGTCGCCCGTGGGCACGTTTGCGCCCAACGGTTACGGGCTGTTCGACATGATTGGCAACGTGTGGGAATGGACGACGACGGTGTCGACGCCGAATCACCGCGCGGCGGCGTCAGACGCTCCGGCAGCGACCGCAGCAGCGACCGCAGCAGCGAGCTCAGCAGCGAGCTCAGCGGGTGCCGGGGCCACGACTTGCTGCGGCTGCAGCCCGCAGGCGCCTGATGCTGTTGCCCACCCAGCCGCACCTAACCCAGCGGTGAGCCGGGTCACCAAGGGTGGGTCGCACCTGTGCTCCCCCGACTACTGTCAGCGGTACCGGCCCGCCGCGCGCTCGGCGCAGACAGAGGACTCTGCCACCTCCCACCTGGGCTTTCGCATCGCCAAGTAGTTCTCGGGCTCAACAGCTACAGGCGCCCCTCAATGAGCCTTTCGAGCCAGCGGCCGCGCGCGCGATGCGCCTCCTGCGACACAATCGCTTCTTCGACCGCAAAGTCTGAGGCGTGAAACGCGCCCGACCACACGTGCAGTTCGGCCGTCACCCCGGCCTCCCACAGGCGCCCGGCGAACCCCGTGATTGACGACCGAAACAGCTCGGCCGACCCCGTGTCAACAAACACGGGGGCAAGCCCGGCCAGGTCGGTGCGCTCGCCCGGCGGCAGCGCGTTCGTGCCACGCAGCGCGGCCGTCCACGCAATGCGGTTTGAGGGCCCGTTCCACGACTCATCGTCGTCAAACTGGGCGGCAGAAACGGTCGCGCGCGCATCGAGCATGGGGCAGGCGAGCAGGTGCCCGGCGAGCACGATGCCCAGGTCGCGGCACTCAAAAGCGACCGCCGCGGCGAGGCCGCCGCCCGCACTTTGCCCGGCCAGCACAACCGGCACACCGTCTGTGACGGCCTCGCGCAGCACTGACACGACTGCGTCAACCATGTCGGTGAACGACGCCGCGGGGCTCAGCGGATACTCCACCGCCCACACCTCAAGTCGCAGCTGCTTCGCAAAGCGTGCGGTCATATCGAAGCCCGCAAACCTGTCGCCCGCGATGAGCCCGCCGCCGTGCAAGTGTACGACCCGCAGACTGTGCCTCTCGCCAGACTCGGCCACCGACACGTCGGTAAACACCGTCACGGCCGCGCTGTGTTCGCGCTGCACGAGCCGCAGTTCACGCACGCGTCGGGCCGGGTTCTGCGCACGCACCACGGCGGCCGCCCGGTACGCAGCGATTTCGCCCTCGTGGGCCACCCCGCGCGGCTGCACTTGTGCAAGCAGGGTGTACCCATCGCGCAGCTCGGCCGCCACCGCGGGCCGCTCGCCGGTCACGACGCCAGCAGCCGCCGCGGTAGCGGCAGCGGCGACACCAGCCGCACCAACGGCGGCAACACCAGCACCAGCACTCACGTCAACACCCACCGCAGCCCCGGTCATTGTTGCCCCTTCACGGCGTCAACAAACCACGAAGTGATTGTGGCCGGGTGCGTGATCGCGGTACCCACACACACTGAAAACGCGCCCGCAGCGCGCGCGGCCGCTGCCTGCTCAGGCGCATGCACCCGCCCCTCGGCGAGCACCGGTAACGTGCTCGACGCTACGATCTGCGCGATAAGTTCGAGGTCGGGCCCCGCGCTCTTCTCGCGCTCCCCGGTGTACCCCGAGAGGGTCGTACCTAGAATGTCGACGCCCGCCTGCTCGGCCGCGATCGCGTCTTCGAGCGAGCCGCAGTCGGCCATCACGAGCGCATCGCAGTGTGCGCGCAGCCCGGCCACCGTCTCGGCGAGGGTGAGGCCGTCGGGGCGGGCGCGACGCGTGCCGTCGATCGCGACGATGTCGGCGCCGGCATCGGCCACGGCCTTCGCGTGCGCGAGCGTCGGAGTGATAAATACCCCGCCGTCGCCATCTTTCCACAGCCCTACGACGGGCACGGGCACACCGCCATCGCGCGCGCGGTCGTCGCTGAGGCCCCGCACCGCGGCCACGTCGGCGAGGCCCTGCACACGAATGCCCGCGGCCCCGCCCACGACCGCGGCGTCGGCGACCTGCGCGGTCGTGCGCGGGTCGCGCATCGCTTCGCCCGGGTACGCCTGGCACGACACGACGAGGCCGCCCGCGAGCGCGTCAAGAATCTGTTCGGAGGTAAATCTCATGTTGAATCCTGTTCTTCGCGGCGCATCGCCGCGGTCTCAAACGAAGTGCCGCGGGCTACGCCTGGGCCCACACGGCCGCCGCTGCGCCCACGAGCGGCGCGTCCCCGCCCAGCACGCCCGCCACCAGCGGCGTGCCCGCGACGGCGCCCGTGAGCTCGGCGCGAAACGCTGCCTCGGCGGCGTCCCACAGCGTTGCGCCGATGCCGGTCACGCTGCCGGTGAGCACGACACGATCCGGATCGAGAATCGCGACCGCACCAGCCAGCGCGCGCCCGAGGGCCCGGGCCGCGTCGGTGATCGCCTGCGCCGCGAGCGGGTCTCCGGCCCTCGCCCGCGCCGCGACCTCGCGGGTGTCGGGCACGGTCTGGTCGCCGCCGAGCGAGCGGTAGTGGGCGAGGATGCCGAGCCCCGAGGCGATGGCCTCGAGGTGCCCGGGCCTGCCGCAGGTGCAGGTGAGGTGCTCTGCGCCGGGTACGGGCACGTGGGCGAGGTCGCCGCCCGAGTGGTGAGCGCCCGTGAGCGGGGTACCTGCCAAGATGATGCCCGCGCCGATTCCGGTGCCGACCGCGACGACGAGCACGCTCTGGTCGCCGCGTGCGGCCCCCGCCGCGAACTCGCCGGCCGCGTGCGCGTCGACGTCGTTGCGCACGGTGACGGGCAGCGGAGTGGTCGGCTGCACAGCGTCACGCACCGCGACGCCGCGCACCGCGAGCACCTTGGTGAGATCGGCGCGCACGTCGCGGGCGAGCTCGGTGCCCGCCCAACCGACCATCGTGTCGGTTGATGCGACGATCACACCGCGCTCGGGGTCAACCGTGCCGGCGGTGCCAATACCCACGCCGGCAATGAAAGGGGGTGCCGCGTCTGCGGCACGGGCCGCGTCGAGCGCGGCCGCCGCGAGGCGAGCAACCGTCGCGACGACAGCGTCCGCGCCCTCGCGGGCGGGGGTGGGGGCGGTGTGCGCGTGCGTCACTCGCAGTGCACGGTCGACGAGCGCGACGACCGTCTTGGTGCCGCCGATATCGACGGCGATGACGTACTCAGCGGCCACAGCTTCAGCGGCGTTCGCTCCCACCCCGGTCTGCACGGTTACGCCTGGGCGATGGGGCCGACGCCAGCGGCAGCGAGCACCTCGCGCACGGCGGCGCGGTCGCTCGCGTTCAACGTGTCAAGCGCAAGGTTCATCTGCGCGCTAGCGATGATGCCGCGGGCTGCCATGGCCTCCTTGAACGCTGCCACGCCCGTCGCGTCGCCCGAGTAGCCCTTGGGCTGAAACACGATCTCGAAGAGCTCGTTGATGCGCTCCTGCTCGGTGGCGGCGGTGGCGAAGTCTCCGCGCTTCGCTGCCTCGAACATGCGCACGTAGCCTTCGACCTCGACGTTGCCGAAGCCGGGCACCACGCCGTCGGCGCCAGCCAGCAGCATCGCGTCAACGACGACCTCGTGACCGGTGAGCAGCTGCAGCGGGTGGCCGGCGGCGCGGTTCGCGGCCACGAGGCGGCGAAACCCGACGTCGTCGCCCGACGAGTCTTTGATGCCGTGAATCACGCCGTCACGGGCGAGCTCCATGATCAGCTCAAGGCTAAGCTTCGAGTGCACACGCACGGGCACATCGTATGCCCACAGCGGTGCGTCGATGGCGGCGGCGATAGTGCGGAAGTGACGGCCGATCTCACCCTGCGAGTTGAGCGTGTACAGCGGCGCCGTCGTCACGATGGCGTCGGCGCCAGCGGCGATGAGCTTCTGTGCCGTTTCAATGATGCGGGGGGCGGTCAGCTCGATCGCGCCAGCAATCACGGGCACGCGGCCCGCGTTGACGCGCACAATCGTCTCGAGAATCTCGACGCGCTGCGAGTCGGTGAAGTAGGCGGTCTCGCCGGTCGATCCGAGCGCGAACAGGCCCGCGACGCCGCCGTCAACGAGGTAGTTGATGAGACGCTCGAGCGAAACGTGGTCGACGTCGCCCGCGGGGGTGAGCGGCGTCGCCACGGGGGGCACAACGCCGGCGAAAACGGGTGAAGTTACGGGTGTAGCAGTCATTGGTGTGTCTTCTTTATCTGTGTTGTGATGCGAATAAAACGTGTGTGGTGCGCTTCCGGGTGGATCCTGCGACTCGCTTCGCTCGCGCAGGATGACGGAGCGTGCTCGCGCAGGATGACGGAGCGTGCTCGCGCAGGATGACGGAGCGCTAGTGCAGCTCGAGCAGCGACGGCGCCGCCCCCAGCAGGGTGCGCGTGTAGTCATCGCTCGGGTTATCGAACACCTCGGCCGCGGGCCCGTACTCGACGACCCTGCCGCGGTTCATCACGGCGATCTCGTCTGACAGGTAGCGCACGGTCTGAATGTCGTGCGAGATGAACACCATCGCGAGCCCCAGCTCGTCTTTCAGGTCGGTGAGCAGGTTGAGGATCTGCGCGCGCACCGACACGTCGAGCGCGCTCGTCGGCTCGTCGGCCACGATCACCTGCGGGTCGAGCGCAAGCGCACGCGCGATGGCGACGCGCTGGCGCTGGCCGCCCGACAGCTGCCCCGGCATCGCCTCGAGTGCCGACTGCGGTAAACCAACATGCGTCAGCAGGTCGCGGGTCTTGCGCTCACGATCGCGGGGCGAGCCGAGTCCGTGCACCTGCATCGGGTCGATGAGGGCTTCACGCACCGTCATACGCGCGTTGAGCGCCGTCGCCGGGTCTTGAAACACGGCCGAGATGATGCGGCCAATACGGCGGCGCACGGGCGTTGTGAACTTGGTGACAACCTCGCCGTCGAACACGACCTGGCCCGCTGTGGGCTGTTCGAGCCCCAGCAGCACCTTCGCCGACGTCGACTTGCCCGAGCCCGATTCGCCCACGATGCCGAGCGTGCGCCCGGGCATCACCTGCAGCGATACGCCGGCGAGCGCGTCAACATACTGTTTGTTGAACAGTGTCGAGTTGCGTGCGCGGTAGCGCATCTCGACGTCGCGCAGCTCGATCACGGGCCTGTGCGCGTCGCTCACGCTGGCCCGCTGCGCAGGGGTCTTCACGTTCTCGCTCATGCCAGTACCTCAATTGCGGTGACGGGCGCATCGTCTGGATGCGCGGAATAGGTGTGCGCGGTGCCTGGAATCTGGCGGCGCACAGGGGTCACGCCCGCATATCGTGCCGGATCGCTCGATCGCGGCGCGAAGCGGTCACCGGCCGGGAACTCACTCGGCGAGGGCACAATGCCGGGCACCTGGTGTAGTCGGTCGCTGCCCGCCTCGATCGAGAGCACAGCGCCCAGGAGGCCGCGGGTGTACTCGTGCACGGGCTGCGTGAGCAGCTCGCGCGTGGTCGCCTGCTCGACGACCTGACCGGCGTACATCACGGTGATCTTGTGCGTCAGCTCAGCGACGAGTGCGAGGTCGTGTGACACGAAGATCATCGCGAACCCGAGCTCCTGCTGCAGTCTGCGCAACAGGTCAACGACCTGTTTCTGCACGGTGACATCGAGCGCTGTGGTCGGCTCGTCGGCGATCACGAGGCGCGGGTTGCGGGTGAGCGCCATCGCGATGAGCACGCGCTGTCGCTGACCGCCCGAAAGCTCGTGCGGGTAGCTGGCGAGCGTGCGCTGCGGGTCGAGACCCACAAGCTCGAGCAGATCTTCGGCGCTGCGGGTACCGCCGCGGCTCGTCAGCTGCTTCATCTGCGCCTTGATCTTCATGGCCGGGTTCAGCGAGCTGAGCGCGTCTTGGTAGATCATGGCGATGTCGTGGCCGCGCAACTCGTTGCGCTCCTTCTCGCTCATCGCGAGCAGGTCCTTGCCGTCGAACATGACACGGCCAGAAACCTCGGCCTTCGCGTCGAGCAGGCCCATGATCGCGAGCGACGTGATCGACTTGCCACAGCCCGACTCACCCACAAGCGACATCGTTTCGCCGGGGCGCACGTCGAAGCTGACGCGGTCGACGACATTGACGTCGCCGTGACGCGGAAACTTGATGCTCAGGTTCTCGACCGAGATCAGCGGCTCCGCGTCGCCCTCGTACACGAGCCGGTCGGTGCGGGCAAGCTCAACTTCGCGCAGCAGCGCGAGGCGATCCGCGAGCGGAACGAGCGGGGTGAGCGGGGCAAGATCCGGGTCAGAAACACCGCCGGGCACAGCAACATTGACCGCGGTATCGACCGTAGTAATGACGCCGGTGAAGGCAGCCTGCTCGTGCTCGAGGTCGCTGGTCGACTCCTCGGTGTTCGCAGCGTCAGACGTGATGCGGCGAGCACGCGGCGAGACCATCGCGTCGGTCATCGCCTCAGACAGGATGTTGAGGCTGAGCACCGTCACGAGAATCAGCGCACCGGCAAAGAACGTGGCCCACCAGGCACCGCTCATGACCAGGTTGCGGCCCTCGGCGATCACGTTGCCCCACGACGGCTCGGGGGCAGGCACGCCCGCCTGAATGAACGACAGCGAGGCTTCAAACACGATCGCGTCGGCGACGAGCACCGTCGCAAACACGAGCACCGGGGCGATCGAGTTGCGCATCACGTGCTTGACGATGATGCGGGCCGTGGGCGCACCCATGACACGCACCGCTGACACGTAGTCTTCGCCGTACTGATCGAGGATGTTGGCGCGCACCACACGGGTGAGCTGCGGGGTGTAGAGGAACGCGATGATCAGCACCAGGATCGGCAGAGACTGTCCAAACACGGCCACGAACACGATCGCGAGCGCGATGCCCGGGAACGACATGATCACGTCGAGCACGCGCATGAGCGTCTCAGAGATGGCCTTGGGCGCGGTCGCCGCGATGGTGCCGAGCACGGCGGAGGCTGCGAGTGCGACCGCGGTCGCGCCGAGGCCAATGACGAGCGAGTAGCGTGCACCGTAGATCAGGCGCGACAGGATGTCGCGGCCCTGACGGTCGGTGCCGAACAGGTGCTCTGCGCTCGGAGGCTGCACCGGGGGGCCCGAAGCGAGCGGGTCGTAGGGGGCCACGAGCGGCGCGAACACTGCCACGAGCGCGACAAGTGCGACGAGCGCGAGTGCGATCTTGGCGCCGAGCCCGAGCTGGCCGAGCGCGAGGCCCGGGCGAGAGAGACGTTCTGTGAGTTTGCGTCGCATGTCACACCGACCTAATACGCGGATTGATAAGGACGTAGAGCAGGTCGACGATGATGTTCACCACGACGAACGCTACCGCTACGGCGAGCGTCACCGCCTGCACCAGGTTGGGCTCGTTGTTGGTCACGCCGTTCAAGATGAGCATGCCCATGCCGGGAATGGCGAAAATGATCTCGATCACGACGGCACCGCCGAGCAGGTAGCCCACGCGCAAACCGAGCACGGTGACGGGGGTGATGAGTGCGTTGCGCAGCACGTTGCGGCCCACGACGACCGCGCGGGGAATACCGAACCCGAGCGCCGTACGCACATAGTCACGGTCGAGCTCTTCGACCATAGCGGTGCGCACCACGCGCGACAGCTGCCCGATCACCGGCACCGCGAGCGCAATCGCCGGCAACGCCATTCGCGCAAGCCAGCCCGCGGGGTCTTCGGTGAGCGGCGGCAGTTTGCCTGATCCGGGGAGCAAGCCGAACTGCAGCGTCACGACCTGGATCAAGAGGATCGCGAGCCAGAACGAGGGCGTCGACAGCGACGCCACAGACACCACGCGGATCACCTGATCGGGCCATTTGTCGCGCTTGATCGCGGCGACGACGCCGAGCACTGTGGCGCCGATAACGGCGATGATGAGGCCGAGGAATGTGAGCTGGAGGGTGATGGGAAATGCGCGCTGCAGTTCGTCGATGACCGGCAGCTGGCGGGCAGAGTACGTGCCCAGATCGCCCTGGAAGAGGCCCACCAGAAAACTGAAGTAGCGCACGAAGATTGGGTCGTTAAGCCCGTGCGCATCGCGATATGCCTCGCGGTCGGCGGGTGATGCAGATTCGCCAAGCGCCGTAATGGCCGGGTCGACCGGCGAGAACGACATGACGAAGAAAACTAGGAGTGTGATGCCAAGAAGCATCAGCGGCAGCTGGAGCAGCCTGCGCCCGATCAGCTGAAGCACGTGTTGCACGGTGGTTCCTTACTCGTGACACACCGCGGGGGCACGAATGGATCGTGCCCCCGCGAGTGGAATTACTTGGCTGCGACGCCTACGTCGAGGAACGACAGGCCGGTGGTGGGAACCGGCTTGAAGTCGACGAGGGACTCGCTGTCCCACGCGGTGGGAAGCTTGCGGTGCAGCAGCGGGTAGAGCGGCACCTGCTCGCTGACGAGGTCGAACGCATCGTTCCACGCCTGCTGCTGCTCGTCACCAGTCTTCTGCTGACCGTCCTTGAGCAGGCCCTGGAGCTTCGTGAAGTCCTCAGAACCGGTCCAGTTGTAGCGGGTCTGCGGCCACACGTTGTCGCCGTACCACCACTGCATCAGCAGGTCTGCGTCGTTGCCGAATACCGAGGGGTCGCCGGGGGCGATCATGACCTGGTAGTCGCCCTGGTCAACCTTGCCGTACTGTGCGGCGCTCTGCGCGATGTCGAGCGTGGTCTTGATGCCCACGGCGTCAAGCGATTCCTTGATGAGCGGAGCGAGCTCCTTCACCCAACCGGTGTCGGTCATAAGAATGTTCAGCTCGAGGTTCTCGACGCCAGCTTCCTTGAGCAGCGACTTCGCCTTCTCAGCGTCGTAGGTGTAGACCGTCGACGCCTCGTGGTAGTTCGGGTGGCCCTTCTGCAAGAACGAGGTGGCGGCCTCGGCGTTGCCGAGCATGCCGGTCTCGATGATCTTGTCCATGTCGAGCGCGTAGAACAGCGCCTGGCGCACGCGCACGTCATCAAACGGTGCCTGCTTCATGTTGAACATCATGAACAGCAGGCCGAACGACTGCACGCTCTCGACGGTCGCGCTCTGCGCGATCGTGTCAACGTCGATGTAGGGCACGTCTTCCATCGCCTGGATGGTGCCGCTCGTGAGGGCGGTGGTGCGGGCGGCGGCGTCTGAGAGCAGGCTCCAGTTCATGCCGGCTGCGAGTGCCTTGTGCGGACCGTTGTAATCGTCGTAGCGCTCGAAGACAACCGCGTCGTCGGGGGTAGCCGAGACGAGCTTGTAGGGGCCTGAGCCGACGGGGTTCGCACCAAACGCCTCTGCGTCCTTTTCGACGAGCGCCTTCGGCACGATCTTGACGATGCCCAGGCGCTGCTCGATGAGCGAGAACGGGAAGTCGGTGGTGATCTGCACGGTGTCTTCGTCGACCGCGGTGACCGTGTCGATGAAGTCAACGAACGGGGTGAAGAGGCTACCCGACTCGGGGTCAAGCACGCGCTCGTAGCTGAAGACGACGTCGTCTGCGGTGACGGGCGTGCCGTCCTGGAAGGTGGCCCCCTCGCGCAGGTCGACCTCGTAGGTGGTGTCGTCAACCTGCTTGGGCATGTCGGCCGCCAGCGCCGGTGCGGGCACGTTCGTGACGGGGTTGAGGTCGACGAGGCCCTCGAAGACGTGCCAGTTTGCTGCGACCGTAACGGCGCCCGATGCGACCATCGGATCGAAGCTACCGCTGAGCGCGTACGAGATGCCGGCCTCGATGATGCCGTTGGGGTCGACCTCGGCCGCTGAGGCTGCGTCGCCACCTTCGGTCTTGGCGGGGGCGGCTGCACTGCACGCCGTGAGTGCGAGCGCGGCGGCCAACGTGCCCGCTGCGACAGTCGCAAAACGTCCCGCGCGGCGGGATGTGATTCGGTACATGTATTGCTCCAAGTTGTTGTGGGCAAACGCCTTGAGGAGATCAGACGTCTGACGTACTATAAACATATCGAACGATGAATTACAAGCGTGAGAAGATCACGATGTAGTGACTACAGGTTTTTAAGGAGTGAGCTATGAATGCGCCATTACCCCGGGGTGGCCGCACCCGCCGGGCAACAACCGCCGACGAAATCAAACGGCTCATTCTGCGCGAACGCCTCATGCCCGGCGACCCGCTTCCCACTGAAGCCGAGCTGTGCGAAGAGCTCGAGGTGTCGCGATCTTCGGTGCGCGAGGCAATCAGGTCACTGTCGACGCTCGACATCGTCGACGTGCGGCACGGGCACGGTACCTACGTCGGCGAGATGTCACTTGACCCGCTCGTACAGACGCTCGTGTTTCGTGGCGTTATCTCGCCCGAAGGCTCGATCGATGCCCTGCGCGAGGTCGTCGAAGTGCGTCTCGCTCTCGATCTCTCGATGGCCGACCGGATCGTGGCCGAGGCACAGGGGGCCGAACTTGCGCGCATGCACGAGCTTGTCGCCGAGATGGTCGATAAGGCCGGGCGCGGCGAGTTTTTTCTCGAAGCAGACCGCGAGTTTCACACGCGCCTGTTTGAGCTCACCCAAAACGGGCTCGCACAGCAGCTCGTCGGCGCGTTCTGGGACGTACACACCGCCGTACTACCGCAGCTGGGCATCGCACAGCCGACCGACATAACCGACACGGCAAAGGCTCACGGCGACATGCTCACCGCCGCGCTGGCCGGCGATGTCGAGGCGTATCGCACCGCGGTGATCAACCACTACGCCCCCCTGCAGCGCTCGCTCGCCCGCTAGCTGCGCTCTGCTGTCGGCGACGAGTGCCGCAGCGTGCGCAGCGCCCCCTCGAGCAGTGCAAGTTCATCGAGCATCGCGCGCAGCGTCGTTACCTGCGAGGCGCGCGGTTCAAACGCTCCCGTTTCTGTGATCTGTTTGGCGGCCCAGGCAAGTTCAACATTCGTCTGAGCCGGCACGAGACCGAGTTCAACTACGACGGGCCGCAGCGCAACGACGCCGCGGGTGCCACCCGAAATGCCGCCGTAGCTCACGGTGCCAAGCGCTTTGCGGCCCCACTCATGCCACAGATAATCGAGTGCGTTCTTGAGGGTCGGCGCAAAGCTGTAGTTGTACTCGGGCTGCACAAAGATGAACGCATCTGCCGCTTCGACGCGGGCGCTCCAGCTCTTCGTGTGCGGGTGCGTGTACTCACGAAGCCGCGGATGCCTCGGCTCATCCATGAACGGCAACGCGACCTCTTTCAGATCGACCCAATCAATCTCGAAACGCGTGTCGCTCGCCGCTACCTCGCGCACCCACCGGGCGATCGGCAAGCCGATGCGCCCCTCTCGCACACTCGCCACGATCATCATGATCCGGATCATGCTTCTCACTGTACGACTGACGCGCGTGGCGCGACAGGGGTCGCGCCTTCCAAACTCACCACGACCTTTCCACGTGCGTGTCGTGTCTGCACCTTGCTGAGCGCGTCGGGCGCGTCAGCAAACCGAAACACGCGCTCAATCTCAAGCCGTAGTTGACCACGCACCGCATCGGCCACCAACTGCGTGAGGTCACTACGAACATCGACGCTGTAGTCGATCATGGCCACAGTTATGTTTCGTTCGGGCGTCACGGTATCGCCCGAGACAGTCACCACTGCACCCCCGTTTTTCACAGCCCGCATGCTGTCGGCCGTTGTCGCCGGTTGCACGGCAATCGCGGCGTCAACGCCTCGGGCGCTCCACTCCCTCACCTGCGACACCCACCCGGCATCTCGGTAGTCGACCGTCAGCTCGGCGCCAAGCGCACGCATGAAGTTGTGGTTCTGGGCAGAGGCAGAAGCAGCGACCCGCCACCCTCGCCTCGCGGCCAGCTGAATCGCCAGCGTACCAATGGCGCCCGAGCCACCGGCAATAAACACGTGTGCACCGCTGGGCAAATCGCTCAGCCTCGCCAGTGCTCGTAGCGCAGTGTTGGCCGCGACAGGAAGCGCTGCCGCCTCCACAAAACTCATGCCTGGCGGCATCTGCACGATGAGCGCCTCGGCATCTACGACCGCGTACTCGGCCCAGGTTCCTCCCTTGGCTTGCATCGAGCTCACGAAGGCGATGCGGTCCCCCGCACGATAGTTCGCGACACCGTCGCCGACCCGTTGAATCTCACCTGCCCCCTCAATTCCAACCGGAAGGCAGGGGTGTGACTCGGGCGGCAAATAGTAGGCGTCATGGACTCCCACGCCAATTGCTCTCATGCGCACGAGCAGCTCGCCCTGCCCTTCGCGCGGCACCGGCACCTCTGCCAGTTGCACATGCCCTGCAGATTGATCGGCGATAACAAAGGCCTTCATACGCCCACGCTAGTAACATTCCTCGCCCAGTCAACCCCCACGACGCCCTGCGCGATGCATCCTCCTTGTCACCCTGCGCGACGCTCCCACCCCGTCACCCTGCGCGACGAAGGAGTCGCAGGGTCCACCTCCGGTCGCCACGGACCTCGGTGCAGTGAATTTGCACTCGTGCAGGAGATCAACATTCGTGCAGGACTAAAACCAGGTTCTGATCCTGCAGGAGTGCTGATCTCCTGCGTGAGTGCAACTGTAGGTCGCGTGGATACTGCGATCGACTCCGTCGCCGCAGCATGACGGTAGGAGACCACGCCGCCGCAGCATGACGGTAGTGGTAAGGCGCCCCCTTCCTTGTCACCCTGCGCGACGAAGGAGTCGCAGGGTCCACCCACGGCGCGACGGTGACCGCCATAAAAATCAGCGCGCGCTGCTTTGCACACTCACTATCCATGCCGGATCAATGCCCGTAAACGTCGGCGCCGTCGCATGCACGCGCTCAGCCCAACCCGCGGCAGTCGGCTGCACCAGCACACTCACGCAGCCTGCGGCGAGCGCGGCCTCGGTGCCCACGCGCGAGTCTTCGAAGACGACACAAAGCGTCGGGTCTACGCCCAGCAGCGCCGCCCCTCGCAGGTACGGCTCAGGGTGCGGCTTCGTATGCTCCACGTCGTCGGCCGTCACAATGTGATCAAACGGGGTGAGGTCGACGTGCCGGGTGACCGTGTCTACCCACCGCTTCGTTGAACTCGTGACGAGCGCGAGCGATGCCCCGGCCACCCCCAGTGCGCGCAGCAGTTCGCCCGCTCCTTCGCGCCAGGCCACCTCACCCTCGAGCGCTTCGAGCGTGGTGTCTTCGAGCAGCCGCGCCACTTCTGAGGCGGGCAGCGAAACCTCGTACGCAGCAATGATCCGGCTGCTTGCTTGTTCGAGAGTGGCGCCCTCATACGAGAGCAATGCTGCGTCGTCGATCGCGCCGCCAAGCCCGTGCACGGTGCGGCGTACCGCCTCGAGCCAGCTGCGCTCGGTGTCTACGAGCGTGCCGTCGAGGTCAAACATCACGGCGAGGCCAGCGAGTCCAGCGTCGTCAGCGGTGCCGGGCGTAGCGGCGAGTGGAGTAAGAATAGTCACCTCCCTATTACGGCGTGCGCGTGTGGCCGGGCCCAAACCGGCGCGTGAACGGGGGCTGAACGTTTGGCGCAGGTGGCTCGCGTAAAATGGGCCCAATGATCGATTCTTCGAGCGATTCAGCTCAGGCGACCAGCTCTGCTACAGACACCGGCCAGCACGCCCCCATCGACCCGGCCGACCTCGCGGTCGCGCTGCGGGTGCTCAGCGCGGCGGCCTGGCTGCCCGAGGATCACCCCGATTATTTGACGGTGCGCGACGCGACCTCGGGCATGTACAAGGTGGCAAGGCGTGAGCGTCGCAAGCGTGAACGCGACGCGATCCGCCGCGCAGACCAGGCTGTGATCGCCAATACCGCGACGGGTGCGCCCGACCGCATCGACGATGAGACTCGCGGGCTCGACCTACAGGCGTCGACCGATGCGCCCACCGCGGGTGAGCTGCTCAAGCCGCACAACTGCTACATCTGTAAGCAGCCGTACACGCGGGTCGACGCGTTCTACCACCAGCTGTGCCCCAGCTGCGCTGCGTTCAGCCACGGCAAGCGTAACGCCAGCACCGACCTCACCGGAAAGCGCGCGCTGCTCACGGGCGGCCGCGCCAAGATCGGCATGCACATTGCGCTGCGGCTCTTGCGCGACGGCGCCCACACGACGATCACCACCAGGTTTCCGAAAGACGCTGCGCGCCGGTTCGCGTCGCTGCCCGACTCTGCTGGTTGGCTGCACCGCCTCAAAGTCGTGGGCATCGACCTGCGCGACCCGTCACAGGTGATCGCGCTGGCAGAGTCTGTCGCGGCCGAGGGCCCGCTCGACATTCTGATCAACAACGCCGCGCAGACCGTGCGTCGCTCGCCCGGCTCGTACTCGCTGCTCACCGACGCCGAGCTGCAGCCGCTCCCCGACGGGCCCATGCCCGAGCTCGAAACGTTTGGGCGCACCGCGCAGCTGCATCCGAAGGCGCTGCAGGCATCGGTCGATGCTGATCCGGCGCTGGCCGAAGCCGCGCTCTCGACCGCCGCGCTGTCGACCGCGGGCCTCGCGGGCACGGTCGCCGAGGGGTTTGCGCAGCACCTCACGGCGGGCGATCTGACCGAGGCCGCAATGAAGGCGGGCTCGTCGTCGATCGAGAAGCACGCCGACGGCACTGCGATCGACGCGGGCGGGCTCGTACCCGATGTGACGCACGTGAACAGTTGGGTGCAGCACGTGCAAGAGGTTGATCCGCTCGAGATGCTCGAGGTGCAGCTGTGTAACACGACGGCGCCGTTCTTGCTGATCAGTCGGCTGCGCGCGTCGATGGCGTCGTCGCCCGCGCGCCGCACATACATCGTGAACGTGTCGGCGATGGAGGGCCAGTTCTCGCGCCGCTACAAGGGCCCGGGCCACCCGCACACCAACATGGCGAAGGCCGCGCTCAACATGCTCACGCGCACGAGCGCGGGTGAGATGCTCGAGGCCGATGGCATCTTGATGACCGCCGTCGACACAGGCTGGATCACCGACGAGCGCCCCCACTTCACCAAGCTGCGGCTCGCCGAAGAGGGCTTTCACGCCCCGCTCGACCTCGTCGACGGCGCGGCCCGCGTCTACGACCCGATCGTGCGCGGTGAGGCCGGCGAAGACCTGTTTGGCAAGTTCTTGAAGGACTACGAGCCGAGCCCCTGGTAGCGGGTGGCGCCGGCCCGCGGCGCACGCCCCGCTACCCGCGCGGTTTGAGCCGCGCGATGGGGGTCGGCGGCGCGGGCAGCGGCGGCCGCTGGCCCGGCGCGAAGTCGCCAAACAGGGGGCGCTTGCCCGCGTCGCGCTGATCCGGAGCTTCAAAACCCAGCTCAGCTTGGTAGCGCCTGCGGTACTCGAGAATCTCGTCGTGGTCGCGGCCGATGAAGTTCCACCACATCACGATCTGCTCGCCGAGCGGCACGCCGCCCAGCAAGATCACGCGCGCGCCATGCTCGCCCGCGCGCAGCTCGAGTGTGTCTGCCCCCGGCGGCACGTACCCGAGCTCGCGGTGCGCGAGCTCGTGACCGTTCACGGTGAGCGCGCTGTTCTCGGCGAGCGCGGCGTGCTCAAAATCGGGCCGGATCTTAAGCCGCACGCTCGCGCCGGCGTTGATGAGCAGCTCGGCCCCGAGCAGCGGGGGCGTGCGCGTGTCGACAGGTGAGCTGGCGCCCGCGAGCTCGCCGATGAAGACGCGCGCGGTGCCTGACCCCAGATCGACAGGCTCGGGCGCGTAGTGCACGAAGTGGTTTTCGCTGTGCCTCGTCGCTTCGGGCAGCGCGTACCACAGCTGCACGCCGTGCAGTGTGGACGCTTGGGGGCTGCTGATCTCTTGGTGCGTGATCCCACGGCCCGCGATCATCAGGTTGAGTTCGCCCGGCAGCACCGCTGCAGCGTTGCCGCCCGAATCGAGGTGGTCGATGCGGCCCGAGAACAGCCATGACACGGTCGCGAGCCCCGTGTGCGGGTGCCGCGGCACCTCCATGCCGCCCGTCGCGGCTACGTCGTCGGGGCCGTAGTGATCGAGAAAACACCAGGCGCCCACGAGGGAACGCTGACGCTGCGGGAGCGTGCGGTACACGGTCATGGCGCGCAGCCCACCAAGCGGAACGGGCCGGGCTTCGAGCGTTTCGACGTCGGTGCAGGGCGCCCCCTGCGCGAGCAGGGTTTCGGTGGGGTGCTGCTCGAGGTTACTCACAGTGGGCTCCCTTTCGGTGGGTGGTTCGCTGGGCGATGCCGGGTTCGTTGGGCGTTTGCCCGTACTGCTTGGTGCTGGGCGCTGGGTGCTGCTAGCGCATGAGCTTGCCCGCTCCGTCGCGCGGGCGCACCGGGTGCTCGCTCAAGATCGAGACTCGGTTAAACGCGTTGATCGACACCGCCACCCACTCGGCAGCCGCAAACGTCTCTTCCCCGAGCACAACGAGCGCGCCCGAAAGATCTGCGCGCGCGTCTTCGGTGAGCGGCAGCTGAGTCGCCGCCTCGGCGATCGCGAGCAGCGCCGCTTCGCGCTCAGAGAAGACGCCCGCAGGGTGGCTCGTGTCGCTAGTTCCCGAGCCTGTGCCTGTGCCTGTGCCTGTCGGCTCTCGCCAGGCAGGCAGCAGGTCGAGTTTTTGCTGCGGCAGCTCGCTATCGCGCGCCTGCCGCGAGTGCATGTCCAGGCAGAAAGCGCAACCGTTGAGCTGTGAAGCCCGCACGTTAATGAGCTCGAACTCTTGTGCGCTGAGACCGTGCTCGAGTGCGGCTTCGCGAACCTCGGTTGAGAAGCGCTGGGCAGCCTTCCACGCTTTAGGAATAACTTTGTCGATATATGGACGCACGGTGCTCCTCTACTCTGCGTCAGCTTCGGCTGTTGCTTCTGCTGCTGCCATCCAAGGTCGCGAAGCCTCGGTCGCCCCGCCGTTGAATCAACCTGTGCCCCATCTTGCCACTCACTGCTCACCGCCGCCCCCGCGTTTATTCAGCTGCACCTCGCTTAGGCTGATGGCTGAACCTACTGTTGCCTGCCCCACACGAGGAGACGACCACAATGACACAGCCAACTGCGGGCCCCCAGAAGCGGCGTCTCAGCACGTCGATGCGAGCGATGCTTGTGACCGTGCCGGTGGTGCTCATCGTGGTGGGTCTCGTCATCTCAATGTCGATTGCGTCGCGGCCCACCCAGGTGGTGACGAGCCCTTCGAAGCCCGCTGTGACCGTGGCCGACAACTCGCACGTGCTCGATGACGCGGGTAAAGATGCGCCCACCCTGGTCGAATTTCTCGACTTCGAGTGTGAGGCGTGTGGCGCGCTCTACCCCTACGTTGAAGACGTGCGCGAGTACTACGACGGCAAGATCAACTACGTGGTGCGCTACTTTCCGCTCGGCGGGCACTTCAACTCGATGAACGCTGCCGTTGCGGTCGAGGCGGCCGCACAGCAAGGTAAGTTCGAAGAGATGTTTCACCAGATGCTGCAGTCGCAGGCCGAGTGGGGCGAGCAACAGACCTCAGAGGCAGCGCGGTTTCGCGGCTACGCCGAAGAGCTCGGGCTCGACATGAGCGCGTACGACAAGGCGGTCGCAGACCCCGCCACCGAGGCGCGCGTGCAACAAGACCTCGACGCCGGCACGGCCCTCGGTGTGAACAGCACCCCCACGTTCTTCCTCGACGGCAAGCAGCTCACGCTCACCGATCCCAACGATCTACCGAACGCGATCGAGGCAGCGCTCGACAAGTAGCAGCACGCGCGCCAAGCAGCACGCGCGCCAAGCGGCACGCGCGCCAAGCAGCACGCGCGCCAAGCGGCAGTCGCGCCAAGCAGCTGCAAAGCCTCCGGGCGCGAACTATTCCCCGCGCGGCCGCTGCCTCAGCTTCTTCGTCTCTGACCGGCGCGTTTTTGCCGCCAAATGACGCCGCTTTGAACCGCGTGTGGGCTTGGTCGCGCGCCTAGTCGGAGCATCTGGGGCCAGCGCCTCGCGCACAAGCGCAGCCAGTTTTTCGAGCGCGATCTCGCGGTTGCGTAGCTGCGAGCGCTCGGCAGACGCCGCGACTGTGACAGCCCCCGCAACAAGCCTGGGCGCTAGCTTTTCAAGCAGTCGCTGCCGCTGCCCTCCGGTGAGCACGGCCGACCCCGCAACGCTCCATGTCAGTTCAACCCTGCTGTCTGACGTGTTGACGTGCTGCCCGCCCGGCCCCGAAGAGCGCGAAAATCGCCACCCCAGCTCGCCCGCCGGAATCGTGAGCGCCCGCGACACCGTAAGATCCATACCCCAAGAATCCCACGAATCCCGCATGCGCGCCCGCGGAACGCCCGCCGAACGCCCGCCGCGCAATGCGCAACCCACCACGCACGCGCTCGCTAGGCTGGGGGCCATGACCGAACACTTCGACCGCATCGTGATCGGCGGCGGCGCGATGGGACTTGCGACCACCTGGCAACTCGCGGTGCGTGGCCTGCGCGTGCTCATGCTCGAGCGCTTCACGCCCGGCCACGAGCGCGGCGCCTCGCACGGCGCCACCCGCAACATGAACAACGCCTACGCCGAGCCCCACTACCTCGACCTCTACGACGAGGCACTCACGCTCTGGCGCGCGCTCGAGCGCCGCTCGGGCAAGCAGCTGCTCACCATGTGCGGGCTCGTCACGCACGGCGACCCCGCCCGCGTGCGCGCCGCCCACGCTGCCCTCACTGCCCGCGACGCCGCCACCGAGCTCATCACGCCCGCGGCCGCTGCCGCCCGTTGGCCGGGCATGCGCTTCGAGGGTGAGGTGCTCGTGAATCGCGACGCGGGCCGCATTCACGCGCGCACCGCGCTCGAGGTGATCGGCGCGCTCGCGACCGCTGACGGCGCCGATCTGCGCTACGAGCACCGGGTCACGTCGATCAATGAAGCTCCGGATCGCGTCACCGTAACAGCCTCCCTGCCGGGCGGCGAGACCGCGCAGTTTGAGGCACCCGGGGTCGTTGTGACGACCGGTGCGTGGAGCGAGCCGGTGCTCGGCGGGCTCGCGGTGGCCGATCAGCTGCCGCCGCTGCGGGTCACCGAAGAGCATCCCGCGCACTTCGCCGCGCGCGCTGGGTTCGAGGGCGCTGAGTTTGACAGCGCCCCGTCCGACGGCGCTGCGTTTGATAGTTCAGGGCCCGAGGGCGCCGCGTTCGACAGTTCAGGGTTTGACGGCGCTGGGGTCGATGATGCTGGGGTCAACGGCGCTGCGACCGAGGGCGCTGAATGGCCGTCGTTTAACCACTTTCGGCGTGCCTCAGAGCTCACCGGATACGCGGGCAACGTCTACGGCATGCTCACGCACGGCGAAGGCATCAAGGTAGGGTTTCACGCGACGGGCGACACCGTCGACCCTGATCAGCGCGAGTTTCGGGCACCCGACGCAGCCCGCGCACAACTGCGCGAATACGTCGACGAGTGGTTTCCCGGTCTCGACTCAGACTCGGCCGCCTGGGTGAGCTGCACCTACACGATGACGCCGTCAGAGCGGTTTGTGCTCGACCGCGCGGGCCGCGTGACGGTGGGAGCCGGGTTCTCGGGCCAGGGCTTCAAGTTCGTGCCCGCGGTGGGCCGCGTGCTCGCAGACCTCAGTGTGGGTGCGGGCGTAGCCCCCGCAGCGTTCAGCTTTGCGTCGCACCGCGCGTAGCGCCCCGCGCCCAGCGCCCAGCGCCCAGCACAACCTCGCACTGACGAGACGGTATCGAAACGACGAGTCGGCCCGATAAGTACGCATTTATCGGGCCGACTCGTCGTTTCGATGCCGACTCGTGCTGACTCAGGCGGCCTCGCACCGACTCGCGCCGACACAGGCGGCCCGCGCCGACTTACGCGGGATCGGTTCTGTCACCTGCACCGGCAGCCGCCGCGCCGGGCTTCGGGCACCGCAAATGCGTTCGCTCGCCAGGCCCGCCACGGTCAACCCGGTGGTCCGCCATCAGTTCGTTGCACACCGGGCACTTGGGGTTCGCCGGCGGCACATACGGCGGCTCGTTGGGGTCCCCCAACTGCGCGGCACCCTCAAACTGGTACAGCAGTCGGCGCAGCGCATTACCAAACCCGGGCAGCCCGTCCCAGCGAGTCTCATGCCACAATCGTCTTTTTCGTTCGCGCACAAACGAAACCCTAACACAGTTCGTTTGTGCACTAACGAGATAGCATGGTGAACATGGATGACCTCCCCGACGACCTGCTCAAACTCGATCAGCAGGTGTGCTTCGCCCTCGCGATCGCCAGTCGCAGCGTGATCGGCGCATACCGCCCCATCCTCGAGCCCCTCGGACTCACACACCCGCAGTACCTGGTCATGCTCGCCCTCTGGGAGCGCGCCCCCATGCGTTTTGGCGACATCGCCCAGGCCCTCCACTTCGACCGGGCGTCACTGTCGCCGATCATCAAACGGCTCGAGCACGCCGGCCTCATCGAGCGCGTGCCCGTCGCGGGCGACGAGCGCACGTTTGCCCTCGTCACAACCGAGGCCGGCCAGGCACTGCGCGAACAAGCTTTGGGTGTGCCGCCCGCGGTCATCAAGCGGCTCGGCCTGCCGCTCGAACGGCTCGTCGCGCTGCGCGACGAGCTGGGCGCGGTGATCGCTGCGGTCGAGGGATCCGGATCCTAGAACGCCCGCGCCCCCGCACGCCGTAGCCGCTCAGCCACCCGAGCCCAGCCGCGGCAGCCACTCAGCCGCCCGAGCCCAGCGGAGCGCGCGGCAGCCCAGCGCGAGGCGCCCCGGCTCAGCCCGCAGCGACTCAGCGCGCGACGGGCAGGCCCGTCGCGGCCGCGGCCTGGTCGAGCGAGCCGAGGTTTGTGAGGTGCTCGAACCCGGCCTGCGCCATGAGCGCGATGGCCTGGCCCGATCGGTTGCCCGAGCGGCAATAGACGACGTACTCAGCCTCGGGGTCAAGGGCGGGGATCGCGGCGGTGAGGTCTCCGCCGTTGAAGTCAAGCAGCTGGGCGCCCTCGAGATGACCCGACGCGTACTCCTCGGCGGTGCGCACATCAAGCACGATCGCACCGGTCGCGGTTGCACCTGGCGAGCTGCCCTCAGCTGGGGTGTTGCCTGGCTGAGCGACCCAGGCTGCGTAGCTGCCGTCGAGCTCGGCGACGTCGTAGCCGCGGGCGCGCAGGGCGCTCGCGACGACGCTGTTACGCACGCCACTTTGGCAGTACGACACGATCGTGCCCGCGCCCGCCTGTGGCAGCTCATCGAGATGCCACAGCACGCGACCACCCGAGAGCTGGTGAGCGCCGGGCAGGTGACCCGCCTGGTACTCGGTGCGGTTGCGCACGTCGAGCAGCAGCGCGCGGTCGAACCCGTCGAGCTCTGCTGGCGCGATGAGCTCGGGTTGCACCAGCTCGAGCCCGTCAAAGGAGGTGACGAACCCGCGCACCGTGTCGATGCCCACGCGCACCAGGTGGTCGCGCAGCTCTTGCGCTGCTTCCCGGGAGTCTGCGAGCAGCACGATTGGGCGCGCTTCGCGCTGCGGGTCGACAACCCACGCACCGTAACTTGCAGCCTTCGCGGGGCCCGGAATGTTGAGTGCGCCCGCGACGGTGCCCTCGTGGACCTCACTGTTGTGGCGCGTGTCGACGAGAAGCACGGTCCCTGCGGCGAGCGCATCCTTGAGGTCGTTCGCGGTGTATTCGATGAGTTCGGAGGTCTCACCGATGACGGCCGGGCCGGTCTTGTTTTCGAGCTTCATGCGCGCGAAGTAGGCGTGGGCGTCGGGTTGCCCGCTCAGCAGTTCGTCGACGAAGCCTTGTTCGTCATTGTTTTTGAGGAACGCACCCCACCACGAGAAGTTGCGCTCGTAGCCGACGGTGGAGGCCGCGATCGCACCGAGGGCTTTGCCACAGGCAGACCCCGAGCCGTGGGCGGGCAGCACCTGCACATAGTCGGGCAGTGTGAGAAACCTGTCGCGCAGGCTCGCGAAGAGGTCTTTAGCCCCCTGAAACCTGGTGTCAACGAAGCCCGCGGCCTCGTCGAGCAGGTCGGGACGGCCGACGTCGTCTACGAAGACGAAGTCACCAGTGAGCATAAACCCGGGCTCGGTCGCCTGCGCCCCGTCGGTAACAAGAAACGACATGTGCTCGGGGGTGTGGCCGGGCGTATGTGAAGCTTCGACGGTGATGTTACCGAGGGTGATGCGGTGACCGTGCTTCATGCGGGTGGCGCCGTCGAAGTCTGCGCCGTACATCCAAGCTGGGCCTCCCTCGTCAGAAACGTATATCTGTGCACCAGTGCGGGCGGCGAGCTCGCGGGTGCCCGAAAGGTAGTCGGCGTGAATGTGAGTCTCGGTGACGGCGACGATCGACATGCCGTTCTTCGCGGCGAGGTCGAGGTAGACATCGGTGTCGCGGCGCGGGTCGACCACAATGGCTTCGCCGTTCACCTGGCATCCAATGAAGTAGCTCGCTTGCGCCAGGTCTTCGTCATAGATGCGTTCAAGCAGCATGGTCGGGTCTCCAACTCTCTCGGTGAAACATGTTTGGATGCAGTCAGGCTACGCGCGAGTACCGCGGGGCCGCTAGCCGCACAGGGAGCGAATGCTGTGAGACACACAGATTCACAGCAAGACAGATACCCCTAGGGGTATCTGTTTACACGCCTTCACTATACCCACAGGGGTATCCAACCTGTCAAGTCGGGGCCGCGCCCGCTCTTCGGCGAGCCCTCGCCATTAGCCGCTTGTCGTGCCTGTTGGCGGCGCCTCGGGATACCCACTTGACGGTGGTGCCAGCAGGTAGAAGACACCCAGCAAGATGCAAACAGTGAGCGTGAGATAGGGCGACACCAACCCCAGACCACCCGCAACGAGGTAGGTGGGCAAGGCCAACGCGGCACGAACCAATATGAAACGTACCTGCAGAGCTGTGGGGGGATATCGCAGCAAATATCTGCGTCGCAGCAGAAGGTGACACTGCATGAGGAAGAACAGCGATGATGCCACGAACAATGACAACGCATACACCACAGCAGCGAGATGGCCACCCGCGGGCCTGTTCAAATAGGTGGCGAGTAGTGAGGTCGTGAACGGGAGAACCACAATGCTCAACAGGAGAAACACGTTCAGCACGAGAACAGAGTGGTCCACACTGGCGAGCCGGTGTTTAGCCGACTTGTTCGGTAGCGCCTGTGGGGGTACCCGGTAGCGTGCGTGGGTGCACCCGGTAGCGCTCCGGCGGTCATGTCTGAGAGTGGCCATCAACCGTGACCGATTAGGGTCTTGGCGGGTGGAAGGATCTACACGTATGGCCGACTACCAACATCATGCGTCACTCAGCCAGCAACGTCCCGATCGACAGGTCGAAGCGATCACACACTGCTCGCGTCGCGCGATCGCCATTGGTGACCTCGCAATTCGATCCCGTGGACTGGGATAAGTCCTTCCACGACGCCGTCATCGCAGAATCCGCTATCAACTGGAGCGTCTCGAACACGGGAGTCGTGCAGTCGAACGGCCTGAACGTGCGCCGCCATCGAGCCGATATCAGCGGGCCAACCTAGCGCGGGCCGGCAACGCGGGCGCGTGACCGCTACCGGGCACTCCCACGTCTGCTACCGGGTCAACCCACAGGCGCTACCAAAAGCGGCTGCTAAACAGCCGGCGCACCATCGTGTGGTGATTGATCCAGAAGATGCCGATCGCCACGAACGAGACGACATAAGCCACAAAGCTGGGCCATTCAGCAAGAAGACGCTCCCCCAGAGCGCCCGCGCTATTCGGGTCAGGCACCGTGAGATCAAGCACGAGCAGCGTGATTGCGACGGCGATCACGCCGTCGGAGAACGCTTCAATGCGACTCGGCGGGAGCATTTCATTACGAGTCATGGTGAGAACCTCACCGCTCATCGTACGAGCGTCTACGCGCGCCCCGCAACGCCTTGTTCGATGGCAAGCTTGCGCAACAAGAACGGGGCTCCAACGAGCGACGGTAGCATCACGAACCCCACGGGTACCGCGGTGATCACAATCGCCGACTGCAACGCACCGATGCCCCCATCACCGATCGAGATAAGAACCGCAGCCGCGGCACCCAGCAAGATCGCCCATGTAAGACGCAGCTTCGGTGAAGGCGCGTCGCCCTTCACGCAAGACTGGGAGATCGCGAACGACATTGAGTCGGCCGTGGTCGCCACAAACGTCATGGTGAGCACAAGGAAGGTAATCGCGAGGAACATCGACAGCGGAAGCTCTGAGGTGATAGCCATAATGGCTGCCGGGAGCCCGGCTTCTGCAAGCGCCCCGGTGATTGATCCGGGATTTTGTTGGTCAAGGTAGATTCCTGTGCCGCCCAAGACGCTAAACCAGACGGCGGTCGCGATCGGCGGGAGCACCGCGGTGCCGAGCAGCAGGTCGCGAGCCGTGCGTCCGCGCGAGATCCGGGCCACAAAGATAGCCATCAGCGGCGCGTAGCCGAGGAACCAGCCAAAGAAGAAGACCGTCCAGCTCGCGAGCCATGCACTGTCGCCATGGTACAGAGACAGCGGAATGAAATTCGAAAGGTACATGCCAAACCCACCCACAAAGGCTTCGAGCAGGTACCAAGCCGAGCCGAGCATGACCACGAGCGCCATAAGCCCGAGCGCCATCCACACGTTCACACGACTCAGGATTTGAATGCCCTTGTTGATTCCAGAGAACACACTCACCCCTGCGACCGCGGTGAGAACGGCGATGATCGCGAGCTGCACCCAGTAGACGTCAGGGACACCGAAGAGAAAGTTCAGCCCGTAAGAGATCTGCAGCCCCAGAAACCCGATCGGGCCGATCGTGCCTGCCGCGACCGAGATGATGCACACGATATCTACGATGGCGCCGATCCGACTGGTCGCCGCTTTCTGACCAAGAATCGGGTACAGCAAGCTGCGCGGCCGCATCGGGAGCCCCTTTTCGGAGGCAATCATCATGACGATCGCGCCGAGGGAGCCAAGAATCGCCCAAGCGAGAAACCCCCAGTCGGCAAAGCTCGTCGCTAACGCCGCAAACACACCAGCCATAGGGGTCTGCTCGAGGTTTTCGAAGAACGGCGGCACCGACATGTAATGGTAAAGCGGCTCAGCCGCGGCCCAGAACACACCGCCACCGGCAAGCAACGTGGTCATGATCATGGCCACCCACTTGAACCGACTGTACTCGGGGCTCTTCAGCCCTCCCAAGCGCGCTTTCGACCACGGCGTGAAGATCAAGGCTACGGCTACGAAGAAGGTGAAAAGGAGCAGGTACTGCCAGTACAGCCCGAACCACGCGGCAGCCTTGGTGAATCCCACGTTGACAGCGTCGGAGACTGCGTCAGGAACGATTAGCGCGGCTATGACGAAGGCCGCGAGAATGCCTAAGCTCCAGCCCGCAACGTGCCAATCAATATTACGAGCCGCAGCGGCCCCTGGTTTGGCGTCAGGCTCAGTGGCGGGAGCTGAGGCTGCGCTCGCGCCTGCGCTCGAGCCTGTGCTCGCGCCTGCTCTCGAACTCGATGTGAGAGGAGAGGGAGAAGTCAACTGAGATCCATTCTGAGTGAGGGCGCGCAGCCCCTGCGGTGCTGTCGTCGAACATGAAAACGACGCAATACCGCGTCGGAATCATTCAGTCCAACGTCAGATTGTTGATGTTTGGTTCAGTTCAGTGAGAAATGAACACGGAAGCATAGAGGGCCCAGGCTTCGCCTTCGCTGTTGCGCGCGATAGAGCACGAGGGCGTGGGCGTGAAAAATACGCGTCACCAAGTTTGCATCATCGTGAGACAGTGAACCTGTTTGCGCATGGATAGTCATGTAGTATTCGCGACGAACATTGTGGGGCGTTTGCGCCGCCGCAGCCACGAAATATGTGGCCTCTGGGAGCGCGGTCATAACCGCAGAACGCCTAGCTACCCGACGTAAATGAAACTGAAGAACACCACGAGTCCTAGAAAAATCACCGCCGGCAGGGCGAGCGCGAGGATGAGTGTCGCGACCGCGAAGCCTTTGCGCTCACGCCTAACTAGAGAGGTGGTCGCGAGCGCAGTCCCGGCGGTCATGGTCGCCAAGAGACACGGCATCCACCAGCCTCCGTGGAGCACGTTAGTCGCCACCAAGACGTAGGTGAGCAGCAACAACCCCAGGAAGACGCCAAACCCTACGCACCCCCAGACAGGCTTCAAATTGCGGTTCATTTGCTGTTTAGCTGCGCCAGACGTTCGATGTGAGAAACGATCGCTTCGGTCACGGCGGGAGTGTTCACGCCGGTAACCAGTCTGACTGTGCCTGCCTGGTCGGCATGAAAATCGCTTCGGCCACCACCTGCACCGCCCACCTGAATTTCTACGCGCCCACTGGCGCTAAATGTGAACAGCTCAGGGCGCGTCATGGTGAGCACCGTGATGGGATCGTGAGGGACGTTCTTGTCACGGTTCCAATACTCCCACCACTGGGCGATATCTGCACCGAGTGCCGCCCCGACGGGCCCAGCTTGACGGATGCGGTCGAGCTGATCGGCCGCGATCTCAATCTGCTCGGTGACTTCAAGCCCGGTCACAGTGGTCGGAATTTCTGCGGCGAACACGCGCGCCGCGGCAACGTCATCACTGCGCAGGTTGTGTTCGATACCTGTCCCATCGACGCCGGGGCCACCGTCGAATGAACCTCCCATGATCCACAGGTGCCTGACGTTACCGGCGAACTGTGGTGATGCGGCGATTGCTGAAGCGATGTTCGTGAGCGGCCCGATCGCAACGATGTCGATCTCCCCCGGCCGACCGTTGACCGCTTCGACCATCTTCTGCACCGCCGACCCCTGGTCCGGAGTCTCGGCCTCAAGCCCCGCGTGGAGCGTGCCCTCGACCCCCGCCCACCAAACGTCTCTGCCCGAGAGCGGCGTCGATTCACCCACGTAGGTGGGCGCCGAGACGCCGGCCAGGGCCGCATACCGTTTCACCATGCGTGCCCGCAGTAAAGCGTCACCGTAGACGGTAGTTACCGCGACGAGGTCGATATCGTCGCTGCCGAGTATGACGGAGAGCGCCATAGCATCGTCGACGTCTGATCCCAGGTCGGTGTCAAGAATAATTTGGAAAGGTCGCGGCATGACGAAGGTCCTGTTCATGGAAGGAAGTGTGCTGCAGCGCAGCAGTGAGTGTTACTTGATGCCCGTGGTTGCTGTCGATTGCACAAAGTAACGCTGGAAAGCGAGCACGAGCGCGAGTGGGATGAGTGTGAGCACGATCGCGCCGGCAAAGAGCACACCATAGTCGACCGTGTGCTGTCCCTGCAGATTCGCCAGTGCGATCGGAGCGAGGATGTGCCCCTTATCGGTTCCCATCAGCAGCGGCCAGACGTAGGCCTGCCATTGGAACAAGAAGAGAGTCAAGCCCGCACCAATGAGAGCGGGCACCGATAGCGGCAGGTACACCCGGAGGAAGATTCCCCACCACCCCAGTCCGTCCAGTCGTGCCGCCTCCACGAGCTCCTTGGGGATCGCGAGGAAGAACGTGCGTATCAGCAGAATGGCCATGCCGTTGCCGATCCCGGGAAGGATGAGCCCGACAAAAGTGTTGACGAGGTTCCAATCCCGGAAGATGTTTGCCAGCGGAATGGCAATCGCATCGAACGGGATCAAAAAGCTCACCAGCACGATGACGAAAACAACGCCGCGCCCCCGAAAGGGAATTGCTGCGAGAGCGAAGGCCGCCATCGAGCAGATCACCAGTCCCCCGATGACCGTTAGCCCGCTCACCAGGAGCGAGTTGACGGTGGCACGACCCAGGTCGCTCGACAGCAGAGCGCCATAGTTCTGTGTCGTAGGTGTCAGCGTGAAGAAGGTTTGCCACTGCAGCGGGTCGAGGTAGCTGAAGGTCTCAACAGAAGGCCTGAGCGAATTAATGAAGGCCCACCACAGTGGTGCCAGAAACAGCAGCCCCACCGCGGCGGCCAACGCTGACAGTAGGACGTATGTGACGGTGCGAGACCGCGGGCCGCGTCGAATGTTCGTTTGTGCCACTAGTCTGCGCTCCTCATCATGCGGAACTGGATCGCAACTACGGCCAGGGTTATGAGCACCAGAACGAGCACCTCGGCCTGGGCCGTGTTGAGGTCGCCTAAGGAGTAGGCACGGTTGTACAGGTCGTACATGAGCAGGTTCGTTGAGCCGTCGGGGCCGCCCTTGGTGAGGATTTGAATCGGCGCAAATACGGTGAAGTTTGCGACCGTCGTTGCGACAAGCACGAACCCGAGAGGACGACGCACCATGGGCAGCGTGATTGCCCAGGTCTTGCGCCAACCGCTCGCACCGTCGAGGTCTGCGGCTTCAAAGATCTCCTGTGGAATGTCGTTGATCCCGGCGCAGAGAAACAACATCCAGTACCCAACACCCACCCAACACAGCAGCACAATAACGGCGGGTAGCGCTTGCTGCGCCGAAGACAGGAAGGGCTGATCCGGAATTCCAAACAGCGAGAGGAACGAGTTGGCTAGACCGTCTGGGCGATAGATCACGCTCCAGACAACAGCAGAAACCGCGGGAGGTACTGCAATGGGAACGATCACGAGCGATCGCCAGATCCGGGACCCTGCCGTACGGCGCGTGAACAGCACCGCAAGCAGGAATGAGACAACGACCTGCAGCGGGTTGATGATGATTGAAAAAATAAGCGTCACCAAGATGGACTGTTGAAAGCCAGCATTGGTGAACAGCTCGGTGTAGTTTTGGAGCCCCACGAACGTCGGGGTGGGGTTAAGGATGCTGGTGCGGTAGAGACTCTCGACCAGAGAAACGCCTGCGGGCAAGAGCCGCAGCAGCGCGAGCGCAATGAGGGCGGGGGCAAGAAACCCGAGCGCCACCCACAGATTGCCGTGGGCCGTGCGAGGGCGGGTACGCCCCACCCTCACACGGCGTTTCAGCGCTGTGTGCGTCACTTCAGCCGCGCCCACACATCAGTGATCTCTTGCTGCGCTTGACCAAGCCGAGCTGTAACGTCTGAGCCGTTGCGAATGTCTGCGATTGCCTTGTTGATCGCATCCTCGAACTGGGGGAAGCCGACACTCACCGGGCGCGGTACGGCAGTCGTGTTCGCCTCATAGCCGACAATGTCACCGGCGCCCGCACTGCGCTCACCCGCAAGTGCGTCAAGGTTGGGCAGAGTCTGCTCGAGCGCGGCCGTGTTGGCGGGCAGGTTCGCGACGGACTCGCTCGTCAGGTAGCTGCCCTCGGCGTCGAGCGCCATGTATTCCATGAACTCTTGCGCTGCCGCCTTGTTCGGCGAAGCGGGGTTGAGGCCCAACGACCATGATCCGGTAGGCGTCGCAACGGTACCACCGTTGAAGTACGGCATCGGAGCGACGCCCCAGTTCACCTCAGAAGCGTCGAAGTTGGCGAGGTTCCAAGTGCCACCCACGAAGTAGGCCACGTTGCCATCTGCAAACACGGCGTTGGTCTGGAAGATGCCAATGCCGCGAGCGGAGAGACCGGAGTCAAAGATATCGGCGAACCAGTCCATCGCTTCGACCCACTCCTTGTTGGTCACGTCAACGCCCAGGTTGTCATCACCGGTGAAGCCCGAGCCACCACCGGCCGACTCCACTAGGGGCTGGATCTGGTAGTACGAGTCGGGCTGCTCAAGCAACAGGCCATACTTCGCACCGGTCTGCTGCACTGCCGCACCGTTCTCGGCGATCTCTTCCCATGTCGCGCGCGCATCGACGTCTGACGATGGGTATGAGAGATTCGCGGCGTCCAGCAGGTCTTTGTTGTAGAAGAGCAGCTGCGTGGAAGTCGTGATCGGCAGGGCGTACAGCTTGCCGTCGTACACGCTGACGTTGTAAGCCACGTCGCTGACCGCGCTCTTGGTCGATTCGTCGAGCGCCGACAAGTCTTCAAGGTATCCCTGCGCAGCCAGTTGCGCCAAGCGCGGCTGATCAACCGAGTAAATATCGATCGTCTCATCCTTAGCGCCGATGCGCTGCTGAATCGTCGAGCTGTACTGGTCGAACGGAATCTGCGAGTACTCGATTTTTACGTCAGGGTGAGCTTCCTCGAAAGCCGCGATCACCGCGTCGTAGCTCGACGGGTCATCGGTGGCCACGAATCGGACAGTGCCCGATGCTGCTTCTGAAGGCGCCGCGCCATCCTGTCCAGAGCAACCAGCGAGGGCAAGCACAGCGGCCATAGCGGCGGCGGCCGCGGCGAGCAGGTTCTTCTTCATTGGAAGCCAATCTGTCGTATCAGGTATCTAACCGGATAGATTACGAGCCTTGCGTCCGTTCGTCAACTTTTGATTGGTGACAAGCAAGGTGCGATAGTGTTCGTTCTATCCGGATAGCAGGGAGAATCATGGCGACAGCAAGAGACGTTGCGCGTCTAGCGGGCTGCTCTAACGCGGTCGTCAGCTACGTGTTCAACAACGGCCCTCGCCCCGTGGCGGCCGAAACTCGACGCCGTGTGCTTGATGCGGCCGCGAAACTCAACTATCGACCAGATAGCACCGCAGCAGCGCTGAGCGGCGGCAAGTCCCGATCGATAGGGCTCATTGTGCCCGACATCACGAACCCCTTCTTTGCTGAGCTGGCTCGAGAGCTCGAAGCACCCCTGGGCGACCAAGGCTATCTGCTCCTCATCGGAGACGCAGCGATGGATGAGCACCGCGAGACGCGTCTCGTCGAGACGTTCGTGGAGCGTCGCGTGGACGCGCTCGTCTACGCGTCCATGCGCAGCAACCCCGAAGACAAGATCTGCCAGAAGTTAGGGATTCCCGTGGTCTCACTGCGCGCGGTGGGACCAGATAGCGACGCATCTTCCGTCGCGATCGATTATGAACAAGCGGCGTACCTTGCGACACGCCACCTCGCGGATCAAGGCCACACTCGTATCGGCTTACTCAGTGGCCCTGGCGAGACATCAACGAGCACAGGACGAGTCGCTGGCTTTCGCCGCGCAACCCAAGAGCTCTCGCTCTCAACCTCCGAACGCTCCTCGAACTACACGCGGGCAGCGGCGGCCGCAGCGTTTACTAACTGGTGGGAATCTGACGAACTGCCCGACGCCATTTTCGTGATCAGCGACGAACAAGCAATCGGTGTGCTGTCGGCCGCGCACCACGCCGGGCTCAGCATCCCCGACGATCTTGCTGTGGTGAGCGTAGACGGCACAGCGGCAGGCAGATATACAGTGCCGAGCCTCACATCTGTACGTCAACCGGTCACCGAAATGGCGGCGAGCATCACAGCGATACTCCTCGAAGCCACGCCAACGAGCGCGCCCGTGCACGAGATCTTCGAGCCAAAGTTGATCGTGCGGGAATCCTCTGTCGCGCGGGTGCCCCGGAGCGCCTACTTTGGGGCCTCCGACCACGACTAGGCGCGCACAATCAGCGTCTCCACTCGAGAAGGTGTCGCGTAAGTGTCGCTTTGCCTATGAGGAGAATGCTCTCACCGAAGCACTCTCTTCCAATGCGGCGCCCCAGCCTCATGGCGCTCAAGTTCCGAGCAACAACATCAAGTATCACAAACAGTACGTTGTACTAGAAATGATACAATCGCATCATGGATGTTCAAGATCTACTCGAGCTGGCTGCAAAGCACCCGACAGCCACATCGCAAAGATCTGGCGTGTCTCGAGCGACCATTAACCGTCTTCGCAAAGGTGACGGTGAGCCATCCTTGGGCACACTGAGTGAGCTTGCTGCAGCACTCGGCCTAGCCATCGAAGTACGCGTGAACCCGAGCGGGGACCCCTACGCGGCAATAGCGGCGAGAGTGCTCCTGGATCCCGAAATGGATGCTGTAGCGAGACCTGCAGTCTTGAAATGGCTGAAGCGGTTTGAGCGATACGGTATCGCCAAAGATCCTGAGCCCCTTGTTGAAACCGCCGGAAGACTTAGTGCACCGCAGCACCATCCGGACGCAAGATTCTTCGCCCCCAGGCGCGGGCTAGATTCTTTTGCGTTGGGGGTGAACGCGGCTTCAGCAGGGGGAAGCGACTCCGTTGTTTCGGGCGCCCCGGCTGCTGCCTTACTGCTTGACAGAGAGGTCCGTGGAGCAACCGTCTTGTGGTCGACTGACCCCGACGGCGCTTCAGAAGCAATCAGGCAAACACTTGTGGAGACGAGTCGGTTCCAACCAGCCGGAGTCGTTGTTGCGCCAGCCCCGCGGGAGACACTCATCGACCCGTTAGTGGTTCAGCAGCAGCGTTTTGCGTCACCCATCCAAACGGTCCTAGACCTTCACGGACTCGGCCTGGCGCACCTAGCCCGTGAGATCACTCAGGAATGGGGCAAGAATGACTAAGAAGAAGTGGGGGCTCGGGAGCGACCATTACCACCTTCGCCCCCAAGTAAACGAACGCTCAGGTTACCTCCGCCGCCATGACAAAGTCACACCACAGAAGATTGGAGATTCAGGACGCGTCATCTGGGATACGTCGCAGATAGAGTTTGACCTCATTCGCGAATCACCTATCGAACGGTCCCTCGAACGGCTCAGGAACACCCTTCCAGAGTTCATTTGGAACACAGCAGCCCTTGAAGGGAACCTTTTCACGCTGCCAGAGGTGCGCACATTACTCGACGGAGTAACCGTTGGAGGAAAGCGCGTTGAGGACGCGAATCAGATCATCGCACTCAGCGAGGCCATGAACACCATGATTGAGATGGTGAGAGACGGTAGCTTCAATCTGTCTGCCGAAACCTCGCAGAGCATCAACCGCACTGTAGCGCAGTACGAAATCATCGACCCTGGGGTGTTTCGCGGGCAGGGCACGGTCATGGGAGGTGGCGGTACCGTTCGACTCACTGATGGCAGCGACATCGACGGTGACGACCCCGGCAAGGGCGGCGAGCAGATGGTGGTCGACTACGCAAACTTGCTCGCTGCGCTGGAGAGTGTCATCGATCCCAGAGAGCGCGCACTCGCGTACTTTGCATCGGCCACACGATCACAGTTCTATTACGACGGGAACAAGCGAACGGCACGAATTATGATGACGGGCCATCTCATCGCCTCTGGTTACGAAGCGGTAAGCGTCCCTGTTGCTCGAAGGCTTGAATTTAATCAGGGGTTGGAGTCTCTCTTCAGGGACTCGGACGCCACCTCGATCATGGCCTTTCTCACCACATGTACCCCACCGGACGCGCAGCGGTAGGCCCGGCGCACCGTCGCACCGCTCACAACCAGCAAGTCGTATCTACAGGGCTCCAGCGGCCATGACACGTCGTAGCCGGCTAACGTGTACCACGCTGCCGCGACAAGCGGCCCGGCACGATCTAAACGCGATAAATTTGGGAGACCGGCGGTGCTGGGGGCCTCCATATGACCGGTCAGATGTCCTGTATCCAAACCTAAACGGAGCGCGTGCCCTTTCAGCGTGGCTACATCCTCGATGCCTACGCCAAGCGCCGCCGCGACCTGACACCAACTAGTTTCTGTTTGAACTGCTTCCACGAGGCACTCACCCGCGCACATACGACAAAAGCCTCGGCGAGAAACTCTCGCCGAGGCTTAGCTGTCGGGTTGACAGGATTTGAACCTGCGACCCCCTGACCCCCAGTCAGGTGCGCTACCAAGCTGCGCCACAACCCGTTGTTCCCGAGTGGCTAACCGCCCGAGGCAACCCTTTAATATTACCCATTTCGTGCGCGCACGCGAAATCGGGGGCGCCCGGCGCGTCGAAACCGCCACATCAGGTGAAATCACTCAGCCTTCTTGCTGATCAGCAGCCTTCGGCTCGGGCCCAAATCTAAACCGGCGACCGCGAATCGAATCAACGTGAATGCGCACAAACACGGGCTTCACCGTCGCCACCATAGGCGTGAGCGGCAGCTGCTCGGCCGCTTCAATATCGGCAGACTGGGTAAGCGCCTCGGCACGGCCGTGCACCACAACACTCCACCCGCGCTCTGAGTTAAACCGGTCAACCTCAAGCGCGACCGAGCTATTGACCGTAAGCCCCGAGAGTTTGCTGCCTGGCGCGGTACGAAACACGAGTGAACCGCGGTCAACCACAAAGTTCAGCGGCACAATGTCGACAATGTCACCGACATGGGTAACGAGCCGCCCCACGTCTTCCATACCCAGCAGTTTCCAGCACTCTTCTTCTGCGAGCACAATGACGGGCACTTCGTTGCTGTCCATACCCTCATTCTTACCCAAACCGGGCCAGCCCGCTACGCTGAAGACATGAGCGACCTCCGAAACACTGGCGATGCCTGGATCACAGCCGCCGACGGCGGGCGCTACTGGGGCCGCTTTGGCGCCGCCGGCCTTCTCGTGATTGACCGCGACCGCGATGAGGGCCGCGGTGCCATTCTCATGCAGCACCGCGTCACGTGGAGTGACCACGGCGATACCTGGGGAATCCCGGGCGGCGCTCGGCACGAGGGTGAGTCACCCATCGCTGCCGCGATCCGGGAGTCTCAAGAAGAAGCGGGCGTGCCAGATAATTGCCTGCGCCCGCGTTTTACGCATGTGCTCGACCGTGGCGGCTGGGCCTACACCACGCTCATCGCCGAGGTGACTGCGCCGTTTGAGCCCGAGATCACCGACCCCGAGAGCCACGCGCTTGCGTGGGTGCCGCTCGACGAGGTGACGAGCCTGCCGCTGCACCCCGCCTTCGCCGCGAGCTGGGAGATTCTGCGGCCCCTACTGGCAGCTGCTCCCGCCGTGATCGTTGACGCCGCGAACGTGATCGGCAGCGTTCCCGACGGCTGGTGGAAGGACCGCCGCGGCGCAGCCGAGAAGCTGCGCGACCGCCTCGAGCTGCTCGCCGCGTCACCCGCAGGCATTCGCGCCGGCTTTGTGGGCGTGCCCGATGCCCGCGTGCCCGGTCTCGACCGCGCGTTTCCAGACTGGGTGATGGTAACCGAGGGCGTCGCCCGCGGCATCACCCCGGGCCAGCTTGTGCAGATCATCGACGCCGAGCTCCTGGGCGATGACGCGATTGTGCGAGAGACCGATGTTCGCGCGGCGGCTGGCGCCCTCGTCGCGGTCACCACGAGCGACGCTGAGCTCAAAGTGCGCGTAGGAGCCGTCGGCGCAGCGAGCATTCACGGCGCCCAGATGCTGCTGCGCATACTGCCGCCGCTGCCGTAGTAGCGGCAACGGCAACAGCGGCGGTGTGCTGGATTCTGCGACTCGCTACGCTCGCGCAGAATGACAAAACATGAAGCCACGCTCGCGCAGAATGACAAGTCGCGGTGCTACGCCGCGGCGGGCTTGGCGACCAGCACCCCGTCTTCGTCGCACCACACCTGGGCGCCGGGCTCGAACCGCACCCCTCCAAACTCGACCGTCACGTCGACCTCACCCGCGCCGGTCTTCGACGATCGTGCCGGGTTCGACCCGAGCGCCTTTACGCCAATCGGCAGCGTACCCAGCGACATGCGGTCGCGAATCGCACCATTCACGATAATGCCAGCCCAGCCGTTGTCTGCCGCGGCGCTCGCGATCACGTCACCCACGAGCGCGGTCGAGAGCGAGCCCGCGCCGTCGATCACCAACACGCACCCCTCCCCCGGACTCTGCAGCGTCTCGCGCACGAGCAGGTTGTCTTGGAAGCAGCGCACGGTACGCACGGCGCCCGTGAATCCGACGATGCCGCCAATGTCTTGCATCTGCAGCGCGAGCGACTGCAGCTGCGCGCCGCGCTCGTCGTAGAGATCAGCCGTGCTGATTTCGGCCATTGCGGGTGTCCTCCTTGTTCGCGCCGCGACTTCGCGGCGAGTTAGCCCCCACGCTACCCGCAACGACCGACAAACGGGCAGACAAGCAACAACAAAATGCAACACTTTGAAAAGTGTACAAACGTACATGTACAGATGTACACTGTGAGAACGTACTCGTCCTCACACCAGAAAGGCCCCATGAACGAGCAGCCCCAGGCCCCCCGGCGCCGCGACCCCGAGGGCCGCCGCCGCGAGATCATCGCCGCCGCGTCACAGCTGGTCGTCGAGCACGGCGTCTCCAAGCTCACCCACCGAGCCATCGCCGCCCAGGCCAAAGTGCCGCTCGGCTCAACGACGCAGCACTTCACCTCGATTGACGAAATTCGCGAAGCCGCCCTGCAGCTCCTCGCCGACGAGATCGACGAGTCACTCGCCCGCATGGCAGTGTTCATTGACGAGGTCGCGCACAACCCCGATCCACTCGTCGACGAGTTCTGCTCGTTTTTACAAGACGAACGCGTGGTCAATGCCGACATTGCACTAATGACCACCGCGTCAACCGACCCGCACCTGCGCGAGCTCGCGCTGCGCTGGTCAAACCGGCTCATCGATATGCTCGCCCGCACCATCGGCCGCGAGCGCGCGACCGCGATCGCCACCTACTACGACGGCGTCACGCTGCACGCGGGCCTCCACGAGCACCCGCTCGATCGCGAGACGATCAAGCGCACGGTGCAGGCACTCATCAATATGCCCGATCCGGATCATCACTAAGCCACCAAGCTTCTACGCCACCAAGCTTCTAAGCACAAAGCACCAAAGCACCAAGCCCTAACCCCGAAAGGCTCCCAGGCACATGCCCTCCACCACAGTCCAATCACTTTCACGCACGCGCCGATGGGCGGCCGTCGCGGTTCTCACCGCGAGCCTGCTCGTGATCATGATGGACATGACGATCCTCAACATCGCGCTGCCCGAAATGTCGGCCGAACTGCACCCCGACTCCGACCAGCAGCTGTGGATCATCGACGTCTACTCCCTCGTGCTCGCGGGCCTGCTCGTACCGTTCGCCGCGATCGCCGATCGCTGGGGCCGCAAGCGCATGCTGCTGCTGGGCTACCTGATCTTTGGTGCTGCGTCGCTACTGATTCTGTGGGCGCCGACCGCTGACGCGGTGATTGGCGTGCGCGCGCTGCTCGGCATCGGCGGCGCGATGATCATGCCCACGACGCTGTCGCTTATTCGCGTGATCTTCCAGGATCCCAAGGAGCGCGCGACCGCGCTCGCGATCTGGGCCGCCGTCTCGGGCCTGGGCGCCGCAATCGGCCCGCTGCTTGGCGGATTCCTGCTCGAGCACTTCTCATGGCACGCCGCGTTCCTCGTGAACGTGCCGCTCATGGTCCTTGCGTTCATCGCTGGCGTGCTGATCCTGCCCGAGTCGCGCGTCAAGAACCCCGGCCGTCTCGACTTCCTCGCCGCTGTGCTCGCGCTCGTGGGCATGACGCTCACGATCTGGGCAATCAAAATGTTTGGCAAGACCGCGAGCCTCACCGCAATCGACGCCTGGATCGCGCTGCTCGCGGGCCTCGCACTGCTTGCCTGGTTCGGCGCGCGCTCGGTGCGCAGCACGCACCCACTGCTCGACCTGCAGCTGTTTCGCAGCCGCGTCTTCTCGGCCGGCATCATCGCCGCCCTCGGCTCGATGTTCGCGATGGCCGCGGCGATGCTGCTGCTCGCGCAGTGGCTGCAGCTCGTAAACGGCGCCTCCCCCATCGAAGCGGGCGTACAGATGCTGCCCATCGCGGTCACGAGCGCGATCGCATCGCTCGCCGCCCCCGCCGCCACGCGCCTCATCGGCACGCGCGCGGTGCTCGCCGGCGGCATCGCGATCGCGGGCCTCGGCATGCTCATTCTGGGCATCGCGCCCGGCGGGCTCGACATCGGCGTGATCATTCTCGCGCTCGCACTCATCGGTGTGGGCATGGGCTCGCTCGCGATCGGGTCGGCCATGATCATGATGGGCTCCCCCGAAGAGAAGGCCGGCAGCGCCGGAGCGCTCGAAGAGACCTCGTACGAGCTGGGCGCGGTGCTGGGTGTCGCGATTCTCGGCAGCGTTTCGGCTCTGATCTACCGCGCTGAGCTCACCCTCAGCCCGGCCCTTAAACCGCTCACCGACAAGCTTTCGTGGCAAGCGCACGAGTCGCTGGGCGCTGCGGTCGCAATCTCTGAAGAGGCTGCAATTCCGGATCTCGCCCACGCCGCAGGCGAGGCCTTCACGCATTCGCTGCAGGTCACGGGTATCACCGGCGGCTTGATCATGTTTGCTGCCGGCGTCGCCGTGTTCTTGATGACCCCCAAGGGCACCGACATCTCGGCTGCCGAACACTAGGAGGTAGGTACCGGCCGTGGTCGGCGCGACCGGCCCGGCCGCGCTAGCGGCAGCGGCGCTGGCGGGCGGCGCTGACGGGCGGCGCTGACGGGCGGCGCTGACGGGCGGCGCTGACAGGCGGCGCGCTGACGGGCCCGTCAGCGCCGGCTGGCCCGCCCGTGCACGTGGTCTCCCCGTCCACCTACGCCTATGGTTTCGACTGGCGCCTATGAGATCGTGCGTTGTAACGCTGACGAAACCATAGGCGCCGGTCGAAACCATAGGCACCAGTGGCCATAGCCACGCGACACAGTCGCGAGCAGCTGGTGGCGGCATCGGCGAACACCGTGGTACTGCGGTACCGTGCCGCGGCCGGAGGTTGGTACCGGCGGGCGATCCGGGGCAGAGCTCACGCGCGTAGCGTAGGAACCAATAGATCGGTCGCAGGTTTGCACCGACAGTTGCGTACCGCGCAGAGAGGAACCTCCATGAACAGCACAGCTCAGTTACCCGCAGCAGAACAGGTCACCGCGGGTGTCAGCGCACCCCAGGCCACCGAGCAGGGCACCGCGCAGGCGACCGCCCAGTTCGCACAGCAGCCAAACGCACAGCAGCCAAACGCACAGCCCACAGCGGGTTCGTCAGACCGGGAGCGCGGCTTCGCTATCGCGAGCTTCGTGTTGGGCATCGTGTCGGTGGTGTCGGGCTGGACGGTGATCGCGCCCATCATTGGACTCGTGCTCGGAGTGAAAGCGCTACGTCGCGAGACTTCTGAACGCACGCTCGCTCTGTGGGGCGTGTGGCTCAACGGGGTGATGCTTGGGCTCGCCGCCCTCGCCGTGCTGGTATTCGTGCTCATCGTGAGCGCGGGCCTGATTGCCCTACCGTTTGTTGCGTAGGTTGTGGATTCTGCGACTCCTTCGTCGCGCAGAATGACGGAAGAAAAAGCCCGCGCAAATGACTGTGGCCGCGCCCCCTAAGGGGGACGCGGCCACAGTCATATGCGCGGTTACGGGCGCGGGCGACGCTCGCGAATGCGCATGTTCAGCACGATCGGTGAGCCCTCGAAACCGTAGGTTTCGCGCAGCCTGCGCTGAATGAAGCGACGGTACTGCGGATCCAGGAACCCGGTGGTGAAGAGCACGAACGTGGGCGGACGGTTCTGCACCTGCGTACCAAACAGAATGCGCGGCTGCTTGCCGCCACGCAGCGGGTGCGGGTGCTCCTGCACCAGCTCGGCCACGAACGCGTTGAACTTCGCGGTCGGAATGCGGGTGTCCCACGACTCAAGTGCAGCGTCGAGCGCGGGCACCAGCTTCTCGAGGTGGCGGCCGGTGCGTGCCGAGATGTTGACGCGAGGCGCCCACTCCACGTGTGAGAGATCCTTCTCGATCTCGCGCTCGAGGTAGCGACGGCGATCATCGTCGAGCAGGTCCCATTTGTTGAACGCGAGCACGAGCGCGCGGCCCGACTCGAGCACCAGGTCGATGATGCGCAGATCCTGGTCACTGATCTCTTGCGTCACGTCGATGAGCACGACGGCGACCTCGGCCTTTTCGAGCGCGGCAGTTGTGCGCAGCGAAGCGTAGAAGTCGGCGCCCTTGTGCATGTGCACGCGGCGGCGAATACCGGCGGTGTCGACAAACGTCCACACCCGCCCGGCCAGCTCAATCTGCTCGTCAATGGGGTCGCGGGTGGTGCCAGCGAGCTCGTTCACGACAGCGCGCTCTTCGCCGGCGGCCTTGTTAAGCAGGCTCGACTTGCCCACGTTCGGGCGGCCGATGAGGGCGACGCGGCGCGGGCCCAGCAGCTTGGGCTGGGCAACCGTCGACTCTTCGGGCAGCGAGCCTACGACGAGGTCGAGCAGGTCTGCCACACCGCGGCCGTGCAGGGCAGAGACGGGGTGCGGTTCACCGAGGCCGAGCGACCACAGCTGAGCTGCTTCGGGCTCGAGCACAGCGTCGTCGACCTTGTTGGCGACAAGAAACACGGGCTTCTTGGTGCGGCGCAGCAGCTGTACGACGTGCTCGTCGGTCGCGGTCGGGCCCACGCGTGAGTCGACCACAAACATGACGACGTCACACAGCTCAATCGCCACCTCGGCCTGCAGCGCGACTGAAGCGTCGATGCCCTTCGCGTCGGGCTCCCAACCGCCGGTGTCGACGAGCGTGAAGCGGGTGTCGTTCCAGTCGGCCTGGTAGCTCACGCGGTCGCGTGTCACACCGGGCTTGTCTTCAACGACGGCCTCGCGGCGACCCAGAATACGGTTGACGAGCGCCGACTTGCCCACGTTGGGGCGGCCCACGATCGCAACAACGGGCAGCGTCTCAGAAGCCTGCTCCTTGAAGCCCAAGAACTCACCGTCATCGCCGATAATCGCGATGTCGTCGTCTTCGAGCGAGAAGCTGTCGAGGTTTGAGCGCATCGCACGCAGGCGCTCTTCGTCGGTGACTACTCCGTCGAATTCATCGCCGTCTTCAGACATGCCAAAGCCCTCGATAACTTCGTCAGCCGGCACGTTCGAAGCGTCAAACACCTCGGCTTCTTGGGCGGCGGCGAACTCGTCGCCTGCTCGTTCGATCGTCATTAGTTGCTCTTCTCTGCGGGCACTCGCGCCGCTTCTACGATGTCGATGACAGCCTGCACCGACTGCTCGAAGTTCAGGTCGCTCGTATCCACGAGCGTCACCCCCGGGGCGGGGTTAAAAAAGTCGACCACGAGCGCGTCTTTGGCATCGCGCGCGGCGATGTCTGCGAGCACTTGCTCGTGTGTGAGCCCCTCAAGCTCGCCCGCCCGGCGCGTGGCGCGCGCCTCGGCCGACGCGGTCATGAGAATGCGCACGGGGGCGTCGGGCGCTACAACGGTCGTAATGTCGCGGCCCTCGATCACCACGCCAGGAAGCCCCGATGTGGCGACAAGCTCACGAAACATGCGGTTGAGCCGCTCGCGCACCACGGGATGCTTCGAGACCCGGCTCACCTGGCCACTCACGGCGTGCTCACGAATCGCCGCGGTCGCATCGATCGGGTCTGCGCCCGCAAGCCCCACGGTCACCCGCTGTTCGCCGCGCATCGTGATCGTGTACTCCCACGCGTCCATCAGACGCAGCACCGCGGCCTCTTGGTCGAGGTCGACGCCGGCCTGCAGAGCGATCCACGCGAGCGCGCGGTATGCGGCGCCCGTGTCGAGAATGCCGAACCCGAGCCGGTCTGAGGCGGCGCGAGAGACGCTCGACTTGCCACTGCCGGCGGGGCCGTCAATAGCTACCAGCAGGGGCGCCGCCACCGCGTTCGTTACCGTCTCGGCTTCTACCGTCGTCACAGTTTCTGTCACAGCGTCCTCCATCCGCGCTCAACCAGGTCTGACACCGCACGCTCAGCTACCTCGGGCAGCACGGCGATCTCAGCAAAACCAATTTGTGCCCCGGGAGAGTGTTCCAGGCGCAAGTCTTCCATATTAATGCCCAGTTCTCCGAGTTCGGTGAGCAGCAAGCCCAGCTGGCCCGGCTGGTCATCGATCAGCACTGTGATCGTCGTGAATCGCTCGGCAGATCCGTGTTTGCCGGGAATCCTTGCGACACCGGTGTTGCCCGCTGCCAAGAGGTCGGCGATGCGGCGCTTGGCTCCAGGCTGATCCGGATCGCGCAAAGCCTCAGCGAACTCGGCCAGATCGGCGGCAAACGCTTCGAGCAGCTCGACGACCGGGCCCCGGTTCGCGCCGAGGATCTGCACCCACAGCTCGGGGTCGCTCTGAGCGATACGCGTCGTGTCACGCAGACCGCCTCCCGCGAGGCCGATCGCAAGGTCGCTCGCGGGCGCGAGGCGCGCGGCGGTGAGGCTCGAAATGACCTGCGGCAGGTGCGATACGAGCCCCACCGAGCGGTCGTGCTGCTCGGGCGTCATTTCGATGAGCACACCGCCGAGGTCGAGCGCGATCGCTTCGACGAGCGCGAGCGCCGCGGCGGGCGTCTCGGTGTCGCGGCAGATCACCCAGGGGCGCGCCGCGAACAGGTCGGCGCGGGCCATGGTGGCGCCGCCGCGTTCGCGGCCGGCCATCGGGTGCGAACCTACGTAGTTGGTGAGGTCAAGGCCGCGGCGCTTCAGCTCTTCGAACGGTGCCAGCTTCACGCTCGCGACATCGGTGACGACCGCGCCCGGAAAGCGGGTGAGCGCCCCCTCGACGACGTCTGCCGTCACGTCGGGCGGGGTCGCGACGACTACGAGCGCGGGCTCGTCATCGGCGCTTGTGCGCACCCGCCCTGCGCCGTAGTCTGCGGCGAGCGCAACGGTCGTGGGCGACAGGTCTTCGAGCGTCACGTCGACGCCGAGTTCGCGCAGGCCGAGGCCCACGCTCGCCCCGAGCAGGCCCGATCCGATGATGTGTACGGTGCCGCGCGTGCGCGCGCTCAGCTGCGCGTCGCTCATCGCGCCCCGCCCCGCTGATCACGTCCGCCGCGGTATCCACGGTCGTTGCGGTCGTTACGTCCGCGGTGGTCGCTGCCACCACGGTCGTTACCGCCGCGGTACTCGCTGCCGCCGCGGTATCCACGATCGTTGCGGTCGTTACGCTCTTGGCCACCGTGCTGGGGCCCGCGACTCTGGCTGCCGCGGCTGTATCCAGCGCCGGATCCGCCTCGCGCCGAGTCGCCTCTGCCGTGGCCGCGGTGCTCGCCGCCACGCTCGCCACGGTCGTTGCGGTCGGTGCGGCCGCGGTACTCGCTGCCACCGCGGTCGTTGCGATCATTACGGCGCTCGTTGCGCTCGTTGCTACCGCGGAAGTTATCGCGGCCAGAGTAGTCGCTGCGATCTGCCCGGGGCGAGCGATCGCTGCGGTCATCACGATCTGACCAGACGCGCGCGCGGCCAGCACCCTGACCGGGGCGTTCTGACCGGTCGCTGCGATCATTGCGGCCATTGCGGTCATTGCGATCATTGCGATCATTGCGATCGAACCCACGACCATCGCGATCGTTGCGTTCGAAACCACCGCGGCCAGCACCGCGGCTAGCACCAGCACCCCGGGCAGCGCCAGCACCGCGACCAGCACCGCGACCAGCACCGCCTGCACGACGCTCCTGCGCTTCTGCTTCGCCGCGGCTCTGCCACTCGCGCGCATCATCTGCCGTGCGGCGGCCGTGCGGGTTACCGCGTGCCGCGATTCCGCGCAGGCCGCGTGCGCCCTTACCGTCGCCGGGGCGCCCGGCCGTGATTTCGTCGCGACGCTTACCGGCGCCGCCGGCACCACCGGCACCGCGCCCGCCCTTAGCGCCAGCCTTCGCACCTGCGTTCTTTACGCGCGAGCTCTTAGCCCAGCCACGCCTAGTCGGGTTCTCTGCGGTGCCGCCTGACGCAGAACCGCCCGAGGCGCCACCGTCCGCGACAGATCCGTCTTCGCTCGTCACCGACAGGAGGGCCCCGCGCTCACCGGCAGACAGCTCGCGCATCTCGCCGATGCCGAGCGTGCCGAGGCTGAGCGGGCCAAACTGGCGACGAACGAGATCGATGACGGGAAATCCGACCTCTGCAAGCATGCGACGCACGATGCGGTTGCGGCCCGAGTGCAGTGTCAGCTCGACGAGTGAGTACTTACCGCCACCGCCGTCAGAGAGAATGCGGGCGCGGTCGGCGTGGATCGGGCCGTCTTTCAGCTCGACGCCGTACTTGAGCTGCTGAATCACGGCACCGGTGATGCGACCGCGCACGCGCGCCACGTACGTCTTCGAGACACCAAAGCTCGGGTGCGCGAGCTTGTGTGCGAGCTCGCCGTCGTTGGTGAGGATCAGCAGGCCGCTCGTGTCGGTGTCGAGGCGCCCCACGTTGTAGAGCCGGTCCTTGATCTTGTCGGTGAATTCGCGCAGATCGGGGCGGTCGTGCTCGTCACTCATGGTCGACACGACACCCTGCGGCTTGTTGAGCACGAAGTAACGCTTCGACACGTCGAGCTGCACGACGACACCGTCGACGCGCACCTCGTCTGCCTCGGGATCGACGCGCGATCCCAGCTCGTGTTCGACCTTGCCGTTGACGCGCACTCGGCCGGTCGTGATGAGCGACTCGCAGGCGCGACGCGAAGCGATGCCCGCGTGCGCGAGCGCTTTCTGCAGCCTCACGCGCCCGTCGTCTGGGTCGGCACCATCGGTGCCGTCAGCGCCAGCAGCACCATCGGTGCTGTCAGCGCCAGCCGCGCCCCCCTCCCAACCGAACTCTGCGAGGTCTACCTCGACGTTTTCGCCGTCGACCGAGAACGAGCCGCCGAGGCCTTCGCTATCGCGATTCATGTGATTACCTTCCACCCTGGCGCGAAAGCGCGCCTACAAAACTTCATGTTCAAAACCCTGGGCGCCGTCATCAAGCAACGGCGAAATGTGTGGCAGCTCGGCAATATCGCTGATGCCGAGCTTGTCGAGCAGCACCGCGGTGGTGCCGTAGAGCGTCGCGCCTGTCTCTTCATGCCTGCCAACCTCTGCCACCAGGCTGTGACTGAGCAGCGTTCGCACGACCGAATCGACGTTCACCGCACGAATCTGGGCGACCTGCCCCCGCGTGACCGGCTGCCGATACGCGATCACGGCGAGCGTCTCGAGAGCCGCCTGCGACAGCCGCGCACTGCGCTCCTGCCTCACAAAGTCTGCCACAACTGCGTCGAGAGAAGCCCGTACGTAGAACCTGAAGCCCGTGGGCACCTCGCGCAGCTCAAATCCCCGCGACGCGAAGCTGCCCTGCGCTCCTTCTACGCGCACGGCCTCTCCGCCCGCATTTGATCCGGATCCTGCCTCGCCCGAGCCCTCAAGACCCGGGCCAGCGCTCGCGCCTGGGCCGGTCACTCCGGGGTCAATTACGCCGTCGTATTCGGCCTGCAGCCGGGCGAGCGCCGCGCGCACGTCGGGTACGGGCCGTGCGACCGCTGCGGCGAGGGTCTGCGCGTCGAGCGGTTCTTCGGCGACGATCAAGAGCGCTTCGAGCTGCTGGGTGAGCGAGTGCGCTGCGCGCGCGACCTCGAGTTCTTCGCCGTGAGTCTCGCCAGCGCGGGTGGTCCCCGCCTGCGCGTGCGCGGTCGGCGCGTGCTCACTCATAGTCGCTCCCCAGTGTCGTTAGATCGTCGTCAGACCAGCCTGCGCCGGTCCACTGCACAATCAATTCTCCCAGGGGTTCGACCTGTGTGAAACTCACTGCGTCGCGACGGTACAGTTCGAGGATTGCGAGAAATCTTGCGACGATGATGCCGCGCTCGGTGGCGCCGAGAATGAGCTCACGAAACGTCTTCGCGCTTCCCTCGCGCAGCAGCGTCACGATGATCGCCGCTTGCTCTCGAAGTGACACGAGCGGGGCGTGTAGGTGCGCAAGCCCGACGGTGGGAATCTCACGCGGGGTAAACGCGAACTGGGCGATGGCCGCGAAATCATGCGGAGAAAGTTGTAGTTCGAGTGCGGGGCCCGCCTCGCGAAACCTAACATCGAGTGGCACCTGGCGCGGGTGCCTGCCGCCCTCAACCACGAGGCGCTCACGAAACCAGGCACTCGCCTGTTTAAACGCGCGGTACTGCAGTAACCGTGCAAAGAGCAGGTCACGCGCTTCGAGCAGCGCAATGTCTTCGGCGTCGACGGCTTCGCCCTGCGGCAACAGGCTCGCGATCTTCAGGTCGAGGAGCGTTGCCGCCACCACCAGAAACTCGCTCGCTTGATCGAGCTGGGCAGCCTCAAAGCGGCCCTCTTCAGACCCGGTAGCGTCGCGCCCTGCGAGGTAACTGATGAACTCATCGGTGACAAGACTCAGCGACACCTCAGTGATGTCGAGTTCGTGCTTGCCGATCAGGCTGAGCAGCAGGTCAAACGGGCCATCGAACACGTCGAGACTCACCCGAAACTCGACGTCGCGATCGCCTGCGGCTTCGCTCGTGCGGGTCACGGGGGCTTCGCTTAGGCGACGACGCCGCGTTGCACGAGCTCGCGGGCGAGTTTCAGGTAGGCCTCTGAGGCGGGGTTCGCTGGCGCGTAGTCGAGCACTGGCTTCGCCGCGATCTGCGCGTCGGGCAGCTTCACCGTACGCCCAATGACAGTGTCAAAGACGCTGTCTCCAAACGTATCGACGACGCGTTCGAGCACCTCGCGGGCGTGCAGCGTGCGCGGGTCAAACATGGTGGCGAGAATGCCGTCGAGCTCGAGCGCGGGGTTGAGCCGTTCTTTAACCTTGTCGATCGTCTCAACGAGCAGCGCAACACCGCGCAGCGCGAAGTACTCGCACGCCAGCGGAATCAGTACCCCGTGGCTCGCGGTGAGCGCGTTCACGGTGAGTAGCCCCAGCGATGGCTGGCAGTCGATCAAGATCACGTCGTAGTCATGGGCGATCTTGCGCAGCACGCCGGCTAGAATCTGCTCGCGCGCGACCTCGGTAACGAGGTGTACCTCTGCCGCTGACAGATCGATGTTGGCGGGAATCACGTCGAGTCCGAGCGTGGCGGTCTGCTGAATCGCTTCGCGCGGGTCTTTCACCTTGCCGAGCATCAGGTCGTAGATCGTGGGCACGTCGTGTGCTGGCACCCCGAGGCCTGCCGAGAGCGCACCCTGCGGGTCGAAGTCGATGGCGAGTACCCTGCGGCCGTAGCGCGCGAGCGCCGCCGCAAGGTTAATTGCGCTGGTCGTCTTGCCAACGCCGCCCTTTTGGTTGCACATCGCGATGATGCGGGCGGGGCCGTGACTGGCGAGAAATGAGGGTGGCGGAATGTGTCGCTCCGGCCTGCCGGTCGGGCCGATCTTCTCCTGCGCGTTCGCCACGTGGGCCTCCTCCCGTGTCACTAACGATTCATCCTATCGTTGTCTGGGCTGGTCGCGGCCCAGCCGGCAACGGTGTGTGGATTCTGCGAGTCGCACGCTCCCGCAGAATGACGGTGGCGGAGCGTCCCGCAGAATGACGGTGGTGGTGCGTCCCGCAGAATGACGGTGAACCGCTACGTCGCGCGCGGGTGCGAGGAGAGGTAGTGCTCGCGCAGCGTGTCGGCCGTGACCTGGGTGTAGATCTGCGTGGTGGTCACCGACGAGTGGCCGAGCAGCTCCTGCACCGTGCGCACGTCTGCGCCGCCCGACAGCAGGTGCGTCGCGAACGAGTGCCGCAGCGTGTGCGGCGACACATGACGGGTGATGCCCGCGCGCCCCGCCGCTGCCTGGATCACGAGCCACGCGCTCTGACGCGAAATGCGGGAACCACGCGGCCCTACAAACAGGGCGGGGGTTCCCCTGCCCTTCGCCACCATGCTGGGGCGGGCACGCACCAGGTAGGCCGCGATCGCCGTACCCGCGTAGCTGCCATACGGCACAATGCGCTGCTTCGACCCCTTACCGAGCACACGCAGCAGCCCGCCGCCCGCGAGCGCTTGCTCGGCAGCGGCGTTCGCCTCACCCGCACCGCCAGCGCCTCCAGCGAGCGCATCGCTGCGGCCGCCCTCGAGCAGCAGGTCGTCGAGGTCGATGCCGCACGCCTCACTGACCCGCGCCCCGCTGCCGTACAGCAGCTCGAGAAGCGCACGGTCACGTAGCCCTACGGGGTCGTCGCCGCCCGCGTGCGCGAGCAGCGCTTCAACCTCATCCACAGACAACGCCTGCGGCAGGCGCAGCTGCTTCTTGGGCGTGCGCAGCCCCCGCCCCGCATACCCGTCGAGCAGGTCTTCTTCAAACAGGTAGCGGTGCATGCCGCGCACGGTCGACGCGCGGCGAGTAATCGACGCTGCCGCGAGCGGAGCCCGCTCCCCGGCCGGCGCGGCGAGGTCTGCCACAAACGCCGAGAGCGTATCGGGGCCGACGTGGGCTAAATCGGTAATGTCTTGCCCTACCAGCCATTCGGCGTAGGCCGCGAGATCGCGCCGATACGCCGCCAGGCTGTTTGCGGCGAGGCCGCGCTCGATCGCAACGTGCCGCAAGAACCGATCGATGCCTGCGTCGACCGCGAGCCCGCTCATCGCGACCGTTCGCCCTGCACGCCCGCACGAAACTCCCACGGCGTTTCGGGGTCGCGCAGCGACGCCCAGCCCGCACCGCGCGCGGCGTGTGCCGCCAACACCGCGCTCACGGTCACGGCATTGCCGATCCGGCCCTGAAGCGCCGCAGCGACCGCGTCATCGAGCGGCACCCACACGGGTTCGAGCTCGGCCTCCTCACCCTCGCGCACGAAGTCGTGCGCGACCGGGCTCAGGTCGCGCGCCAGGAAGATGCGCATGGCCTCGCTCGATCCGCCGGGCGACAAGAACAGGTCGAGCAGCAGGTCCCAGCGGCCCGCCGCGAGATCGGCTTCTTCGGCCAGCTCTCGCTGAGCGCCCGCCAGCCCCGACTCGCCTGGTGCGTCCATCAATCCCGCCGGAATCTCGACGTCCCTGCGCGCAATCGGGTGCCTGTACTGCTTGATCAGCAGCACGCGCCCCGCCTCGTCAAGCGCCAGCACAGCGACCGCGCCCGTGTGATCGACGTAGTCGCGCACGAGCTCGGCGCCGCCAAACTCGAACCGATCGCGGCGCACGTCCCACACCCGGCCACGCACGATCAACTCGCTCTCCAGCACGTGCACGTGCGCGGCCGCATCGGCGAGCAAATGGGCGGGCGCCTTTTGAGCCGGATCGCCCAGCCCATTTGCGTCGGATGCGCCGAAGGGCGCGGGAGCCTCGGCCCCCGCGCCCTTCTCGCGATCGTTAGTTGTCGTCACCCTCGACCTCGAAGAGGCGGGCAGCCTCGCGGCGGCCGATCGCGGCCGACACGAGCCCCGCGAACAGCGGGTGCGGGTGGCCGGGGCGCGACCGCAGCTCGGGGTGCGCCTGGGTGGCGATGTAGAACGGGTGCTGATCGGCGGGCAGCTCGACGTATTCGACGAGCGATCCGTCGGGGCTCATGCCCGAGAACGACAGGCCGGCCGCGGCGATCTCGTCGCGGTAGGCGTTGTTCACCTCGTAGCGGTGGCGGTGGCGCTCGCTCGCGCTCTTCGCGCCGTAGAGGCGCTCGGCGAGAGAGCCCGCAGCGAACTGCGCCTCGTACAGGCCGAGGCGCATCGTGCCGCCCATGTCGCCGCCGTCAATAATCTCAACCTGCTCGGCCATCGTCGCCACGACGGGCACGCTGGTCTCGGGGTCGAACTCGGTCGACGACGCACCCTCGAGCCCTGCGACGTTGCGCGCGTACTCGATGACCATGCACTGCATGCCGAGGCACAGGCCGAGTGTGGGAATACCGTTTTCGCGGGCGAAGCGCAGCGCACCGAGCTTGCCCTCGATGCCGCGCACGCCAAAACCGCCGGGCACGCAGATGCCGTGCACATCACCGAGGGCGGCCTTCGCGCCATCGTGGGTTTCGCAGTCGTCTGCGGGCACCCACTTCAGGTTCACCTTCTGGGCATGAGCAAAGCCGCCCGCGCGCAGCGCCTCAGTCACCGACAGGTAAGCGTCGGGGAGGTTGATGTACTTGCCGACGAGCGCGATCGTCACCTCACCCTTCGGCTCGTGTACGGCGTCGAGCACCGGCTGCCACTCAGTCCAGTCGACGTCGTTGGATCGCTCAGACAGCCCCAGGTGTTCGACAATCACGCCGTCGAGGCCCTGCGTGTTGAGCAGCGTCGGCAGGTCGTAAATGCTGGGCACGTCGATCGCATTGATCACGGCGTTCTCTTCGACGTCACACATGAGCGCGATCTTGCGCATGTTGTCGTCGGTGACCGGGCGGTCACTGCGCAGCACGAGCGCGTCGGGCTGGATACCGATCGAGCGCAGCGCCGCCACCGAGTGCTGGGTCGGCTTCGTCTTCTGTTCACCCGAGGCACCCATGAACGGTACGAGCGACACGTGCACGAAGAACACGTTGCCGCGGCCGAGCTCGTGGCGCACCTGGCGTGCCGCTTCAAGGAACGGCTGCGACTCGATATCGCCGACGGTGCCGCCCACCTCGGTGATGATCACGTCGGGCTGCGGGTCTTCCGATGCCTGCAGGCGCATGCGACGCTTGATCTCGTTCGTGATGTGCGGAATCACCTGCACGGTCGCGCCGAGGTAATCGCCACGGCGCTCCTTAGCGATCACAGTCGAGTAGATCTGGCCGGTCGTTACGTTGGCGGCCTGCGACAGATTGATGCCGAGGAAACGTTCGTAGTGACCGATGTCGAGGTCGGTTTCGGCACCGTCGTCGGTCACGAAGACCTCGCCGTGCTCGAACGGGTTCATAGTGCCCGGATCCACATTCAGATAGGGATCGAGCTTCTGCATCACCACGTGCAAACCACGTGCGGTGAGCAGGTTACCCAGGCTGGCGGCCGTCAGGCCTTTACCGAGTGACGAGATCACGCCCCCGGTAACAAAGATGTGCTTGGTCGTTTTCGGCTGTGCCGCGCTCTGCTTCGTTCCCACGGGCTTCGATCCTATCAGTTGATTTCGTTAGGTTGCGGTGAGAGAGCTACCGCAGCTCTTGTCGGGGCACCCAAACCTGTTTAATGATCATGAGAACGGCCGCCGTCACGGGAATCGAGATCAGCGCGCCGAGCAGGCCCAGCAGCGTGCCGCCAGCGAGCGCACCGATCACGACGAGGGATCCTGGCACCGACACGACACGGTTCATCACCTTTGGAGTGAGCAAATATGACTCGATCTGCATGTAGACGAGGTAGTAGCCCGCGGCGATGAGCGCGGTCATCGGTGAGTTAAAGAGCGCCACAACTGACACGAGCACGGTGGCGAGCACCGAGCCGATCAGCGGAATCAACGCGAGCAGGAACACACCCACGGCAACCAGCCCCGCGAACGGCACCCCGACTATAGTCATCATGATGAACCCGAGTGTCGCGTTGATGAACGCCAGCACAACCATTCCGTTGACATAGCCACCGACCGATTTGGTGACCTGCTCGGTAATGTCGATCACTTTTGCACGCCCCGTTTTAGGCACGACCTGGTAGAAAGCCCGTTTGATGCCGCGCAGGGACGACAGGAAGTAGAGCGACAGGATCAGAATGATGAGCGTGGCGGTGAGCCCGTTGGCGATACCGATGCCCGCCTGCCATACGCCGCCTGCAAGCTGCGCCCAGTTTTCGGGTTTGCTTACCAGGTTGCGCCCCATGTCGAGCAGACCGTCGAAGTCGATGAACGTACCAAACCTGGTATTGATGTCGTGAAACCAGGGCTGTTTGGTGATGTCGGTAAACAGGGTCGGCGCACTCTTGATGAGCTGCGACACCTGGTTGGCGATCATCGGGATGATAATCGCGAGCAGCCCTGCGATCACCACGACGAAGCCACCAAACACGATGCCAATGCCCAGCCCGCGCTTAATGTGGCGCCGTTCGAGCATACGCACGACCGGGTCGAGGCCGAGCGAAATGAACAAAGCGGCGGCAACATACATGATGATGGTGCTCAGCTTGCCCACCATCGAACCGAAGAGGATCGCGACGAGCACCCCCAGCGTGACCGTGAAGCCCAGCTGGAACGGTGATCGGATCACAAATTCGCGCGTGCGCGACTGCGCTTGTTCGGCTTGAGCGTCACGACTTGCTTCACGCGCTTCGCGGTACATCTTGCGCGTGTCGGCGTCCATCTGCTCGATATCGGCGTGCACCACGTCGGGGTGACTCTCGAGGTACGCCGCTTTTTCTTCGGCGGGACTGGTCACGTCGGGCTGCCTCTTGCGCAGTGCGCTCCGTCCGAACAACTTGTTCATGGTTGGGAGCGTAGCACCTGGGAGCTACCCGCGGAGCGCAAGAAGCTCGGCGGCGTGCTCGAGCGCGCTGTCGGAGTCGGCAAGGCCAGACAGTAGCCTGGCCATCTCGCCGAGTCGCGCGGGCCCTTCAAGGCGTACACAACTGCTCTCAGTGAACCCGCCGCTCGAGTCTTTTTGCACGCGCAGGTGGTTGTTCGCGAACGCCGCGACCTGCGCTAGGTGGGTCACGACGATCACCTGCGACGTTTTCGCGAGCTGCGCGAGCCTGCGCCCGATCTCAATCGCGGCGGCCCCGCCCACGCCCGAGTCGACCTCGTCGAACACGAACGTGGGCACCGGGTCAACACCTGCAACGACCACTTCGAGCGCGAGCATGACCCGCGAAAGCTCGCCTCCCGAGGCCGTTTTTGCGACAGGCCTGGGCTCTGAACCGGGGTGCGGGGCGAGCAAGAACTGAACCTCGTCGGCGCCCGACGCGGTGAGCGTCTCGAGCGGCAGCACGCTCGCGACAAATTCGGCGTCGGGTAGGGCGAGCTGTTTCAACTCGACACTGACGAGTTTGGAGATGCGTTTTGCCGCCGCCGTGCGCAGCTTTGTGAGCTCTGCGGCGAGCTTCGCCTCGCGTGCTGCGGCGTCGGTCAGTTCAGCGGAAAGCGAGTCGATACGGTCGTCGTCACCCTCGAGTTCGGTGAGCCGTTGGGCTGCCTGCTGCGCGTACGCGATGACGGCGACTGTGTCGACGCCGTAGAGCCGAAATAGCGCGTTTAACGCGGCGAGGCGTTCGTTCGCAGCCGCGAGTTCGCCCGGTCCCTCCTGGTCGAGGTCGCCCGCGTAGGCTGCCAGCTCGCGGGCCGCGTCGGCGAGCTGAAAGCTAACGCTCTGCAGCGTCTCTGCGATGGGAGTAAGGCGGGCATCGTATGCCGCGGCGCGTAGGGCTTCGCGTACTGCGTCATCGACGAGCCCGGCCGCGTCTCGTGCCATCGGGTCGTCGGACTCGCTCGCGAGCGCCTCGTGCGCGGCCGACGTCGCCGCACGCAGCAGTTCAATATTGCTGAGCCGTTCGATGCGCTCGGTGAGGTCGGTCTCTTCCCCGGGCTGCGGGTCTGCCGCTTCGATTTCTTCGAGCTCGGCGCGTGTGCGTGCTGCTTCGGCTGCCCGCTCGTCTCGGGCGTCACGCAGCGACTCGAGTTGGGCGGCGAGATCTCGGCAGCGCGCGTGCACAGTCTCATATGCGGCACGGGTCTTCGCGACTTTCTCGCCGCCGAACCTGTCGAGTGTGTCGCGCTGGGCTGCCTGCGATTTGAGTCGCAGTTGCTCTGACTGCCCGTGAACTGCAAATAGCCGCTCGGCAAGCCGTACGAGCCCACCGACCGGGGCGCTTGCGCCGCCGACGCTCACCCGGCTGCGCCCCTCGGCGCTCACCGTACGCGTGAGCACGAGCTCGCCGTCTTCGACATCACCGCCGAGGTCGAAGACGATTTGTTCTACGGCAGCGTCACCTGTGCGTACGATGCCGCTGACTCGGGCCTGCTTCGTGCCCGAACGCACCGCGCCCGCGTCGGAGCGCTCCCCCATGAGCAGCCCCAGTGCGCTCACAACCATTGTTTTACCGGCGCCCGTCTCACCGGTGATAGCGGTGAAGCCTGGCCCGAGCGGCAGCGTCGTGTCTGCGATGACGCCCAGATCGCGAATCTGCAGTTGCTCGATCATGCTGTCTCCTCACGTCGCGCGCCGCGCCAACCCGACACCGGTAGGTGAAACTTTTGTACCAGCCGGTGCGAGAATTCGGCGGCGTTGAGCCGCGCGAGCCGTACCGACTCACTCGATGTGCGGGCACGCACGATTGATCCGGCGGGCAGTTCTGTGCGGCGTCGGCCGTCACACCACAGCACGCCAGGGCCGATGTTCTCGGGCAAGATGCGCACGCTCAGCTCTGAATCGGTGCCGGTCATGAGCGGCCGGTCGAACAGCGCGTGGGCCGCGATTGGCACCATGAGCATCGCTTGCACCGTCGGCCACACGACCGGCCCGCCTGCCGAGAACGCGTATGCGGTCGAGCCGGTGGGGGTCGCAAGCACCATGCCATCGCAGGCGAACGTCGATACGGGCAGCCCATCAACACCGATCTCGACCTCGAGCATGCGCCGCCGCTTCTCAACGCTCGCTTCGTTGAGCGCCCATGTGTCGGCGATGACCACGCCGTCGCACGTGGCCGTCACATCCAGCGTGAGCCGCTCTTCGACGGTGTAATCGCGCGCCAGCACCCGCTCAATCGTGGTGGTGAGATCGTAGCTTTCCATTTCAGCGAGAAAGCCAACATGGCCGAGGTTGACGCCCACGATGGGGCAGCGCGAGCCGCGCAACAGTTCGGCTGCACGCAAAATCGTGCCATCGCCACCCAGCACGATCGCGACTTCGAGCGACCCGATCGGCGTGATGGCGCCGAGCCGTTCAATCTGCTCAACATCGATGTGGGGCGAGAACTCGTCGAGGTCTTGCCCGTCCATGACGGGAATCACACCGGCGTCCATGAGCGCCTGCACCGCCTGCACCGTCGCCGCGACAGCCTCGTCGCGGTGAGTGTGCGACACGATCAAGATGCGGCGCTCAGCAGCCGATTTGCTCGCAGCTGCCCCCTCCTGGTTCGCTGTGCTGCTCATGCGGTTTCGTCTCCTTCGGCTTGACACAGCGCCGCGATGCGCGCGTCCCATTGTGACTGATCTGCGAGTGACTGACCTGCATCGCGCACGAAATGGGCGAGAAACTCGCGGTTGCCGTGTCCGCCCGCAATCGGTGAACGGGCGAGCCCGCGCACCGCATAGCCGTTCTCGGCGGCCGCTGCCGCCGCGATCTTGAGCGCCTGGGCCCACTGTGCGGGGTTGGTGACGACCCCGTCGCGCACCCGCCCCACTTCGAACTGCGGTTTGACGAGCAGCACAAGGTCTGCGTCGGGCGCCGCGCAGCGCGCGATCGCCGGAAAAATAAGACGCAGTGAAATGAATGACAGATCGGCGACAACGAGCGTAGGCGCCGCTTGCACCCCGGTATCGGCGGCCAGGTTTGCGGGGTCGAGGTCGCGTGCGTTGCGTCCCTCCACGAGCCGAACCCTCGAATCGCCCCGCAGTTCTGGCGCGAGTTGGTCGTGACCCACGTCGATAGCCTGCACAACAGCGGCGCCGCGCTCAAGCAGCACCTGCGTAAACCCACCGGTCGAGGCACCGAGATCGAGCGCGGTGCAGCCCGCAGGATCGATACCAAACGCTTCGAGACCCGTGACGAGCTTGTGCGCAGCCCGACTCACATAGCGCGCTACCTCAGCGATCGCGACGTCGTCGCCCGCGCCGACGCGCACGCTGGGCTTACCCGCGGTCACACCGTTGATGCGCACCTCGCCACGCTCGATGAGTTCTTGCGCCTGCGTGCGCGAGCGCGCAAGACCAAGCTCGGGGAGCACACGGTCGAGCCGCGCAGGCTCCCCGCCCCAGACTGAGTTAGGCATGCGCGGCCTCCGTATCTGATGCGACGACGGGCTGATCGCTGCGCTCAAGCTCTGCGAGCAGTTCATCGTGCAGCTGCAAGAAGCCCGCCGCCCGCTGTGCGAGCGCCAGCGCACCGATGAGCTCGAGCTGACCGGTAACTACCGGTTCTTGAAGCTCACCGGCCGGTTGCGCGGCGTCGTCTAAAACTGTCATGCCCTTAGCCTAACGAGCACCACCGACGCCGCGCTGACCGGGCGAGATATCTCGGGACCAATGTCATATAGAACGCCGCACTGATCAGTGCGATCAGCGCGGCGTTCATGAACGGCGTTCGGCGTTACCGCCAGTGATCCTCATAGAGAATCTCGGGCACTTTGAGGCCGTAGATCGCAAGCCCCGAGCCCCAGATCGCGGCGCAACCTGCGCGCAGCAGGTTGAGCGCTGAGTCACCCTCAGACACCACCTTTGCGACGTGGCCGTCCATGCGTACCTTGGCGGTGCCCACCTGAGCGGTGCCGTCCTTCAGCGTCACGGTCTCGGGGTACGGCTCGTGCAGCCCCGCAAGATTCTCGACGATGTAGTTCGGCTGCATGTCTTTCGAGGCCGCCACCAGCTGCTTGGGGCGGTCAACGCCTGTGAGCACGTGCAGCGCCGAGATGCCGGCGGCGCGCGCACCCTTCGTGTCGGTGTCGAGCCTGTCGCCCAGCATGAGCGCCTCGCGCGTGCCGAAGCGCGCAAACGCCGCCTCATAAATGGGCGTCTCGGGTTTGCCCGCGAACTCGGGCAGCCGCTGCACCGCCGTGTGCACCGCTGACACGAGGGTGCCGTTACCCGGCGCGAGCCCGCGATCGGTGGGCATCGTCCAGTCGGTATTGGTGGCGATCCAGGGCAGCGCGCTGCCGTCGGCGCGCTCGGCGAGCGCGTACGCCGCCTCTGCGAGGTGCTTCCACCCAATATCGGGTGCGAATCCCTGCAGCACAGCCGCCGGGCTATCGTCTGCGCTGCGCGTCACCTCGTAGCCGGCCTTGGTGAGCTCATCGACCAGGCCGTCACCGCCGATCACGAGCACGCGCGCGCCTGGGGCGACGGTCTGTGCGAGCAGCGCCACGGCGGCCTGCGGCGACGTCACGATATCGTTCGCCGTCACTGGCAGCCCAAAACCGCGCAGCTGTGCGGCCACGGTCTCGTCTGTGCGCGACGCGTTGTTCGTGAGGTAGGCGACCTGGGCCGAATCAGCGGCGAGGGTCAGTGACTCGACAGCGCCATCGACCGCAAGGTGCCCGCGGTACACGACGCCGTCGAGGTCGGTCAGCAGCAGCTTGTGGCCCGCAATTGGCGCGGCCCCCAGGGGGGTGCGCTTGGCGCCAAACAGCTTCACTTTGCGGCCTCCTCGCTGCCCGCAGCGTCGTCGTCGCTCGCATCATCGTCGCTAGTGTCTGTAATGCCAGCATCGGCGAGAATCTGAGCGACCTCGTCCTCCACTGACATCGCATCGAGCGATGCATCGGGTGTATCGGCCGATGCTCCCGCCGCCTCGGCGGCAGCCTGGGCTGACACCGCTGTTGCTTCGGGCGCACTCGCCTCGGCGGCTTCGGCGCCCTCGTCTGCCGGGTTTTGATCCGGATCATGCTGCTGCGCAGCCTCGGTGGCCTCGCCGACTGTAGCGGGGGCTTCGGGCTCTTCGTCGTAGTGTTCTTCGAAGATCTCGAAGACCTCAACCTCATCGAAGCCTGCCGTGAGCGAGTCGAGCGCGTTGGCTGCCTGGTCGGCGCGAGCGTACCAGCGCTTTGCCTCAGACTCGCGGCCGAGATCTTCAAGCACGGCAGCGTATGCGCCGAACAGGTCGGGGCTCCACGAAAACGCCTTCTTAGGGTTGAGCTCGGGAATCTCGAGCTCAAACAGGGCCTGCTGAGTCTGACCGAGGTCGAGCCGCGCGCCTGAGACCGCGATCGCGAGCAGCACGCGGTCCTGCGTCTCGAGCGACGCGACGTCGATGCCCTGGGCCGTCTCGATAGCTTTCTCGGGGCGACCGAGACCGCGCTCGCAATCGACCATCAGCGCAACGTGATCATTGCGGCCGCTGAGGCGCCGGTAGGTGCGCAGCTCGCGCAGCGCAAGTGCAAAGTCGCCCGTGCGGTACGCGGTGATCGCGAGGGTCTCGCGCGCGACCGGAATGCGGCCTGCCCGGCGGCTCGCCGACAGCGCGTGCTGGTGTGCGAGCTCGGGATCCTCGTCAATCAGGTACGCAACCATGGCAAGGTGCTTCGCAACGCGATCTTGCACATCGGGCTGCAGCGTCTTGAGTTCATTGCGCGCCGAGGGGTGCAGGTCGTTCGCCTGGATCTCTTCGGGCAGCACCGGATCAGCATGCTCACTGCGCACCGGGCGCAGCTGGTGCTGTAGACGCTCTGCCTCGGTGAACTCGCGACCAGCGCCGCCTCGGTCGCTGCGGCCGCCACCTCGGGTGCCCCCGCGGCCGTACTCCTTGGGTCCGCGGTCGTTACGGTCGTTACGGTCGTTACGGTCGTTACGGTCGTACTGTCGGGGACCTTGGGCTCCGTCACGGCGCGGCTTAAAGTCACCGTCACGACGCGGCTTAAAGTCACCATCGCGACGCGGCTTAAAATCACCATCACGACGCGGCTTGAAGTCACCTTCGCGGCGGGGCTTAAAGTCACCATCGCGACGCGGCTTAAACTCACCATCGCGGCGCGGGCCACGATCGTCACGACGGGGAGCGTACCCGCGGTCGTCATTGCGCGGCTTAAACTCGCCCTCGCGGCGGGGACCGCGGTCACCGTCATTGCGACGCGGAGCGTACCCGCGGTCGTCTCGACGCTGCCCGCCGTCACCATCACGACGCGGCTTAAACTCGCCATCGCGGCGCGGCTTAAACTCACCGTCGCGGCGCGGTCCACGATCGCTGTTACCGCGCCGTTGGTCGCCACTCCCACCCGAGTTATAGGGTTTCCGGGGGCCGCGATCTGAGTGATCTCGCCTGTCTGGACGTTCGTTCATGGGTGCCTCCCGAAAACACTGTTTAGTTTGGTCTTGCAAAATACAAAAGGGGCCGTAGGGCTCTGCACGATCATAGTGCAAAACCCCACGACCCCTTATAAAAAGGTGTCCGGCGGTGACCTACTCTCCCACACCCTCCCGAGTGCAGTACCATCGGCGCAGTCAGTCTTAGCTTCCGGGTTC